>JAFGHE010000205.1 GCA_016930295.1 Sedimentisphaerales bacterium
ACAGCCGACTATCCGGTGAGCGATCCCATTGGTGGAGATAATATAGCCTATGTGTCTCATATTTATCCGGGTCACTGGTTAGATGAGTATTGGGGGCCTTCGTATATGAATGAGATAACAACATGTGCCGCGCTCCATCCCGTATTTATGACAGAATGGGGATTTAGTATGACCAGCGGAGAAAGCGCTTTGGAAGGTACTATCAGTGAGTATGGCCAACCGCTCATGGATTTTGTGGAAGGACTGAAGATCAGCCATTCGGGCTGGGTGGCCAGTTATGACTGGGGCCCGCCGATGTTCAATACCGACTGGACGCTGCGCTGCGGGGAAGGCGAGATGGGCTGTTTTATCAAGGACACGCTGTACGCCCGGCGTAACGACGACCAGCCCGGTGCCGGCGATGATATCACCGCCCCGACAGCACCGACCTCCCTGGTAGCCACACCCGGCGATGGAACCGTATCCCTGGACTGGGACATTAATACCGAAGGCGATTTGGACGGCTATAATGTTTACCGTTCAACCACGAGCGGCAGCGGGTACAGCCAAATCAACAGTGAACTGCTGGTTAGCTCCGATTACGTTGATCCCAATGCCACAAACGATGTTACCTATTACTATGTAGTCACCGCCGTGGATACCTCCTCCAACGAGTCCGGCTATTCGAACGAAGATTTCGCTACACCAACAGATATGACTCCCCCGGTACCGCCGACCTCTCTGGCGGCCACGGCCGGAGATGGAACCGTATCCCTGGACTGGGATGACAACAGCGAAATCGACCTGGACGGGTATAATATCTATCGCTCGACTACGAGCGGCAGCGGCTACAGCCAAATCAACGGCGTGCAGCTGAGTAGTTCAGATTACACCGATAACAGTGTCACAAACGGTGTAACGTATTATTATGTGGTCACCGCGGTGGATACTTCCTCCAACGAGTCCGGCAACTCGAACGAAAATTCCGCCATGCCTGCGGATACCACGCCCCCGACGCCGCCCACAGGGCTGATGGCCACTACCGGTAACGGATACGTATCCCTGTTCTGGCTCGACAATACCGAAATCGACCTGGACGGCTACCATATCTATCGCTCCACTGCCAGCGGCTCCGGTTACACTCAGTTGAACGGCTCGCTGCTGAGTAGCCCTGAGTATCTTGACCCCAATGTAACAGACAGTGTCACGTATTTCTATGTCGTCACGGCGATGGACACGGCATTGAATGAGTCCGGCTATTCGAGTGAAGAATCCGTCATGGCCATTTATGATCCAAACTACATCGATGGTGATTTTAATGACGACGATAAAGTGGATATTTTGGATCTGGAACTGCTGGTATTAAACTGGCTACGGGATGACTGTTTTACGAGTCAGGACTGCAATGAAGTTGATATAGCTCCGCTGGGGGGTGATCATACTGTAAATATGCTGGATTTCTCGGCCATGATCGAAGACTGGCTGATGGGAGTAGAGATGGATTCAGATCCTCCTGTTCCGAACCCCCTGACCTGGGACCTGGAACCTGCCGCTACCGGCATGTATTCCATCGACATGAGTGCGACCGAAGCGACCGATGAAAGCGGCGTGGAATATTACTTCTATAATGTTACCGATCCTACCCATGACAGCGGCTGGCAGGTTAGCCCCTACTACGAAGATACGGGACTGGCCATGGACACCAGTTATACCTACGAGGTCCGGGCTCGTGACACATCACCTAAACGCAATAAAACAGACTTTTCCCAGCAGCGTACCGCCACGACCGATCAAGATACGTTCCCGCCGGACCCGAATCCCATGACCTGGGCACAAGCCCCCCAGGCCACCGGTACCGATTCAATTACCATGACGGCCGCCACCGCCTCGGATGACAGCGGATTTGAGTATTACTTTAATAACGTTACAGATCCAAATCATGACAGCGGCTGGCAGGACAGCACCTACTACGAGGATACGGGACTGACCATTGACACCACCTATACCTACCAGGTCAAGGCGCGTGATAAATCCCCGAACCAGAATGAAACAGCGTATTCAGAGCAACTCTCTGCCACAACCGAAGATACAGTGCCGCCGACCCCAAATCCTCTGACCTGGGCCCAGGCGCCCCAGGCCACGGGTACTGATTCGATTATCATGACGGCTACCACAGCCACGGATGACAGCGAGATTGAGTATTACTTTAACAACGTTACAGAACCGACCCACGATAGCGGCTGGCAGAATAGCCCCGTCTATGAAGATACCGACCTGGACGCAGATACGAGCTATACCTATCAGGTAAAGGCGCGTGATTTATCTTTAAATCTGAATGAAACGGCTTATTCAATACAAAGCTCTGCCAATACGCAGAGTTCGAACCCGGCCGTGGAAACGGAAGAGACATTTTACAGTATCGGCTCGGAAGACGGACGCATGTGGGATAACGGGAGCATCCGTGGTCTTGACAATGAGGACCAGGAGGATCACGAGAACGAGGCTTTAAGGCTGGGTGATTATGCAGCCTACACCTATCGCTGCATTTTATCGTTTGATACCTCCTTTCTTCCTGACGATAGTGAAATTACTTCGATCCAACTGGAAATGACCCGCGGCTTCAAACCGGCGTCAGGGACCGATCCCTTCACCTGGGGCGGCAATTGCCTTATTGATGTGGTGAACCCCTGTTTCGGCAGTAGTCCCGCCCTGGATAACGACGATTGGGACTGGCCGGCCGATGCCGACGCGGTCGCAGAATTCCTGGCCGATCCGGGCGAGAACAATCAAATGACCTCAACTGAATTCGATCAAAACGGACGTAACAGCATCAATCTTTCCGGAAAAACACAGTTGCGTGTTTACTTCACGAACCCGACCAATGGAGATTCAACGTACGATTATCTGGGCTTTTATTCCGGTAATTATTCCGATGCTTCCCTTCGACCCAGACTTATCATTACCTATAACACGCGTACACCACCCGTAACCTTCACAAGCATGGGCGGGGAAGATGGCCGAGTCTGGGATGATGGCGACGGATTGGGAGATGGATCCAACTCCGATGATAACAGCAATGCCGCCCTGCGACTGGGTGATATTTTGTATTCCGGAACGTCACTGGCCTATCAAGCGATTTTATCCTTTGATACCTCAGGTCTGCCGGATGATAAGGTTATTGTCTCAGCCAGGCTGGAGTTAACCCGCGGTCTGACGGAATATTCTGTGGATCCCTTTACCTGGGGTGGTAGTTGTACCGTTGATATTGTCTCCGGCTATTTTGGTGACAGTGTAATACTGGAGCAAACTGACTGGGAGGCTTCATCTGATGCGGCAGCCGTTGCCGGCTTTGCGTCAGACCCCGGCTCAGAGGCTGCCATGATGTCCTCTTATTTCAACACCGAGGGATTAAACTACATTAATAAAACCGGATCAACTCAGATAAAAGTGTACTTTACGATCCCAACGAACAATGGTTCCACTGACTTCCTGGGTATCTATTCCGGGGATCATGGTGATCCCCTGAAACATCCCCGGCTGATTGTGCGATACTCCATCGATTAACCTCTGAACTTACAAAAAAAACATAAATGAAGTACGACTGGTTAATGAGCCTGATAACCAGCCTGCGCAAGCAATTTACTTGCTGTACCAGGTTTATCTTCGATAAACATATAACTTATCTGTCTGTATTATAGGAATAATATGTGCTGTTTTTACTTTATGATCAGCCATCCTTATGCTATAATCAAATAGTCATTAAGTATTTACAGAAAGAAGCGATCAGGGCAGTCAGGCATCCGTAAAATTTCTGGAAATGATGATTCTGTTTTGATAAGAGAGAAAAGAGAATGGGAGATAACACAATAAACCTGAAGAGGTCTAAACTTATATCCGCCCTGCTTATCCTGCTGTTCATACCTTATTATGCAAATGCCCAGAATCTTCTTGAGAATCCAGGCTTTGAAACCGGCACAACTTCCGGGTGGTCCAACTTTGCCGGTTGCAGTATAGGCGTCTCAACAACACCGCATACCGGCACTTACAGCGCCCTGGTTTCCAACCGATCAGAAACCTGGCAGGGAATCAGACAATCCATAGAGACTCTGATAAACGACGGACAAACCTGTACCATCTCCGGCTGGGTCAGGCTGGATAACGCGGCCAGTGACTCTGTAGGACTTACGGTCCATCAGACTGATGATAACGGCACTTCATATCATCCTGTAAGTTGGGTCACAGCACAGGATGATACCTGGACCTACATATCCGGAGATTTCACCCTTGATGTAACCGGCACGTTAACCAGCCTGTTCTTTTACTTTGAAGGTCCGGCCGCCGGAGTCAATTTTTATGTGGATGACGCCGAGTTAATCAACCCGTATATTGATCCAAATCATGCAATCGGCCAGGTGGATGTCAATACCCGCCTGCAGGAGATCGAGGGCTTCGGGGCCGCCGGCGCGTGGTACGGCGGATGGCTGACCCAGCACCCTAAAAAAATCGAACTGTACGATATTCTCTTCAACCAGCTTGGCCTGGATATTTTCCGTATCAGAAATACGTACGATATCGATCAGGATAATTTCGATGTATCCGTTGAAATAGCCGCCCAGGGCGAGGCGTCATTAGGCCGTGACCTGAAAATAATGATTTCCTCCTGGTCTCCGCCGGCCTATCTCAAAAGCAATGACAGTACGGTGGCGGGAACCCTCAAGAAGGACACGTCCGGTGACTATATGTACACCGAGTTCGCCCAGTGGTGGGCACAGAGCCTCTCTGCCTACTCGGCAGCGGGACTTGATGCCGACTATATCAATATGCAAAATGAACCGGACTATCTGGCGGATTGGGATTCGTGCAAATTCACTCCCACTGAAACCGTGGATTGGGCCGGGTATAATCTGGCTTTTGAAGCACTCTACAATGAACTAAGCCCGGGTCCGAATGACCCCAGACTCCTGGCTCCCGAAGCCGTGGGATTTGGCAGTTCAGCGGCATTTATCGATGCACTCATCGATACCGACCATGTCTATGGTTATGCCCATCATCTCTACGGGGACGGCAGCGGGGACAATCCTGACGGGTATATCCCCGGCATGACCTCCTTTGCGGCTGGATACGGTGACAAACCGCTTCTGCAAACGGAATACTCTCATGCTAATGAAACATATACTGATGCCATGAACCTGGCTCTCCTGATACACAATTCACTGGCCGTGGAAGGAGTCACTGCTTACCTGTATTGGGATTTGTTCTGGGGAGAACCCGGGGGCCTGGTGGCGCTTGAGGGCTACTGGCTGCCGGATGCGGGCTATACGATCAACCCTGTTTATTACGCCTTCAAGCATTATTCAGCCTTTATACATTCCGACTGGCAACGCGTCGATGCCTCCACCGACTCTGAGGATTTGAGGATATCGGCCTATATCAGCCCGGATAATATGCACTTAAGTGTGGTACTCATCAATACCAGCGCCGATATTGATATTGAAACAGATCTTGCTTTTTCCGGTTTTACGATCAGCAACGGCAACGTGTACCGAACCACCCAGACCACACACTGCGAACTCATCCAAACCTATGACGGGGCCTCTCCGCTATCACTGCCTGCACAATCCATCACTACCCTTGTACTTTTTAATACTCCTATGGACTGTCAGCAGGTACAGGACCTGGGCTATCGTCTCACAGGAGACCTGGATGGAAATTGCCGGGTAGAACTGCCTGATCTGCTGGTGATGGTGGCGCAGTGGCTTTCTACCGATCCCATGGCTATGCCACCGGATTATTCCCCTGATATAAACACCGATGACAAAATCAATTTACTGGACTTCGCTGCCCTGGCATCTGACTGGCTAAAATGTAACGATCCAGAGCCGTCGGGATGTACATCCAACTGATAAAGGACATAAAAATGATAATGACTGTTAAAACTTTTTGGTTGATTATAATATCTACCGTAACCCTCTCGCTGATGCCGCTATATGCCGGCGCTAATGTTTTGACCAATCCCGGGTTTGAAACCGGCAGCACCTCCGGCTGGAATCCGAGCGGCTGTACGATAACCGCTTCTACCACAATGCCACATACCGGCACTTACTGTGCGCTCCTATCGAACAGAACGGCAACCTGGAATGGCATAAGACAGTCACTGCTGGGAAAAGTCTCGGACGGAGAAACTTGCGCCGTCACCAGCTGGGCTAAAATCGAAAATGCATCTACCGCTGATGTTACAATGACTATCAAACAGGTAGATGACAGCGGTACTAACTATCATCCTGTTGTCTGGGCCCGTCCATGCAATGACAGCAGTTGGACTGTCCTGTCTAATATCTTTACCCTGGAAGTAACCGGGACCTTAACCGAATTAACATTTTACTTTGAAGGCCCTGAAGCCGGGGTTAACTTCTATGTCGATGATGTATCCGTTATCATAACCAGCAGCGGTGACTGGGAAGCGGAAGCCAACCAGAGAATCGAACAAATCCGCAAGGGAGATTTTCGCATCACGGCCGTGGAGTCCGCCAATCCGGAGGTGGCGATCCCTGATGTCGACGTGCAGGTGGACCAGATCAAACATCACTTTGCCTTCGGTTCAGCCATAACCTGGCACCAGATGACAAATACGAGCTACCTGAATTTTTTCAAAGACCATTTTGAATGGGCCGTGTGTGAAAACGCTTCAAAATGGTATCATAATGAACCCTCCGAAGATAACGTTACCTATACGAACGCGGATAACATGTACGACTTTTGCAGTGCCAATGACATTACCATGCGAGGCCACTGTATCTTCTGGGCGGCCGAAGGCATGGTTCAGGACTGGGTTAAGGCCCTTTCCTATGCCCCCCTGCCGGCCACCAGTGAATTACGCACGGCGATCGAAGATCGGCTTGACAGTGCGGTCAACCACTTTAAAGGTAAATTCATGCACTGGGATGTCAATAATGAAATGTGCAATAATTCCTTTTTTGCCGACCGGCTCGGTTATGACATTCGCCCCTGGATGTTCCAGGCCGCCGCCGCCAACGACCCGGATTGCATGCTTTTTCTTAACGATTATAATGTGATTAACGGTGGTTATAATCTAAGCGCCTTCAAACAGATGGCCTATGATCTGGCCACCCAGGGAGCCCCCATCCACGGCCTTGGTGTTCAATGCCATATGACTACAGGTTTCAGCCCTGCCACTGCCAAGGCACGTTTCGACCTCGTTGCCGAGTCGAACCTGCCGATATGGGTAACAGAATTTGATGTCAGTAATCCGGACGAAAATATACGGGCCGATGACCTGGAGAATTTCTATCGTGTAGCGTTCAGCCACCCTGCCGTGGAAGGCATCCTGATGTGGGGATTCTGGGAGGATGCTCACTGGCGGGATGACTGCCACCTGGTAAACTCCGACTGGACCCTGAATGCCGCCGGCGTTCGATACGAGGCACTGCTGGACGAATGGACCACCAATGACTCACAAACAACAGATGGTATTGGAAACACCGATTTCCGCGGCTTTTACGGCACCTACACCGTCACCCTGACATCAGAGGAGACTGCTCCTATGGTAACCACGATTGAACTGACACCGGACGGCCCCACGGAATTCACTATTGAACTCGATTCCATCCCTCCGACCACCTGTCAGGAGGTCAAAGACTTCGGATACCGGCTGGCCTCAGACCTGGATGGTAACTGTTACGTAGAACTTGAGGATCTACAGATAATACTTGAGCAGTGGCTGGTTCTCAATCCCACAGCCATACCACCGAATTATTCTCCAGATATAATTATTGATGACTATGTCGATCTGGACGATTTTGCGATACTGTCCGAACAATGGCTCTCCTGCAATGATCCGGAAGAAATGGAGTGCACACCCAACTGGTAAAAATCATTAACTCATTGTTTTGAGGATATGCAAATGCTCAAAAAAATATCTTGGACGCTTTTCCTGACTGCCGTAATGTTCTCTTTGATACCGTTATATGCCGACGCTAATGTTTTAACCAATCCCGGATTTGAAACCGGCGCCACCTCCGGCTGGAGCGCCGGTAGTAGCACCATAGCTGTCTCAACTACGCCGCATACCGGCAGTTACAGTGCGCTGGTATCGAACCGGACGGCAACCTGGAGCAGCATCGGTCAATCATTATTAGGTAAAGTTTCAAACGGGCAAACCTGCAGCATTACCGCCTGGGCCAGAATTGAAAATGCCTCCTCCGCTAATGTCACCATGACTATCAAACAGGTGGACGGCAACGGCACTAACTATCATACTATTTTTCACGCCAGACCATGTAATGATACCAGTTGGACCATCCTGTCCGGCATCTTTACCCTGGAAGTAACCGGTACCCTCTCCGTGCTGCACCTCTACCTGGAAGGGCCTGTCGCAGGAATTAACTTTTATGTTGACGATGTATCCGTCATTGTCAGCAGCAGTGGTGACTGGGAAACGGAGGCCAACCAGAGAATCGAACAAATCCGTAAAGGCGATTTTCGCATCACAGCCGTTGAAGCCGGCAATCCGGAGGTGACGATCTCTGATGTCGATGTGCAAATTGAACAAATAAAACATCAGTTTGCCTTCGGTACAGCTATCAGCTCGTATCATATAGACGATATTGCCTATCAGCGTTTCATCAAAAACCATTTTGAATGGGCCGTGTGTGAAAATGCCTCGAAATGGTGGAGCAACGAGTACTACGAAGATGTCGTCACCTATACGCAAGCGGACAACATCTATGACTTCTGCAGTACCAATAATATAACCATGAGAGGTCACTGCCTTTTCTGGACGCGCGAACAAGTGATTCAGGACTGGATCAAGGCACTTGACTATGCCCCCCTGCCGGCCACCAGTGAACTGCGCACCGCCCTGGAAGACCGACTCGACAGTGCGGTTAACCACTTCAAAGGTAAATTCATGCACTGGGACATCAACAATGAAATGTGCGATAATTCCTATTTTGAAGACCGGCTCGGTTATGACATCCGCCCCTGGATGTTCCAGGCCGCTTCCGCCATTGATCCGAACTGCATGATGTTTCTTAACGATTACGGGGTGATAAGCGGAGGTTACAATCTAACCGACTACAAACAGATGGCCTATGACCTTCCGGCCCAGGGCGCCCCTATCCACGCCCTGGGTGTCCAGGGCCACTCGGACACCGGCTTTGATCGTACTGATCTTATGGCCAGACTGGACAGCCTCGTCGAACTTAATCTGCCCATCTGGATAACAGAATTTGACATTGCCCAGCCGGACAAGAATATACTGGCCGACGACCTGGAAGATTTTTATCGGATCGTTTTCAGTCACCCCTCGGTAGAAGGCATCCTGATGTGGAGTTTCTGGGAAAATTCACATTCACGGGATGACTACTTCATTGTAAATTCCGACTGGAGCCTCAACGCCGCGGGCCGGCGCTATGAAGCCATCATAGACGAATGGACCACCAACGATTTCGACACAACTGACGGCAGCGGTAACGCGGATTTCAGTGGATTCTACGGCACGTATAAAGTTACACTGACATCGGAGGTGACAGGCCCTAAGGTGACTACGATTGAAGTGACCCCGGACGGCCCCGGCGAATTCACCATTGAACTACCCGAATTCGTCGCCCCGACCACCTGCCAGGAGGCCAAGGACTATGGCTACCGGCTGACGGCAGACCTGGACGGCAACTGCTACGTAGAACTTGAGGATTTACTGCTAATTCTTGACCAGTGGCTGGTTCTCAACCCCACAGCCATAACACCGAATTATTCTCCTGATTTATTTACTGATAATTACATCGATCTGGAAGACCTGGTGATACTGTCAGAACAATGGCTGCTCTGCAACGAGCCGGAAGACGGGGAGTGCATGCCCAACTGGTAAAAAATTCACTCTAAATAAAATAATGAACACAAAAAATATAAGAAAAAAGAGAATAACATCAGTTTTTTTTAAAAGCCTGATGATTTCAGTCTTACTCCTGATCTTACCGCAGATTTCCACCGCACAGCCACTTGATGCCGCCGGCGCGGTGGATACCGGCACTGTTTATCAGGAGCTTGAAGGTTTCGGCGCCAGTGGTTCTCACTATGAAAACTGGCTGGTGGCCCACCCCCTCAAGAATGAGATTTATGATGTCATCTTCGGTCAGCTGGGGCTGGACATATACCGGATCCGCAACGCCTACGATATCCTGCCGGAGTATATTGACCGCACCGCTGAAATTGTACAGGCCGCCGAGACCTCGTTAGGCCATCCGATAAACATTATGATTACCTCAGGATCACCGCCTGATTACCTCAAAAGCAATGGCAGCACCGCTGGCGGAACCCTCAAAAAAGATGCCTCCGGCGATTATATGTATCCCGAATTCGCCCAGTGGTGGGCGGATAGTCTGTCAGATTATACCAATCACGGCATCAACATCGAATACGTGAGTGTCCAGAACGAACCTGACTGGCTGGCCGAGTGGGAGACCTGCAAGTTCCTGCCCACCGAAACCGAGGACTGGGCCGGCTACGACCAGGCCTTCGAAGCAGTTTACCAGGAACTGGATTCTCAAATGGCCGAACTGCCCAAATTCCTCGCCCCGGAAACCATGGGTTTTGGCGGCTCTCAGGCCTTTATCGACGCTCTCATTGATCCGTGCCACGTGTACGGCTTTGCTCATCATCTCTACACAGACGGTGAATATTACAATCCTGATTCGTTTATACCGGGCATGCAGAATTACGCCACTAACTACGGCTACAAACCCCTGTTTCAGACAGAATGTTCCGGCAACAACGACGAACTGGACTTTAACGGCGCCATGACCCTGGCCAAACATATGCATAACAGCCTCGTGCACGAGGGAGTCTGCTCTTATCTATACTGGGATCTGTTCTGGGGCGATGCCGGCGGGCTGGTGGCCGTTGAGTTCCCCTGGCAGAGCGATCCCGACTATATCATTAACCAGACCTATTATGCCTTTAAACAGTATTCGGCCTTTACCGACCCCGGCTGGCATCGGATCGCAGCGTCCACTGATAACAGCGATGTCCGCATCTCCGCCTATATCAGCCCCGACGCCAACGAGGTATCGATTGTCATCCTCAACGTCGATGACACAAATATCAACCTAACCCTTTCGCTGACCGGCTTTAACCCCGACAGCGCCAAAATATATCGCACCAGTGAAACAGAAAATTGCGCTTACATCGGGACCTTCACCCCGTCGCAGCCCCTGCTCCTGCCGGCCCAATCCATCAGCACCATCCGCCTGAGAGACTGGATATTCCCCGATACCTGCGCCGCCGTCCTGGCCGCCGGCTATCGACTCGCCCCGGATATCACCAGCGACTGCTACGTCAACCACCTGGACCTGTATTACCTGATCCAAAACTGGCTCAATACCACCTGCACCGCTCCCGACCATTGCGCCGGCGCCGACCTCGAACCCGACGGCGACGTGGACCTCGCCGATTTCACCCAATTCGCCCAAAACTGGCTCCGCTGCAACACCCCCGAAGACCCAACCTGCATCCCCAACTGGTAAAATTTATAGAACCTGCCCCCTTCTTTTTTCCGACAGCATCAACTGGATTTCCCTCCTGATTGTCATGCCTGCGAAAGCAGGCATCCAGGATTGAACCGTTCGTTACCCCCAGCCCGCCGTTATACATGTCATTCGATACCAATTCATTACCCGCGCTAAGAGTTTAAAGTTTACCCCTTTGCAGAAAGGGGATTTATCTTGCATCTTATCTTACGCCAGGACCCAAAGAAATTTTAGAGACAATTTAGATGAAAATTTAGAAAGACGATATGGAAAGACTGGCTCCGTGATCGTAAAATGGCCGGCTGTTATTCTATGACAGTGAGAAATAAGAAAGGGATAGTGTTTAAATAAGAAGAGATGGATAAATTTATGGGGGGCAGCTAAGAAATTCTTTAAACCTTTACTATGGTGTGTCCGGATTAAGATGGGCAGCTTTTTAAGGCATCGTAATTGGCGGCGATGGTTTTTTCAATATCTTCTTCACTGTGGGTGATAGAGATGAAGAAGGCTTCGAACTGAGAGGGCGGCAGGTAAATTCCATTAGATAACATGGCGTGATAGTAGCGGGCGAAGGAGTCGGTGTCGCAGGAGAGGGCATCGTTATAATTGCGGACCGGGCGGTTGGTAAAGAACAGGCAGGCCATACTGCCAATCCGCTGGAAGCGGTAAGGCAGGGACAGTTTCTCCAGATTGGCCCGAATGCCGGCTTCCAGTTGGGCGGCTCGTTTTTCCAATAAATCGTAGGTTGCGGGGCATAGCTCATTAAGGGTAGTCAGTCCGGCGGCTACGGCCAGAGGATTGCCGGAAAGGGTTCCGGCCTGATAGACCCGTCCGGCCGGGGCCAGCATCTGCATTATGTCCCGGCGGCCGCCGAGGGCGCCGATTGGCAGACCGCCGCCGATGATTTTGCCCAGGGTGGTAAGGTCAGGCATAATCTGATAAAGCTGCTGCGCTCCGCCGGGCGATAAACGAAAGCCGGTCATTACTTCATCAAATATCAACAGGATATCATGCTCTGATGTTACTTCCCGCAACTGTGAAAGAAAACCATCCACCGGCGGAATGACCCCCGCGTTGCCTACCACCGGTTCCACAATAACGGCGGTGATGGTATCCGGCCAGGCCTTAATCAACTCCTTCACTGAATTAATATCATTAAACTCAGCTATTAACGTATCAGATGCTGTGGCAGGGGTTACGCCCGGGCTGGTGGGTGTGCCCAGGGTAGTAGCCCCGGAGCCGGCTTTGACCAGAAAACTGTCACCATGGCCGTGATAGCAGCCGGCGAATTTGATCACTTTGTCCCTACCGGTAAAGGCCCGTGCCAGTCTCAGGGCGCTCATGGTAGCTTCCGTACCCGAATTCACCAGTCGCAGCATTTTAATACTCGGTACTAATTCAATGACCCGGCGTGCCATATCAATTTCCGCGGCCGTGGCCGTGCCGAAACTGGTGCCTTTGTCCGCGGCCGCTTTAATGGCATTAATAACTTTTTCCGTCGCATGACCCAGAATACACGGACCCCAACTTCCGACGTAATCAATATATTGTTTGCCTGTCACATCCCACAGGTAAGCCCCCTGGGCCCGTTCCATGAATACCGGCGTTCCACCCACACCGCCAAAGGCCCGGACCGGCGAGTTTACGCCGCCGGGGATGAGGCTGCGGGCCTGTTCCATTAATTCCTCATGCCTGGTGCGTGACTGGCTCATCCGTCGTCCTCCATAAAGTAAGGTACACTGGTTTTTTTGTACTCTGCTGTGGTAAGCAGAACATTATAACTTTTTGGATTTATCTGTTGAACCATTTTTTCCACTATCCTGTTCAGTTCATCCTGTGACCGGGCGTGGGCCATGGCAAAAAGGGTATAGGGCCAATCCGGCGCCGTCGGACGCTGATAGCAATGGCTGACCTGGGAATACCCGGCAAGCACGTTACCCGCTTCTACGATATTTTCGTCCTCCACTTCAAATACCACCATACCGTTGGCTGTGAATCCGGCCCGATGATGGGCGACCAGTGCCCCGAACCGGCGTATCAGGCCGGTTGTCTTCCATTCATTAATCTGTTTCAATATTGCCTCTTCATCGTAATTAACCTTATCACCTATCTCCTTAAAAGGGCGCGGCACGAGCGGAAACGGCTTTTGCAGTTCGCGAATCAATTCTATCTGGTATTCAAATAAAATATTATCATGGCCAGGTGTTGCAGTGGTTTGATTGCTCGCGGAGAGATTCCGCTGATTATCGTCATCATCCGTATTGGATTCAAATTTAAAGTTCACCTGGATTTTAAACAAGCGCACGGCCGGCAGGGAATAGATTTCGTTAATCCTATGTTTCTGTCGCAACTGCTGAAGGCAATTATCAATCCGATCTTTCCCGGCCATGGTCAGGGTAAACCAGACATTATAGGTATGGTTGCGGCCGTAATTATGCGATACGCCCGGCAGTCGGTTGACATCGGCGATAAATTCATCCAGCCTGTCCGCCGGCACCCGAGCCGCCACCAGCGTACTGACATAACCCAGATGGTCCGCATTGAATACAGCCCCGATACGCCGGATACAGCCTTCGGCCATAAGTTCTCTGATCTGAGCCATAATTTCAGCTTCGTTCGAACCGAACTGACCGGCCACATCAGCGAACGGCCGGGCCGTCACAGGAAAGTCTCGCTGAATACCATCTAGAATTTGTTTTTGAAGATCATTCATAATAGGCTACGTTTTAGTTTTGGGTTCATACACACAAAATGGCTCGGAGGCCAGGTAATCGCCTGTCAGGGCAAACGCCCGGGCCCGGCAGCCGCCGCAGACACGCCGATATTCGCAATAACCACATTTCCCTTCATAATGGTCAACATCGCGAATGTGTCGGAGAAATTCAGAATTTTTCCAGATCGATTCGAAATCAAAATTATTTTCTTTCAGGTCGCCGGCCTCGGTCTCCAGGAAACCACATATCTGCACTTTACCCACATGGGAGATAAAGGCAAAACTTTTTCCGCCCATACAGCCGGCCGCCTGGGAGCCATGCCCTTTAGGAGTCAAGCCGGGCTCGCCTGCATTATGACATTCTACCGGATTCTGACGCACGATTCGCTGATAATGCGGTGCACATGTTACGCGCAACTGCATTTTACTCCGGCCGCGCTGTTTATTGAGCCACTGCAGGGTTTGCTCGTACTGGTCTGGAGAAATTTCCTGATCCGCCAGTTCCTTACCCCGCCCCGTAGGTACAAGCAAAAAGGGATTAAATGTCATCGCTCCTACTTCTTCTGCCAGTTGCATAATATCCGATAATTCATTGATATTATGTTTCGTAATGGTCGTGTTGACCTGAAAAGCCAGATCATGGCGACGAGCTGCGTCTATGGCCGCCATCGCTCCGTCAAATGCACCCGGCACATTGCGGAATCCATCATGCGATTCGGCCGTAGCACCGTCCAGGGAAATGGAGATGCACTCAATTCCCGCCTCTTTTATTTTTTCCACAGTTTCATCATCAATCAGCATACCGCAGGGCGCCATGACCATGCGCAGCCCCAGGTCCGCCCCATGCCGGGCGATCCGGTAGATATCCTCACGCAACATGGGTTCCCCACCGGTCAGAATGATGATAGGTCTGGAAAAACCGGCTATATTATCAAGCAAATGAAAACATTCACCGGTTGTGAGTTCATCGTCATAGCACTTGTTTTCCGCCGCCGCCCGGCAGTGCTTACACTTCAAATTACAACTGCGCGTTACCTCCCAGGCAATCAAACGCGGTAAGAACTCTTTTGTATGATGTCTCTCTGCTTCCAATATCTTACTCACTAGAGGGAATAATCTTTGTGCCTTCTTGTCTCGGCGTAGTCCTTAAGGACGAAGCCGGATGTGCCTAATCTATAATCCCGATTTCTTCATCAGTCAGGTAACAGGCCGGATCGGGCGCCCACAGATCACCGGTGGCCGCCTCCGCCCGAACGCGGAAATTGCCGTTACATATTTCCTGAAAGCGGCATACACCGCAGCGACCTTGCAGAAAAGATCGTCGATTTTTCAACCGGGCCATAAGCTCATCGCTGGTATCCATCCAAATCTCGGAAAACTTCCGCTGCCTGACATTGCCGAAAGTATAATGACGCCAGAACTGGTCGGCATGCACTCTGCCGTCCCAACTGACACAGGCAATTCCGATGCCGGAACTGTTACCCTGATTCATCTGCAGAAGTTCCATCACTTCTTTGGCACGCTGGTCATTTTTCTCACGCAAAAGACGTAAATACAAATAAGGGCCGTCCGCATGATTATCAACAGTCAATACCTCCTTGACCAATCCCTGTCTATACATCTGGGCGGTTCGATCGATAATCAAATCCACAACATCCCGCGTCTGATCAAGATCCAGGTCGTCCTCCATCATCTTGCTGCCGCGCCCGGAGTACACCAGATGATAGAAACATACGCGTGGTATATTTTCATCGATGAGGAGGTTAAATATATCGCCTACATCCGCGACGTTTCGTTTGTTTATGGTAAATCGCAGACCCACTTTCACTCCGGCTTTCCGGCAATTTCGAATGCCGGCCAGAGCCTCATCAAAAGCACCCTGATGACCCCGGAATTTATCATTGGTTTCCCGCATACCATCAAGACTCACGCCAACATAACTGAGCCCTTCCTCGGCAAATTGTTCCGCCTGGGCCTGATCGATTAAAGTACCGTTGGTCGAAATCACCGCGCGCAAACCTAATTCGCGTGCGTGCTTAATCAGGGCATGCAAATCGTTCCTTAATAAAGGCTCACCACCGCTAAAGAGCACAACCGGCGCCCCAAATTGAGCCAGATCTTCCAGTAACGCCAAGCCTTCCTCAGTCGTGAGTTCGCCTTCGTATTGCCTGTTAGCCGATTGCGAGTAACAATGCACACATGCCAGGTTGCATCGACGGGTCGTGTTCCAGACCACGATCGGTTTTTTATCCTGAGAAAATTGCAGCAGGTGGCTGGGCAATTCTTTTGCCCTGCGCCCATAGCGCAGCGGATCCGACGGCTCCACCGTGCCACAATAGAGTTTGGATATGCCAATCATATTATGCCTTTACCTGTTCAAAATCACATATCGCTTTTACCAGGCCCGTAATGGTATATTCCCGGGCTTCCACATCTACCTTAAGGCCTGCCTCTTTAATTGTAGCCGAGGTAACCGGGCCGATACTGGCTATTTTTAACTTTCTTTCCCTTAATAGTTTTAACTCTATTAATTGCAATAAATTACGCACGGTTGAGGAGCTGGTAAAAGTTATCCAATCGATAGTATCCTCCTCCAGAATCCTTACAATATCATCCCTGGGTGATTCATCCATCATCGTCCGGTAGGCCTGGATTTCATCGACCTCGGCGCCCCTGTTTTTAAGGCCTTCCGGTAAATCTCTACGCGCAATATCTGCTCGGGGCAGCAATATTTTTTTATTATTAAGACTATCAGCCTGGCTTATTTCATCCAGAATGGATTCTGCGACATATTTTTGAGGTATCAGGTCAGCTACAATACCAAATTCACGCAGGCGCAACGCGGTTGCCGGCCCGATGGCACATACCCGGCTCTGCGAAAAGCGCCTCGCATCATAACCCTTTACATGCAGACAGGTAAAAAATGAATCCACTCCGTTTACACTGGTAAATATAACCCAATCATACTTCCCTAGTTTCTCCGCCGCCTGCCGGAGCGGTTCATCGTCTTCCGGAGGTTCAATTTTAATCGTAGGAAACTCCAACACCTCGGCGCCTACGCGTTCCAGATGACTGACCAGATCGCTCGCCTGAGCGCGAGACCGGGTAACCACAATACGCCGGCCAAATAACGGCCGTTTTTCAAACCATTCAAGCTGCTCTCGAAGTTGTATGACTTTACCGATAAGGATAATGGCCGGGGGCAAAAACTGATGCTTCACGGCCAAATCCGGCAGCGTGGCCAGAGTCCCAATCAACGTTCTCTGTTGCGGCGTCGTGCCCCATCTTATCAATCCTGCCGGGGTATCACCGTCCATTCCGTGCTCCTGAAGTTTTGCGGAAATATCAGGCAGATTCTTCACGCCCATATAAAAAACCAGCGTGCCTTTCCATCGACCCAGTACAGACCAGTCAATCTGAGAGGGGCCGGTCCGATCCGCATCTTCCTGCCCGGTTATCAGGGCCAAATCGCTGGCATAGTCCCGATGAGTTACCGGAATACCTGCATACGCCGGGGCCGCCACCCCGGCTGTGACCCCGGGAATAATCTCAAATTCGATTCCCGCTTCTGACAGATCCGCGGCTTCTTCGCCGCCTCGGCCAAACACAAAGGGATCTCCCCCTTTAAGGCGTACCACTTTTTTACCCGCTCTGGCTTTATCGATTATTAATTGGTTTATCTGGGGCTGGGGCAGACTGTGACAACCGGCCTGTTTGCCGACATAGATTAATTCCGCCGAATCTTCAGCGTGTGCTAATAAGCGTGGCGAGGCAAGATAATCATAGATAACCACATCCGCCTGACTTATAACCTCCTGACCACGTACTGTAATCAAACCGGGATCACCCGGCCCGGCGCCTACCAAATAGACTATACCTTGGGAATGGTTGTTCTCTGAGAGAATTAAATTTTTATCATGGCTCATCGTTTAAACCCTGACTGGACTTTTCAATACCTAATCCTTATCTCTGGCTGATTCATTTATTTCATCAAGAATCTTCCGTCCCCCTTTATCCGTTAATTCCTGCGCCGCCTTTTTTCCTAATGCTTCCGGCCCATTCATATCCCCGCTGACACGGGCGGTCATTAACGTCCGGCCTGTCAGATCCGACAGCATCGCGCGCAAGTGCAACTGGTTACCGTTGATCCAGGCATAAGCGCCTATGGGAACCTGACACCCACCCTCCAGACAGGCCAGTACCGCCCGTTCTGCTGTGGTTGTCACTCGAGTACCCAAGTCATCTAATCCTGATATCATTTCTCTGGTCCGAGAATCGTTTTCTCGAATCTCCACTGCCAGGGCGCCCTGTCCGCAGGCCGGCAAAAACTCTTCGGGTTTCAGGCGCCGGCTCCGGGCTATAGTGTCATCCATTCCCAAACGCCGCAAACCAGCCAATGCCATGACTATCCCCGCGCCGTCACTTTCCTCGAACTTGCGCAAACGGGTGTTCACATTACCGCGAATATCCTGAATGTCCAGGTCACCACGCCGGTGTAAAAGCTGGGCCCGGCGACGCAGGGAGCCGGTAAATACCTTCGCTCCTGCCGGCAACTGCTCTATCGTTAAATGGTCCCTGGTTATCAACACATCGGCAGGGTCCTCACGTTCCGAAACAGCCCCAATACCCAAACCATCCGGCAGCAGGGTTGGTAAATCTTTCAAACTATGTACGGCCAGATCAATGGTGCCGGCTAACAACTGCTGTTCTATCTCCTTGGTAAACAAACCCTTTCCCCCAATCCGCGACAAAGCCGTATCTAAAATCTTATCACCGGTGGTCTTGATAATCCGTAATTCCACCGCCATCTCCGGATATACCCTCTCCAGCGCGCTCTTGACCCAATTCGCCTGCCAAAGCGCCAGTTCACTTCCTCGCGTTCCAATCACTAATCTTTCAGGCATAACTTATTGCTCGCCTTGATATAAAGAAACTTTTGTATAACTTTATATAATATAATAGCTTAACAAAAGTTTTTTGTCAATCAAGATTAATTCTTAACTAGAAATTGATAAACTATATTTCGATAACATAGAAAAATTTAATATTGAGTGGTCCCGCCTTATACCACTTCTTGGCCCAGCAAGTGCTGCTCTTGCCAGATATGATGGAACGCTTGCTGCAGTCCCAAACGCCGCTATTTTATTAAGTCCACTGA
>JAFGHE010000206.1 GCA_016930295.1 Sedimentisphaerales bacterium
AACCGCATACGCTTACGGCTCTCCGACAATATTTCGGGTTCCGGCGTCAGTTCAGGGTCGTCCGGCTGAACTTCGATGTAAAGGCCGCGGCTGCCGAGCCCCTGGCAATATTCACGCGTGGCTTCATACAGGGCACTACCAATGCCCGAGCCGCGGATATTACGCCGGACAGCCAGGTAATCCAGAAAGGAGCAGTTTATCTGCGGAAAATGCAGCAGCAGCGAAAAACCCGTCACACGCGAAGGGGCGGTTTCAGAGACCAGCAGAATAGCCAGATACCCGTGGTTAAAGGGATTGGTCAACAGTTCCGAAATGCCGCCGGCATACCCGGCCAGCTCAGGAAAATTCTGCTGAAAAATCTCCTGCACCTGCTCCAGACGACTCTGGTTGATCGGTTGAATCACATTCTGAATATAACGTATGCGCAGCATTTATACTCCTGTCTATCGTATTATGGTATCCCCTGAATAAAGGCCGTCAACCCCTTACGAATCATCATAACGGCAATGGCCGCCAGAAGCAGGCTGGCCACCTTGGAAACCGCCTGCGAGCCGCCGTGGCCTAACAGCCGCGACCAGAAATTCCCGGTCAACAGGACCACCCCGGCAAAACAGATATTTATGATAATGGAAATGACCGTCATAGCAGTCCCGTATAAATCAATCAGCATCAAGCCGGTGGTCAGCACAGCCGGCCCGGCGATCAGCGGCACTCCCAGGGGCACCACACCGAGCGTATCAATCCGGCGGGCAAGTTTGGTCCCGCTTATCAGGTCCAGGGTCGCAATAATAAACAGCAGGCACCCCCCGGCGATCATAAAATCATGCACCGTGATGGACATCAAACGAAAAACGCTTTTACCGAGAAACACAAATCCGACCGCCACCACCAGGGCGGTAAGAACCGACTGGCGAATGGTCGCCTGCCGACGCTGATGATCCATGCCTTCGGTCAAACTGATAAACATCGGCAGGATCCCGATAGCATCCACGGCCACAAACATAGGCACAAATGCCATTAAAAATTGCCTGATCATTTTTAACCCCGCACAATAATATAGATAATATACGCCAGATAACCCGCTACAAACAATCCGCCTTCCCACCGGTCAATGATACGTCTCTTGCCGGTAAACATGGTGACAAAGAGCAAAAAGCCGGCCACAATATTGACCCCCAGATCCAGTTGGCAGGATTTGGCCAGCGGAATCGGACAGATAACCGAACTGCACCCCAAAATAAAAAACGTGTTGAAGATATTCGAGCCCACTATATTGCCGACCGCGATATCCGGATTCTTTTTGACGGCCGCCACGACCGAGGTTGCCAGTTCAGGCAGCGAGGTCCCGACCGCCACCAGGGTCAGGCCAATGAGGCTCTGGCTGACACCCAGGTCCGCGGCCAGACGCATCGAGCCGTCAATAATCCATTTGGACCCAAGGGTGATAGCCGCCAGGCCGCCCACTATCAGAAGCAGGGCCTTTCTGAGACTTCCTTGAGTGGTTGCCGCCGCCATCGGTTGCCCTGCTCCGCTGCGCGCAGTTTGTAATAAATAGACCATAAAGATGATAAAAAAAGACAGCAGAACCAGGCCGTCAATCCGAGTAAGCCGGGAGGGCGGATTGCTGTCGATGAAGGTGTCGTTCGCCAGCACAATCAATAGGACCGCCGCGAGAAAGCTGAAGGGAATCTCGCGCCATACCGTATTCTTACCTACCTCCAGGGGGAAAATCAGGGAAGAAATACCCAGGATAAGCAAAATATTAGCAATATTACTGCCGATTATATTGCCAAAGGAAAGAGCCGTGGCCCCTTTGATACTGGCCAGGAGATTGACGCATAATTCCGGAGCTGAGGTCCCAAAAGCCACCACGGTTAATCCGATCAGCAGATCAGACACTCCCAGTATTCGTGCCAGAGACGAGGCGCCGGCGACCAAAACGTCTGCTCCCTTGATAAGCAAAACAAATCCAGCCAGTAATAATATAATATACATGGATGTTCTATCGTTTTGCCTTGATGCGTTCCTGGGCGGCATCCAGGATCATATTCAGAACGTCGGAATATTTCAAGCCCGCGAATCCGGCCATCATGTTGAATTTGCCGTCCCAGCACCAGCCGGGATTGGGGTTGACCTCCAGCAATTTTATCTCGCCATTGGCATCGGTACGGAAATCAAAACGGGCATAATCCCGGCACCCGCACCGCTCAAATAACAGGTTGGAATAATCAAATAATTTGGACTGGGTGTCATCATCCAGTTGGGCCTTCTTGTAGGATATCTGGGTCCAGTAGGGTGAATCCGGCATCCACTTGGATTCATAACCCAGAATGGGAGGTAACCCTTCCTGCAGACCGCTATAGTCCACTTCCAGAGGGGGTAAAATTCGATAGGTCAGACCCACATTACCGATAATCCCGATTGTATATTCCTTGCCGGGCAAAAACTCTTCAATTAACAGCGGACGCCCGGGCAAATCTTCTCGTAAGCGGTCTATATATTCGACCAGTTCTTTAGAATTTTCGACTACCGCGTCCTGAGTGATGCCTATACTGGAGTCACCAAAATTAGGCTTGACCAGGGCAGGAAACACCGAGGGCATATTAGCCGCATTGTCATCGATACAAAAATACGTTTCCAGCGGGACCGGTACTTCCATCGATTGAGCTATGGACCTTACGATCGACTTGTTGTAACAGAGCCCCAGCGCCGCCGCGCCTGCGCCGGTATAGGGGATACCCAGCATGTCCAGAAAAGCCGGGATATGAAGCTCCAGAAACGCATCGTTATTAAAACCCTCGTCACACAGGTTAAACACAAATTGGGGCGGCTCGCTTTTTAACTGGGTGATAAACGAGGCATGATTATCAAGAAACTTGAACGCATAAGCGGACATTTCCGCTAAAGCATCCTTAAGGTTCTTAATGGTCTCGAAATCTTCCGGGTTAAATTGTCCCCCCAGTTTCACCATGTCCGGCAGGCTCGGATCGCCCAGTAACACGGTCACTTCCGAGAAAATCGGACCGCGCTTGGAGACCTTCTTCATTTTATGAGGCGCCGTGGCCGTCAGGAAGATGCGATGGGCCATCATGCCCAAATCCTGATTCCGCTCGGAATCGGCCGTTAGTTCGGAATGGATCCGAATATTGATAAATCCCAGTTCGGTCAGCAGTTCGTTGATGCGCTGTCGGTCATAAAGGCGTTCGGCATAAAACTGGTCTGCTATGATTCCCTTCTCGGCATGGACAATCACCTCCCGTGAGATCAGGCGCTGGCCATCTTCGGCCAGAGAGCGTTCCCGGCAGACAAAATGATTGGCATCGATCCATTCCCAGCTTCGCCGCTCAAAATTGCTGCGCATCCATTTCCCGTCCACCAGGTCCATGGCTAACGTCCCTCCAGAGACCAGTACATTTTTAACTGATTCCAACACCGCCTTGTCATCCTCCTCACGCTCAAAATAGCCAAAGGAATTACCCATAATGGCCACGCAATGGAAGGAATTTTCGGCTATCCGGAATTTACGGGCATCCCCTTCATGAAATGAAATTATCACATTCTCCTGCCGGGCCCGTTTCTTGGCCAGCCGGATCAGATAACGGGACCGATCGATACCCGTGACACTGCGAAACCCCCGGCGGGCCAGTTCAATACAGTGCCGGCCCTGCCCGCAACACAGGTCCAGAATCTGATCGTTTGGCGAGAGGCCGGCCGCCTGGATCAGCAAATCCACCTCTTTGGCGGTATTCTGGTCGTTTTCAACCACATCCCCGTCCGTTTTCAGGTACAGAGAATTGAAAAGCGTCTGCCACCAGTCCGTAGGTAAATGGCGCTCCAGATCCGATATGGGCCCCAGAGTTCTAACCGCACTGGCGCCGTTACTGCGTTTTTTAGACATTACTTATCCCCTTGATTAAATTTTTAAACCTCATCCAAAATCAGCCCTGATATCAAAAATGCATCCAATAACATCATATCGGCTAACCTTCGAATACGGGTTGCAAGGCAATCTGACAATCATTCATCACCTTATTCAATTGTATGAGTCAATCACCATAGTATGTCATGACTCAATTCCTTTGTCAAAAGCGCCGCAATGGTATCATCTGAAAACCATTATGCAACGAACAAATTAATTTTTTTTCGCTCATGATCTAAAATATTTTAACTGTCTATAATACAGTTATTTATGAATATTGCCAGAAAAAGATATGATTCAGGGCATCCGAGGGGTCCATGGGAATTCGCCCTGAGACCGGAGGCTCTCTTGGCACCCATGTTAGAGCAGGCGAGAGGAGAACGCCCTTTGGCCATGCTCAGGAAAGAGTTGAACAGGTGAAAGAAATATGAGGGCAGGTACGGGGGGTAGCCCCTGGTTAGGGAAAATTCTCCTCCCGGATGATAATATTAAATGGATTTTATGGGGTACCGGCCAGCCAATTGGTGGTGAACTCATGTAAATCATTCATTTC
The DNA here is from genome assembly GCA_016930295.1 of Sedimentisphaerales bacterium. Taxonomy (GTDB): domain Bacteria; phylum Planctomycetota; class Phycisphaerae; order Sedimentisphaerales; family SM23-30; genus JAFGHE01. The sequence continues at coordinate 4,473 of JAFGHE010000206.1, forward strand.
GACCTGCTCATCACAATCGAAATCGGCCGCGTTGCAATCATAACAATCAGCTATCAGCCACTCTGAGCCAAACAGGGCAAAGTCCAGGAGATCCACTTTTACGTTCAGATCCAGATCGCCGGCCAGAAAACAGCGGAGGGTATAATCACCTGTTTTCTCATTATAGCCGGCCACGCGAACATAATAGGTCTGCCCGGCGTTTAGAGCAACCTTAACGGTCGATTGCTCACCACAGCAATCGACATTACATCTCATTTCCGCGGCCATATTGGGATCATAAACCATAAGGGTCGTATCCAGCGAACTCGAACACAGGCTAAACATATAGTCTCCCCTGACCGGCGGGGTAAAGCTATGCCATACATCACGCATGTCCCGGAACGCACAGGCGCTCAATGACAGCCCGGTCGCCAGATGCGTGGAGCCGTTATAACCAACACCATAATCCAGGGCAATGGCCTCGCCGTATTCATCATTATTTGGATCGCACACATCACCCACTCCGTCTGCGTCACTGTCTAACTGATCCACATTAGCCACCTCCGGACAGTTATCAACCTCATCAATGATACCGTCCTCATCCGCATCACTTCCTGGTTGCTGGAAAAGCTTATATATTCCATAATCATAGCAGGTACCAAAAAAATCTCCGTACACATAAACATCACCATTATTATCCAACCCCATCCCTTTACAGTATTCATTATTATAACTGTCTCCATATTCATGAACCCATAACTCCTCACCTTCAGGGGAATATTTAATGGTAGTTATGTTTTTATATGAATAGATAGATATCTCCCCCACCGTAGCGCCCGTCACATAAACATCACCTGTACTGTCAACGGCAATATCACATGTCATACTATAATAAAAATTACCAGAATAATACTGTTGCCACAGCTCATTGCCGTCATTATCATATTTAACAGTCAAGTAATAGTAATCACCTACAATGTTGGGATCAGATCCATAGCCGGTAACATATACATTACCCGTTTCATCCAAAGTAATAGCATATGGAACACTGACGTAAGGTCCCCGGCTCGACCATAGTTCGTTTCCGTTGCTGTCGTATTTTAATAACACCCATGCCCTCTGAGAATATAACACATCGCTGCAAATATAAATATTATTATCGTCGTCGATAACCATATCAGTGGGATAATTGTCACCATTGCCCGGATCATCATACGACTCAGCCCAGAGTAGGGTACCATTGGTATTATACTTGATGGTCATAATATCATAATCCACACTACCGGAAATATCCATATCACTTATGCCGGTTACAATTACATTCCCCTCACTATCCAAAACTAATTCTCTGATCTCATCTCGACCCGAACCGTCATATAGCTGAGACCATTGGAAATCGCCGTCTTCATTAAACTTAGCGGTAAAATAGTCGCTATCCCATTTACAATCGCTACAACCCGCCAGATAGGCATTGCTTTGCTCATCCAGTGATAACCGATAAGCGATATCTTCTTCTGCATATCCAGAGGCACTCAGGGAGGTGGCCCACAATTCCTGTCCATCAGAATCGTACTTAACCAACTGAAAATCAGTACCCGTGCTGTTATTGTCCGTTTCTCCCGCCACAAATACATAGCCGTCATCATCTATCTCAATATCATGGGCCTCATCAGAATCATTATACACCCCATTATAACGGGCTACCCATAATTCATTACCATCTGGATCATATTTTATCGTCAAATAATCCTTGTTCCCATCGACATAGGCATATCCCGACATATAAAGATTGCCGGTAGAATCTAACGCAATATCATACATTATAATAGTTGTGTATATATACGGATCGTTATACCTGGCCAACCATTGCTCATTGCCATCCTGGTCGTATTTAATTGTCAAATGACTGCGAGATTCGCCCGAGCCTGTCACAAAAACACTTCCATCATCAGCCAGGACCATACAATCTACTTCAGCACTGGGTTCAGTATGAGTTACCTCCCATTGGCTCTCGCCTGCAGCGTTATATTTTATCGTTATCCAGTTATAGGTAGAATCGCGCCTGGTATAACCGGTAATATAAATATTATCAGAACTATCTAGTGCCAGCCCCCGGGCATAATCCTGCCCGAAGGCATCGTAGGTCTCTGTCCACAATTCATTTCCAAGGTTATCATATTTGACTAACACAATTCTCACGTTAACACCCTGATAGGCATCGCCTAAAACGCAAACATTCCCATTGCTATCTATAGCTATGTATTTAGCTTTATCATCATAATGTGTTAACCTGTTATACCGCGCCACCCACAATTCGCTTACCCCCTGGGCCCTTCCCTTGCCGCCGCATAATAAAACACCCATCAGAATTACCAGAAAATAACGACTAACCTTGTTCATCAACAGCCCTCCCACATGGCTTAAATATTGGATTTATCAGAAAATTATTTCAGACCTCAGAGGCCCTGAGCTATCGTAATCTCTTTTAAATCATCCACTTAATGCTTCCAGCATGATCCCTGGAAGAAAAATTCTTACCCTCCAGGGCATATCATACTCAATCAGCTTTTCCCTTGATGCCTGAACTCTAATAGATGCAAACGAGCCTCGCACCATCCTGGATTAGTATATTTGCACTGCCATTCTACCACATCATACCCTAATGGCAGCTATATTATTTTTCATGCATACAAATGTACCAAGACTGGGTGGCAGCCTCCATCCGCCTCTGGCGGATTGGGGATGGGGAAATTCCAACTACAAAAAAATATATATAATAATCAATGGATGTCATTCCTACACAAAAAGGGCACCCTTCTGCTGATAGGCAGAAGGGTGAAGAAACTCCGTTTACGTTTAGTTTTTTTAGAAAATCCCAATCAGCATGGCACCCAAAAACGCCAGCTTGTCCATATTCCCTCTCCCTCCACCTCTTCCACCATCCTTGTATCATGCAGATTCCTTACATAATCTCATTATCAGGGTTATTGCTTTGTCTTAAGGTGATCCTGGACAACGTCCCGAATCATATTCCCTGTAAGAAAGTAGCATTCTAGTTAACGTAAATTATATTTATTTTAGAATTACATTATTACCTATTACACAAGGACTTACAACTTTATCCGCGTAGATTCACCATAAAATCTTAAATAATACTGGTTGCAATCTGTATAGTTTTACTATACAATTTAATAATGTCGTTAGATTCCCAAGACATACTCAAAGCCCTAAAAAACACTGCCGACCATATCCAATGGGATTGTGTTATTGAAATTTTACTTATAGGAGGATCGGCCGGTATGGTTACTGGCCTATTACCCAGTCAAAGAGTAACCCAGGATTGCGATGTAATACAGGTCCAACCCGAAGAAGCTCTTGATGCGTTATTGAATGCAGCACGAACTGTTGCTCTGGATAAAGGGCTTCCAGAAGAATGGTTCAATGCCCAGGCGATGCAACTTAATGTCCTTCCGGATGGCTGGCATTCACGACGTATATTTGTTGGCAGGTATGGGCAGCTTTCCATCTATGCCGTTAGTCGCCTTGACTTGCTTGCCATGAAATTCTATGCTAATCGGCCCCAGGATCGTGAAGATATTCTTTACATGAAACCCACTCCTGACGAAATCGTATTCATTCGTAAATATCTTAATATGTTGAGGGTACCCTCTCGCCAGGCAGACCTCGATCAAGTGGTTAGTGCATTCAAACTAGTCGATGCTATTGAGGAAATTGTTAATGAAAATGGATAACGTTCTAAAACAATGGGCCAGATTGGGCGCAGCTTTTAATGTTACCCCGGCTAAACAGACACCGGATATCGAACGGCTGCTGATTGAAACCGCCCGGGCATTACCGCAGTTTGCCCGGTTGCTCCCCATATCTGTGACCTGGCTAACTATATATTATCGACTGGTCTGTCGACATCGCCTGGCCGGCTTCGCCAGCAAAAAGAGTAATAGGGACGCTACTGCAATATTAGGATTAATGTTAAGTACGGTCAAACAAATTACAGAGTCCGATCACTTCAACCTGGTAATTAAAATATGTAAACCAGCGGATAAGCCGGGACCTTTATTTGAAATAGATAAAAGATCCAATAAACTTAAAACTCTTGCCAGAAAAAATAGCTGCGCTTCAGGGCGCCAGTGGGGATTATGGCATGAAGCTATAGAAATTAAACATGATGCCATCAAACCCTTCGCATGGGTATTAAACCGGAATCCATCATTAAAACAACGTGCCCTCTTCAACGGAAATCTGCGTGCATCCATCCTGGAAACACTCTCCTCAGAACCTCAGGCCGGCCAAAGTGAATCTGCCCTGGCCAGAACCTGTTATGCCACCCGAAAAGCCATCCGGGAAGCTCTCGACCAGCTAGAATTCTGCCAAATGATCCACCGGGAATATTGCGCAGGTAAAATTCGCATTACAATATGACACCAACGTCCTGACAGTAAATAAGTACGTGAAATATCTTTCGTGTATATGACTCTCACTATGAAGGTAGGGCCAAAAGTACGTCTTAGCAATCACAGAATAGTATCTACCTGAGCAGTCAGTTCTTTTACATGAGCTACCGAAGCGTCCAGGAGTTGTTTTTCCTGGTCAGTGAGTTTTAGTTCGATGACTTTTTCCACGCCGGCGGCGCCCAGGATGACGGGGACTCCCACAAAAGCTCCGCCCACGCCGTATTCCTGCCGGCACCAGGCGCAGCAGGGCAGGATTCGTTTTTTGTCTTTGATGATCGCTTCGGCCATTTGGGCCGCTGCCGCTGACGGGGCATAATACGCTGAGCCGGTCTTGAGCAGATTGACAATCTCGATACCGCCTTTTTTAGTTCTGTCCACAATGGCGGCAATCTGCTTCTCGTCCAGCAGTTCCGTAATGGGGATACCCGCCACCGTGGTATAGCGCGGCAGGGGCACCATGTCGTCGCCATGTCCTCCCATAAGCAGAGCGGATATATCCGTGACCGATACATTTAAAGCCCCGGCAATAAAGCTGCGATAGCGCGCGGTATCCAGGATCCCGGCCATACCCATCACCTGGTTTTTCGGCAGGCCGGATATCTTGCCGGCCACGTAGGTCATGGCATCCAGCGGATTACTCACCACAATAATATACGTATCGGGACTGTATTTAACCACGTTGCCTGTCACATCGGCCACAATCTGCGTGTTCGCCTTTAACAAATCGTCCCGACTCATGCCGGGCTTACGTGCCAGTCCGGAGGTAATAATCACAATGTCACTGCCGGACGTATCCTGATAATCGCACGTCCCTGTCAGGCCGACATCAAAGCCCCCCACCGGCGACGATTCAGCCATATCCAATGCCTTACCTTCCGCCAGCCCCTCCACAATATCCAGCAGAACGATATCCGCCAGTTCCTTTTCCGCCAGCCAGTGCCCGCAGGTAGCCCCGACATTCCCTGCTCCTATAATGGTTATCTTTTTACGTGCCAACGCTACGTCCTCCTTTAAAAGCGGATCCCTATACCCAGCGAAATCTCCTGACGAAAAATATCGCTTTTCAGATTTGCCACAGAGCCTATAAAATAATGCCAGCGCCAGTCAAAGCGCAGGACAGGATTCCCTTCATCACCCAATAAAAACTTCACCCCTGCTCCGACATTAAACTTGGGCATGATTTCATTGTCCGCCTCACTAAAATCGCTGTTAAACAGGGCCAGTCCGGTTCCGGCAGTAATATAAGGCCGGACCCGCCCCTCCACCATGGTGTTGCCGGCCGGAAAAACCAGGCCGTTGACTTCGGCCAGCAATAAACTCGCATCTTTAACGGAAGGCACGTTCGCCGCAGGATTCGCATCCAATTCCATATCCATAAATACTCCCGCCAGGGTAAAATCCACGCCGTAAAACTCCTTATCACCGCTGAGACGCAGACCCATCATCAATCCATTATCCGTAGACAATCTCACCGGTTCTCCTTCTATTTTGGTATCCATCCAGCTTCCATTTGAAAACCAGCCACTGATAATACTACCCTGCCAGTCCATTTCATAGCCGGGACCTCCGGATTGTTGGCCCCAAAGGCTCGTAGCACTGAATAAAACGGCCAGAATAATCAACCCATTTATTTCTGCGGTCTTCATAAATACTTCTCCTTGCACTAAAAACACTATTCACTAAAATATCCTGATAGTGTAATGCGGTATCCTCCCGAATGAAAGTAAAAAATCTTAGAGCCTTTGACGATATTTGCTGCGTCACAAGGACACCATTTCAGGTATTAATTTGACATACTATTCATATATGACTAGACTGGATAGCACTATGAAAAGATTTTTTGATTTTCCGGATACCCTCTGGCAATATTTCCAGGATATGGACCGTCGTTTCAAAATGCCGGATGATTGCACCGTCACCCCGGCCGAGATAGACTACACCCAGGCAGACCTCTCCGATATTCGAGTGATCCTCTGGGATATATACGGCACTCTCTGCGGCGTCGATGTGGGCGACCTGGAAAAAACCCTGGAACATTCCGAACGTGTGGTAAAAGCTGCCGCTGTCATGGTAGAAAAATTCAACCTGGCCCGCCCGCTCCAGAAGATTCATGACGATCAACCGCCGGAAAAAAACCTGGCGGATCTATATCTGCAACTGATTGCTGATTCACACCTGCGATCCAGAGAAGCAGGCATAGAATATCCGGAAGTCGAGATAGAACAAATCTGGATACTCATTATAGAAAAATTACTATCACACGGATTAATTATCGCTGAGGAAGAGCCAAGACTTTATACTGCCTATCGGTGGGCCTACTTTTTTGAATACTCCTTACAACGCATTTTTCTCTATCCCCAGGTAGATGCCGCACTGGAAGCTTTAAAACAGGCCGGTATTATTCAGGGTATTATCTCCAATGCCCAGTTTTATACCCCCCTGCACTTACGCCGGCTTTTGCGAAATAGTTCACCACATAAAGACCTGGAACTGGAGGACTACTTTCATCCTTCGCTGGTTTATTTCTCATACGAACTTGGATTTAGTAAACCGAATCCAGGCGCTTTTCTCCGTGCCCTGGATTTCCTTAAAAAACAGGGTATCGAACCTCATGAGATACTCTATGTCGGCAATGATATGCTTAATGATATCTGGGCCGCCGCACAATTGGGAATCATAACCCTGCTGTTTGCCGGTGATGCCTCGCAGACAACGCTGCGACAGGAAGATCCTCGCTGCCGGGCCCTCAAACCCCATGCCATTGCCATAACTATGAATCAAATCGTCGAAATGGTTCTAAAACCCTGAGAATCCTTACATGGAGATACGCATAATCTGAGTTCAACATATAAAGGTTAAATACTAAATGGACAGCTTGCGAATAGGCGTACTGCACTATCATCTGATAAAAGGCGGCGTATGTACGGTTATTGCCAATGCCTTACAGGCCCTGATCGCTCATGGCGGGTTTCAGAATCTGGAAATCGACCTGATAACCAGCGACGCACGAGAGAAAACCGGCGACAGTATGGCACATGATCTTATCGAGTGGGCCCATGATCAGGGACCTTCAGAATTTACCCTGAATCAGATCCAAATACCTGAATTAGGCTATAGCCAGGAATCCGCTGCCGATCGTACCGATCTTTATGACCGGGCCCGCAGAATCAGCGATATCGTGCTAAAGGCGATAAATCCGGTTCGAAGCAGTCCCGATAATCCGTATGTCCTGCATGTCCATAATGCCAACCTCGGTAAAAATCCCTTTTTAACCCTGGCTTTAAAATTGCTTCTGGAAAAACTGGACCAGGAAAACCTTCCCGCCTGGATACTATATCAAATGCATGACTTCGCCGAGATTAATCGCGTTGCCTGCTGGAGGACATTGAAAGAATGTTCCGGGACAAACGATCCCGATCTGGCTGTCGAAATGATGTATCCGACCAGTAAAAAAAAACGTATCCAGTGGGCCTGTATCAATTCTGCGGATCGGGATCATTTGCTATCCATCGGTATCGATCCTGAGATTATTACGATTGTCCCGAATGCCGTAGCCGTGGATGATTTTGCCTCTGAGCCCTTATCCTGCATGTCCACATCTTCCCTGCGTAAACTGAATATTAAACCGATAGATTTTGTTTCGGACATTAAAAACAAAATAGCGGATTTTTCCCGGCAAAACGGTTTCTATTTCTATCCCGAACGCAAGATATTACTTTATCCGGTCAAAGCGATCAGGAGAAAAAATATCGCCGAATCAATCGTCCTGATGATGGCCCTGAACAACCAGAACGATGAATATCAACTTTGTGTCACCCTGCCGCCAAACAGTCCGGACGATATGGACTATTGCCGGCGACTGGAACAGTTCGTCAAAGAACATCATCTGCCGGTCGTCATCGGCTTTGGAACCCGGCTGTTACAAAAAGGCGATCAGCGAACGGTTTCAGATGGAAATGTGGTATCCTACAGTCTGGTCGATATGATGGCCCTGTCCTCAGCCGTGGTAACGACTTCGTTTCAGGAGGGATTTGGCTATGTGTTCCATGAACCGTGGGTGGCCGGGAAATTTGTCATCGGCAGAAATATCCCCCGTATCACCCGCGATTTCACCCAACAGGGATTCAAACTCGACCATCTCTATGACCATATGCTTATCCCTCTCGAATGGCTCGACTCTAAATGGCAGCAGATATGTCAGGAATATCACCGAAAAATCATTACAATGCATCAAAGCCTGGGCTTAAATCCGAATTTTAACCTTCAACAACTCACCGATATAATCCCACAGACCAAGACTTATCAAATCAATATTGACAATGCCGATCCGGAAAATACCACAGACTGGGCCGACCTTAATTTGGATGCACAACTATATATTTTAAACACACTTACAAACAAACCTTCACTTTTAAATCGGATCAGATGGACAAATTCGGCCCTACAGCCCATAAAACACTGGTTTCCCCCTGACCTTTCTGCTATAATTAAAAATAACAGGAATATGGTACATTCCAAATATAACCTGAAAAATCAGGCATCTGTTTTGGTTTCGTTACTTGCCAGAGGTAGTCGCGCTATAGGGCGGATTGATAAACAATCGCCAGTTCGACCACTATCCAACGAACCAATTCTGAAGCAGTCCTTGCAGGTGGAAAATGTCCGATTACTGGCCTGAAAAGGCACAGGAGAGCATTAACTTATTTGGAATTGTTAATCAGGAGGAGGAGATGACGAAAGGAGACGTCAGCTATGTCCGATTTTTTCCAGAATGGAATCATAACCACACTTCACGATTTTAATACCATTGATATTGACCGGATGGAAGCCCGGCTTTGTGACATTCTCAAACGTCGTAATATTGCCCTTATTTTACCTATCATCCCCCGGGATCTAATGTCGCCGGCCTTTAGCGATATAATCGCTGAAATCTCGCAAGTTCCTTATATTTCTGAAGTTATACTCAGTCTGGGTCAGACCTCAAACTTCAATGACTTTGTTACTGCCAAACGTAAATTGTCATCTTTAACCCAGACTCATGCGGTGGTGTGGTCATCGGGACCCGGGATCAGCGACCTGTTTGAGGAATTAGCGGATAACTATCTTGATGTCGGACCGGACGGCAAAGGGCGCGGGGTCTGGACCGCTATGGGCTATGTGCTCAGTAACCGAAAACTTACGGTGATTGCCGTTCATGATTGCGATATCAGAAATTATTCACGTAATATGCTGGCCCGGCTTTGTTATCCCTGTTCAGTACGCGGTATGGATTTTGAATTTACCAAAGCCTACTATATGCGTGTTACCGACAAGATCTATGGACGCGTAACTCGTTTATTTTTCACACCTTTGGTCCGTGCCCTGCAAAGAACCGTAGGTCATCCGGAGTTTCTTGACTTTCTGCACAGCTTTCGCTATCCGCTCTCAGGTGAGATTTGCATGACCCGTTCGCTGGCCCATGTCATGCGTATGCCTGGCGACTGGGGGCTGGAAATTGGAACATTATCAGAAGTGTACCGCTGCTGCTCTATTACACGTGTCTGTCAGGTTGATATTGCCGATAGATATGAACACAAACACCAGGTGCTCCTGCCGGATGACCACAAGGCCGGTCTGCTCAAAATGTCCATCGACATCGCCAGGGTCCTCCTGCAAACGCTGAGTGCCCAGGGAATTGTTTACTCTTCCCATTTCTTTGACGCCCTGCAGGCTTCCTACCTCCATATGGCACGCGAAGCCATTGATCAGTATGCCGCCGATGCCATTATCAACGGCCTGCCTTACGACCGACACAGCGAAGGACAAGCCGTCGAAAGCTTTGCCGAAGCAGTGCGACTGGCCGGCCAGCGTTATCACGACGATCCCACTGACCTGCCCCGCATTCCCGCCTGGAACAGAATCATGTCCGCCCTGCCTGATTTCCCCGAACGACTCTCCGCTATCGTAACCGAAGAAAACCGACAGGCCGACCAGGCCATCATCGCCGAAAAACACCGCGCCTTGCGAAATCTCGACCTTCCTGCCGACGATTCCCAGGCCAACCTCATGGAAACCTCTTAGGACCAATACAGGGAAAAAGCGATAAGGGGCAGAGGGAAAACAGGGCTATAGGGATATCTCATGAAAGGATCTCATATTTTAATACTTGAAGACGATCAGAACCGGGCCGATCGTTTTAAAGCGGTTATTAAAAATATCGATACGTCGCTGAAAGTTATTGTCTGGCAGAATGCCTGGAGTATGATACGGGATATCGATGAGGTCCTGCAACATACGGTATTGATCTCTCTGGATCATGATCTTTATATTCCTGATGAAAATGAAGATGACCCGGGCGACGGACTCGATGTGGCCAAACACCTGGCCGGCAAACCGCCCTGCTGCCCGGTGATTATCCATTCCACCAATGTGGAACGTGCCCAAACCATGTTCGGCGAACTCGAACTGGAAGGATGGCAGGTTAAAAGAGTAGCCCCTATAGGTGACGACTGGATCGAATCCCACTGGTATGGTATAGCCCGGGAGTTACTGGATTAGGGAGACGTAAGGAAATTTATTTAGCAAGCCGTGATAGACGCCAGCGTCAAAAGTATGCGAACGCTTGTTTCTGGATTAAAAACAACGGTTTTAACCCAATTTTCGCACTTGGCGGTCAAAAAGTGGATTTTTGACCCCGCCAATGGGGTTGGTCTGTCGCCAAAGGGGTATCATTTCCGTTGCTGGCC
>JAFGHE010000207.1 GCA_016930295.1 Sedimentisphaerales bacterium
AACTGGTTCAGGGTCTATACCAATGCCGACATGCTGGGCGTGGAACTGGCAGGGGCTACCAAAAATGTCATTGCCATTGCCGCCGGGATCATTGACGGCCTGCAGGCCGGCGATAACGCCAAGGCGGCTCTGCTGACCCGCGGGCTGGTGGAGATCACCCGGCTGGGAGTAGCCATGGGGGCACGCCAGGAAACCTTTGCCGGCCTGAGCGGCATGGGCGATTTGGTCACCACCTGTTTCAGCCCCAGGGGGCGAAATCGGTCCTTTGGCCAGGCCATCGCCACCGGCCAGTCCGTGCAGGAAGCCCTGGACTATATCCCCGGCCAGGTAGAAGGAGTCAATACCTGCCGCAGCCTTATGGACCTGGCCCGCCAATATGAGGTCGAAATGCCCATCACGCACGCCGTGTATGAAATCATTTTCCAAAACAAACCGGTCCCACAGGCTATCAACGAACTGATGACCCGCCAGCTAAAAGCCGAAAACGCTATTTCCAGTTGAGACCTGATTGTACATAATACTGTATACACTCGATCATTTTCTACGTCATTTATGGACAAAAACTATGGTCATAGGACGGCGTAGAAAAATTTCGTACGTATAGGCCTTGATGCCAACCAATAAAAAATGCGAAATCGTACTATTATTAAAAGTCTGTTTTTCGTTGGAAGGCAGTGTTTTTATATTTTTTTGGAATATTGCTTGACACCCTGAAATAGGGGAGTATAATTTTTTCGATTGACAAGTAAATAATGTAATGGATTTGGCGGCTCAGTTAGAGCCTTAATAGGGAAGACGGTGCGAATCCGTCGCGGTCCCGCCGCTGTATACGGTTACGAAAGCCAGACTTATGCCACTGTTGTCACAATGGGAAGGCCCGGCCGGTAGGATGATCCGTAAGCCAGAAGACCTGCCAGATATCTTTTCGTTTGTACATGTGACTTCGTGGGTTGAGTCAGGCAGACATAAATGGTTGTGTAAACAATTGTTACATGGTAATCAAGCCTCATGCTTCCGCGAAGCGTGAGGTTTTTTTATGCCCGCGCTTTCAGATATTACCATCACGGCCATAGACATCATTCCCGGCTCAACCGCTTAAGATACGTTTGAAATCAGCACTGAGTTATTTTGTTACAGGAAAGTTGTTAATGTTTTAGGCAAAGGAAGGATCGTGATGGTAATGAAAAATAAGAAAGTGAAGAATATTTTATTTTGGAGTCTGGTAATGATTTTAGCATGTAACGGCAACCGGACATGGGCCCTCGTAGCCGATTTGGAGGATTTATCCCTGGCAGCAGATAGTTACTGGAACGGCTCGGACGAGTCAGGCGCTTTCACCAGCGGCAATGCCTTTTTCAGTAACCATTACGACACTCTATATGATTCATGGGACGGCTTTTGCTACTCCAATGTTACTGATACACTCTCCCAGGGATATGCCGCCCAATATAACGCCATAAGCGGCAGCGGCCAGGGCGGCTCGTCCAATTACGCGATAAGCTTTATCGGCTGGACCGAAATTCCGACCATAACCCTGGACACGTTGGTCACGCTGGACGGGCTGTTTGTTACCAATAATAATTACGCTTATTATTCCATGCTTAACGGAGATGCTTTTGCCAAGCAATTCGGGGGTGCCGACGGCAATGACAAGGATTGGTTTTTGCTTACCATCACCGGCAAGGATGAGACAGGAGTTACGACAGGCGCTATAGATTTTTATCTGGCAGATTTTCGTTTTGACAACAATCAACTGGATTATATCCTGAACACCTGGGAGTATGTTGATCTGAGCGGCCTGGGCATGGTGAAAAGTCTGGAATTTAACCTTTCCTCCAGTGACGTCGGCACCTGGGGCATGAATACGCCGGCCTATTTTGCGCTGGATACCATTATCCCCGAGCCGGCCTCGGTCTCTTTGATGGTAACCGTATCCTTACTTGTTTTAAAAACCAGACGAAAATAGTATATCAGATAGTTCTGATTGAAACCAATGCGATATACAGTCATCTATATGGATAATAAATTTTCAACACAATATATATTTATGCCCTTTATTTTATTGGCTCTGGTGGCACCTCTGATGTCAGGACCTTATCAGGAAACAGGTATTAACGGATATATCGATGAAAACGGTCGTCACGCCAACCCGTTGGACCCGAACGGGCCCGCGCGTTTAAATCCGATCTTTTATGCCTGGGCTACCGGTATCGCTGAATACAGTCCTGCGCCAGGTTTGGATCCGGATTGGACCGATCCCAACCTGGCCCTGGGCCCGGCTACCGGCGAAAATTTCGATATCGTCAGCCTGGGTGATCTGGACGCCGGCCAGATTGCGCAGAATCTGGAGCCGGGCCGGATAACCTTTACGTTTGGCGACCCTGATAATGGTGATGATCCGAACACTATTATCCATGACGGCCAGGGGTACGATTTTGCCATTTTTGAAAACGGGTTCGTTTCCCTCTCCGACACCGGCGGTGGCTCCATTTCCGGCCTGATGTTCGCGGAACTGGGTTACGTCGAGGTCTCCTCCGATGGGAACCATTTTGCCCGGTTTCCTTCCGTTTCGATTACTGCCAACCCCACCGGTAAATATGGCACTATCGAAATAAGTGACGTCTTTAATCTGGTCGGAAAACACCCAAATAATAACGGCGTGTGTATGGGAACACCTTATGATTTACAACTCCTGGCTGATCATCCTTTAGTCCTGACCGGAACGGTTGACCTCGATCACATCATTCAGGTCAGGATTGTCGATATCCCCGGCAGCGGCGACTGGTATGATAACGCCATGGAATTTATCGACCCGAACACCTGGAACGAGTGGGATTTTTATCCTGACAACCATCCCATTTATGATGCCTGGCCGACCTTTGGTTCAAGCGGTGTGGATGTGGAGGCCGTGGGCCTTTTACGTGAACAGGAATATGATGCGGATATTAATCTGGACGGCATCGTGGATATACATGATCTGCTGCTGTTCATTTCCGCCTGGCAGAGCCATTTTGGCCAGGAACTGTGGTTCGCACGCTGCGACCCGGGAGAACCTGAAGATTTAATCATTAATTTAGATGACTTTGAGATTATTTCCCGGCAGTGGCTCCGGGAAGAATCCTGGCGCGATAACTGATCGGAATATATACTCATGGAGAGAACAAGGTCAACCCATAAACCGGCATTTACCCTGATCGAGCTTCTGGTCGTAATCGGGATAATTGGCATCTTATTGTCTGTTTTAATGCCGGCCCTGGCCAAAGCACGCAACCAGGCCATATCCGTAGTCTGCCGGAGTAATGTTAAGCAACTATTACTGGCCAATCTAAGCTATGCTCAAGAAAATGATGATAATTTAGTCCTGGCGGCCCAGGCGTATGATACTTCAAATAATCATCGCTGGCATGGCGTGAGAAATACCAAAAATGATCCGTTCGAACCCGCCCGTAGCCCTTTAGTCCATTACCTGGATAGCGGTGAAGTGAAACTATGTCCGCAACAGGTGGAATATCGCCGGCGAGATCCCGGAGACTTCAATTATGAAGATGGCTGTGGCGGTTATGGTTATAATATGACCTATTTGGGAAGTCGGATCTGGCAAAAGGGAAGCAATGACTATAACAAACCTACGCGTCTGAATGAGGTCTCTCAGCCGTGCGAGACGCTGATGTTTGCCGATACGGCAATGGCCATACAGGAGGATGGCGCACTGTATCTCATCGAATATTCGTTTGCCGAACCACCTTTCTTCTTAGCCAACGGCGAAATCCAGAAGGCCTGGGGCTATGCCTCTCCCAGTATCCATTTTCGCCATGATAAAAAGGCCAACATTGGCTGGGTGGACGGCCACGTGGATGAGCGGGCCATGGCGCCCTTTGAGGAAGACAATATCTACGGAGTAAAATCAGCTGATTTTCTCCTGGGCTGGTTTAAACCAGTGGATAATAGTCTATTTGATTTACGCTGACATCTGTTTATTATGAATATCTCTAAAACTCTATTTGCTTTTATGGTTTTCTTAATCACGGGAGTGTTTATATCACTTGGCCTCAATACGGTTAGCGAACAGCCATCTCTGAATCATCCTGTGACCGGACCTCAGCGTATTATCTGTATCACGCCGGCCATCACGGAGATCGTGTTTGCCCTGGGCTGCCAGCAGCGCGTGAGGGGGGTCAGCGACTTTTGTACCTGGCCGCCGGAAGTCGTTCATAAGGATAAAATCGGAGGATTTTTCAATCCCAACTACGAACGGCTCACGGCCCTGAATCCGGATATGATTATTGCACAGGGCCGCTCGGAAAAAATTATCGCTTTCTGCCGGCAGAAAAATATACCGTTCCTCAGCCTGGAACTGAATGACCTGGAAACGATAAAGCAGGAAATCATAATGCTGGGTGAAATCCTCGACTGTGTCTCAGAGGCTCAGGAACTCTGTCAGGATATGACACAACAAATCGATGACATCAGGAATAAGCTCCAGGGCGTTGATAAAAAACGCATATTCTTCACCCTGGGCCGGACGTCAGGTCTGATGAAGGGTCTATCCACCATAGACGGCAACTCCTTTATGAATGAACTGATCGAGGTGGCCGGCGGGATCAATATCTTTGCGGATATCCAACAGCCTTACCCGCAGATATCCAAGGAAACCCTGGTCAAACGCCGGCCGGAAGTCATCATCGAAGCGCATCCTGGCGAGACGCTTGATGATAAACGGCAAAATGAACTCATCTCCGACTGGCAGGCACTGGGCGATATTCCGGCCGTCACTAATAACCAAATTTACTTTCTGACTGAAGACTATCTCTTGATACCGGGCGTGCGACTCGGACAAACAGCGCGCCGACTAACTCAGGTTATTCATCCGGAGATTTTCAGTGAGTGAATGTGTTTTACACGTTAAATCAGTCTCCTTTACCTATCCCGAGAGCAACTGGTATCTGCGGGACATATCTTTTGAAGTTGGTCCCGGTGAAATCCTGGGCATCATCGGCCCCAACGGTTCGGGCAAAAGCACCCTGTTAAAATGCGCTGCCGGCATCCTGGACAGCACCTCCGGTGAGGTGTTGCTCGGCGGGCACGATATGAAACACCTCTCACGCCGGATGATTGCCCGGTTTTTAGGCTATCTTCCCCAGAATGTCGCCAGCGTCTTTGACTACCGGGTGGAGGAAGTCGTGGCCATGGGACGGTTTGCCCACCTGTCCGGTACGGGCTTTTTACGATCCGAAGACCTCCATATCATCCATCGCTGCCTGAAGCAGACCGAAACCCTCCCTTATCGTGGGCGCAGCCTCTCGCATCTGTCCGGGGGTGAACGCCAGCGCGTTTTACTGGCTTCGGTCCTGGCCCAGGAACCGGATATTTTATTGCTGGACGAACCCACCACCGGACTGGACCTGCATCATCAGGTCGTATTCTTTAAACTGCTCAGAGACCAGGCCCTAAAAAATATGGCCGTGGTAGTCGTCACCCATGACCTCAACCTGGCAGCACAGTTCTGCCACTGGCTCTTATTGCTCGATAACGGCTCTATGGTAAAACAGGGGCATATTAATGAGGTCATCAGCTCCGAGACACTGGGCCGGATTTATCGGCAATCAATATGGGTGGACCGCCATCCCATCAATGACAAACCCATTGTTCTGCCCCTGGTCGAACCGCCGGCCTCGCCGGGTAAAGAGGAAAGAAATTCATGAAAACCCTCCTCAACCGGCGTCGTTTTGTTTTAATAATACTTCTTTATACATTGTTTGCCCTGGCGGCATTGGTAATTGCGCCTCTGATCGGCAGTGAACCAATCGACATAAAAACCGTTCTCAATGATCTAACCGGCGGCAGCAACTCCTGGACGACCGATACCCGCATCTTTATCTATCAGCGCATTCCACGTGTGAGCCTCGGGTTTCTTGCCGGCGGCACCCTGGCTTTAGTGGGCAGCGTGTTTCAGGTCATACTCCGTAATCCGCTAGCCGCACCGTCCACTCTCGGAGTCACCGGCGGTGGTAGCGTAGGCGCTATCCTGGCGATCTCTCTGCCGTGGTTATCACTTTCATGGGGTCCTTTTTCCACGGTCCAGTTATTTGCACTGGCCGGCTCAGCCCTGATT
>JAFGHE010000208.1 GCA_016930295.1 Sedimentisphaerales bacterium
CATCTGGGCCAACGGCGAGCTTCTAATGCAGCACGATGGCGACATGGCTACTGGCGAAAAGTATTTCTATCTCCACGACCGGCTGGGAAGCATCCGGCAGGTAATCAACGACGAAGGCGAAACAGAAAACCGCTACATCTATAATCCCTTCGGCCAGGCTCTGGAAGATGAAACCGAGGAAACCATCGATAATCCCTTCCAGTTCGCCAACTACCAATATGAGCCCGTCACTGGTATGTACTACTGCAACGCCCGCTGGTTCGATCCGGCAATTTATAGATTTACCGGAAGGGACCCGGTATTGGGTACTTACAACGAGCCATTAACCTTGCATATCTACTTGTATTGCCTCAACGACCCAATAAATAATGTTGATCTAACAGGTATGGAAACCGGTAAAATAGAAGAAAAGGTAGTTACTACTGGAATTGGAACAAGCCTTCAATCCGGTTCAGCAGGTTTCGCCATGAATATAAAACAAATGGTGATAGGATTTGTAAATTTTTTAAACTTTGTCAAAAAGGCTGAAGCCAGTTTGGCGGCAAACGCACTAAGAGATAGTGCAGATGCTGGTTTAAAGGCAATGAAAGATATAGCTCAATTTGCCGGCAGAGTTGGATGGAGAGGCATGTCTAAAGTAGGCAAAACTATTTCAAAGATTGATTCTAAAATAGGTAAAGCTATTTCAAAGATTGATTCTACCCTTAAGTCACCTTCCGCTATAGGATTCTATAAGAATATTTTTAAAGGTTATATAGGTTTTGAAATTGGTAATGTTTGGTCAAAATCTGTAGATGCAGCGGAAGGCGAGGATGTAGAATGGTACGAATATTTGATGCTAACAAGAACACTTCATATAGTCTTTGATAAAATGCTGGAAGATGAAGAAAACCCAATCATAAATAATACAATGATAAATTAATCATGGCACGAAAGGAGATGAATGGCATGAGTGATTCAAATGTTAATAAAGATAAAGATGATGATAAAAAATATGTTAATATTACGGCTTTTTTGATGCAAATGATTTTTGTTGGCCTAATTGTATCTGTTACCTACATTGTGGGTAATGACAATCTCGATATACCTATTTTTCTTGTAGCCATTATGTCATCTATTATTCCAAAATTATGGTTTAGCGTATATTCTCTGGAATCAAGAATTGCCAAACTTGAGAAAGACAGGGAGGGATTGAATTAGATATTATTTATTCTGGAATGGGCCGAAACAAACGACCTATGAATATGAAGCCAACGGGCAGGTCAAGGTTCAGGTTGATCCCAACGGGTTCCGCACGGAATATGAGTATGACAGCCGGTATTTCCCCAAACGGGTCAAGGTCGGCATCGACGGAGAGCCTTCGACCATGCAGACGGTGCAGCGCATGGATTATGATGAGATCGGTCAGAAGCTGCTGGAGGCCAATGCCAAAGGGGGTATCACGCGTTATGACTATGATGAATTGGGGCATCCGTACCAGATGCGCACCTATTGCGATCCCTGTGCATTAACGATTGATGATAATAGTTTTATTCCCTCACGCTACGATGGGTTTACGCCGTTGGCAACCACGCGCTATGGGTATGACCTCTATGGCCGGCGCACCTATGAGAAGAATCCCTCCGGCGGGCGCACGGATACCACCTATACGCGCAGCGGGCTGGTCAAGACGGCGAGGGGAAAACCTAGGGACAGTCACGAATGGCATGAAGATAAGGCATAAGTCTTTACCTCTCAAGTTGTTCCCGCATGACATATCGGGGTTTATTAAGTAGGCCATATTCTTTCATTCGTCGTTTGATTACGCGGGGCTCAATACGGTTAGGGCGATATGGTAAAATGTCATGAGCCACCCATTCTAATAACAATTGGTAAAGATACAGTGCTTTCTTTGTTTTTGACAGGAACCACAAATAAGGTATCACGGCATTTAAGTACTGGACGGTGCCGGCATAGCTCAAACGATGCAGAGGGCGGCCATGTTCTCTGGATGCCTGCCACATTAACGCTCGAACCAAATTATAAACCAGAAAATGCATGTAGATTTCTTTATAAATCACATCAACACTCTTGCCTCGCAGGATGTCCATCTCCGAGGTGGTTTTAATATCTTTGACGTCGGAGTTAGGCGGAGTTAGGGACACTGTTTTATTCTGTTTAGTAAGAGGGTAAAATTATTGCAAAATAAGCTTGCCCAAGAAGAAGATGTTTATGTTTACAAGCAAGTATTTTAGGGAGATAGATTGTTTGTAGGGGAAGAATATAACGCTGCGAAAGAGAAGTTACGCTAGTCGAAAAAAAGCAGGCTTATGAGAAATCGTGAGTCTGCTTTTGTTATTGGGTTGATGAATGGCAGGCAAAAAGAAAGGGACACATTTTTCTGGATTATCTAAATATATGAAGACAACCACCCCGGCCTTCGGCCACCCCTCCTTTGTAAGGAGGGGAGTTTATCGGAAATCTGGGTTAATCGAATGATTTTCCGCTTAATTTTTCGTAGGCGTCCACATAGCGTTGGCGTGTGCCGGCTACTACTTCGTCCGGCAGGGTGGGGCCGGGTGGTTGTTTGGCGAAGTTGATGCTTTCCAGGTAATTGCGCACGTATTGTTTGTCGTAACTTTCCTGGTCGCGGCCGGGTTCGTATTTGTCGGCGGGCCAGAAACGGGATGAATCCGGGGTCAGCACCTCGTCGATCAGGATAATTTGGTCCTCACAGTAACCCCATTCAAATTTGGTGTCTGCTAAAATAATGCCTCGTTCACTGGCGAATTTGGCCGCGCGCACATAAATATCGATACTTTTGTCACGCACATACGTGGCAGCCTCGGTGCCAATAATATCTACAGCCTGTTCATAGCTGATATTCTCATCATGGAGGCCCTGTTCGGCCTTGGTCGCCGGGGTAAAGATCGGTTCACTGAGTTTGTCACACTGTTTATAACCGCCGGGCAGCTTATGACCACACACGGATTGGCTGCTTTGATACTCTTTCCAGCCGGAGCCGGCCAGGTATCCACGCACCACACATTCGATGGGCAGCACCTTGGCTTTTTTTACCAGCATACTGCGCCGGGCCAACTGGTCGGCATATTCAGTAAACGGCGCACCAAAATCCGCCACTTCCGTGCTGATTAAATGGTTCTCCACGGAACCCTTGAGCCAGTCCAGCCAGAACAGGGATATCTGGGTCAGGATGGCTCCCTTATCCGGTATGCCGTTGGCCATAATGACATCAAAGGCACTGATGCGATCCGTGGCAATAATCAATAACGAATCACCCAGGTCGTAAATATCACGCACTTTTCCGCGCACGGGTTGTTGACCGGATATGTCTGTTTGTGTGACAGCATTATTCATTTTTATTCTCCATGGTTTCCAATACTTCTTCCTGAACCTTGTTCATAGTCTCAGCCTTTGTTCCCACATAGACCATCATAGCACGGGGGCATTTACCCTGCGCTTTATCACGTTCTTCCTTTGAACCATATTTTTCATAGTCAATGACCGCCAGATTCTGCTGCATCTGGAACATGTTGGGCGCCAGTTTGGCACAGAGCCCGCAGCCCACGCAGCCCACCTTACAATAGCTGCGTACCTCTTTCGCTTTATCCAACGTAGCACAGGCTATGACCATCATGGGATCTTCCTGCAGGGGCAGCATTTCGATCAACTGCCGGGGACAGGCCCTGGCACAGGCGCCGCAGCCCACGCACTTTTCATAATTTACCACGGCCAGACCATCAATAATCCTGATGGCATCAAATTCACAGGCCCGACTGCAATCTCCGAAACCCATGCACCCGTAAGGACATCCCATGACTCCGGCGACCATTTGACCTTCCGAACAGGTAATAACGCCGTGATAACGGGTAGAGTTAATTTTATCATCGGTTTTGGCCGAACAATGGACTACCGCCCGGACCGGTGCGGATGCTGCCGCTTCAATACCCAGGATTGCGGCAATCTCTCGGACGGTTTGTTCCCCGCCGGGCCCGCATTTGCCCATGAGACCATGGTCCCGGGCCACGGCTTCAGCATAAGCCCCGCACCCGGCGAGCCCGCAGCCGCCGCAGTTGGCGCCCGGGAGTACATTTAAAATTGCTTCGACCGTAGGGTCCTGTTCGATTTTTAATTTAACACTGGCAATGGTCAGGATTACCACAAAGATCAGGGCTGCCGCCAGCAGTATAAAACCGGCTAAAAATACCGAGCCGATATTGATGGCGGCTAATACAGGATTGGCGATTAATAATATATCATGTAAAACCATGTGCAATTTCTTAACCTTTTATCATGCCGGAAAAACCCATAAACGCCAGGGTCATAATGGCCGCGGTAATCAGCGTGATCCCGGCCCCGCGCAGCGCCTGGGGGATATCCGCCCACTCCAGGTTTTCCCGTATCCCTCCCATAATACAAATAGCCAGGGTAAAGCCCAGCCCGGCCCCGAAACTGGCCACCACGGCCTCCAGGAAACCATATCCCCATAAATCAATAAAAAGGCAGGTCCCCAGAATGGCACAATTCGTCACGATCAAAGGCAGGAATATGCCGAAACTGTCATAGAGCGACGGAAAAAACTTACGTACATACATTTCCACCAGTTGTACCATACTGGCAATGACCATAATAAAGGCGATGTATTTAAGATAATCCATACCGATCTTTTGCAGGATCAGGTTATTAATCAGCCAGGTCATCGTCCCGCTGATCGTAATGACAAACGTAACCGCGCAGCCCATACCAAAGGCCATATCCACCCGGCGGGATACACCCAGGTAGGGACATATCCCCAGAAACTTGGTCAGTACCAGGTTATTCACCAGGGCGATTGATATAAACACAACAAGTAAATGGCCGGCAATATCCATAATTCTACTTTTTCTTGAGAAAATGGTTACTTAAACCAAGTAAAATTCCTAACGTTAAAAAAGCGCCTGCGGGCAGTTTCATTACGTTCCATTTGGGAAAGGCTTCCGGCAGAACAGAAATTCCAAACAGTGCTCCGTCCGCCAGCAGTTCCCGTATGGTTCCCAGAACGCACAGTCCCAGGGTAAAACCAAGTCCCATTCCCAGCGCATCCAGCAGGCTCGTTATTATGGGCTTACGGCTCCCGCAGGCCTCGGCCCGGCCGATGATCAGACAATTGACGATAATCAGCGGAACATAAGGACCCAGTTTTTCACTCATGGCCGGAACAAAAGCCTGGAGAAGCTTGTCCGCTATAGTCACAAAGGTGGCGATGGTCAGGGTGAACATCAGAATCCGCAGATGACCCTGAATCAGATTGCGAATAAGCGAGACCACGGCATTGGAACATACCAGAACAAACGTAGTGGCTATCCCCATGGTCAGGGCCGGCTGCAACTGGGCCGTCACCGCCAATACCGGGCACATGCCCAGCATCTGACGAAAGACGGCATTTTCCTCCCACAAACCACGCAGGAAATGCAGGAGAGGCTCCGGTGTCTGGTTTTGTTTCAACTCAAGTTTTTCGCCTGTTGCCATTTTTTGAATTTACTTTTCTAATAATTTCTTCATTTTTATTGCCGCATCATTAACGATTTTGGTAACCGCCTCAGACGTAATCGTGGCTCCGGTTATGGCTACGATAGTATTATCATCCGTATGTTCTTTGGGGTTTCCAGACTTTATCACTATCAGTTTGTTATCAATGGGGCGGTCCTGAAAACGTTTTTTAAAACCGATTTCGCCGGGCTTGCTTTCATGGGTAATCTTATCACCAAAGCCCGGCGTTTCCTGGCTTTTAAGCACATAAAATCCTTTGAGTATTTTTATTTCGCTGTCAAAAGCGACCAGCAGTTCGATCTTGTCGGCAAATCCGCCGCCGGACGCAATCAAAGCATAACCTGCTATATTTCCGGAACTATCTTTTCCCACCGAATACACCATGTTGCCCTCATCATCTGTTATAGTTTCAAATGAGGTAGCATCCGTTAACAGCGTTTTCAACGCTTTTTCTTTTTTTAACCGGGCATTTTCCGCAATTTTTCCTTCCAAAGCGGCGTTAACACCCGCCACCAGCAGGCCAAACGCCAGGGCGGAAACCAGAACCAGCCATGATTGTCTGATAAACTTAATCAACAATTACGTGCCCTCCCATGGGGGTTGTCCTGGTCCAGCGATCCAGCAGGGGGTTCACGGCATTCATCAATAAAACCGCGTACATGACCCCTTCCGGATAACCACCTATCAGACGTATCAACATAATTAAACTCCCCACTCCCAGCCCGAATATTACCCGACCCAGCTTAGTCAAAGGGCAGGTAACCGGATCGGTAGCGATAAAAAACGCACACATCATTAAGCCGCCCCCGCAATAATGCACCAGGGGATTGACATAAACGTCCGGATTAACCCTCCAGGCTATAAAGGCAATAACGCCCGAGGAGATCAAAACACCCAGCGGAATATGATAGGTAATCGTACGCCTGAGCAATAAAAAGAGCCCGCCAATCAACCACCATAAAGCGGACGTTTCACCGAGTGAGCCGCTGGTCATCCCATAAAACATGATACCAACATTTTCATTAAGATTATAAGGAGTAGCTTTTCTCAACAAGTCCGGATTGGCCGCATCCTTAATCGGTTGCTTGGCCAGGGCCAGCGGGGTCGGTTGAGTGACCGCGGCTATTTCAGAATCAGGAAGCTTTGCTTTTAACGGTGACGGCAAGGTCCAGGTTGTCATCAATGTACCAAAACAGGCCATCAGAAACGCCCGTCCCACCATGGCGGGATTGAAAATATTGTTGCCGAGTCCGCCAAATATCATCTTGGCCACCGCGACCGCCACTACGGTCCCTATGATCGCCGCCCAGAATGGTATGGAAGGGGGAAGCGATAAACCCAGAATCAAGGCCGTGACAATAACGCTGCCATCGCTAATCGTTTGTGGTTTTTTGCGAACCGCATTGAATATCCACTCGGTAACCAGGGCGGATATCAGACACGATAGTAACACGATCACCGCCATGTGCCGGAAAATATAGATCGACCATGTCACAGCCGGCAAACAGCCTATAATCACTTCTATCATTATTTTCTGGCTGGTAACATGCTCAGCCAGATGAGGACTGGAAGAGACCGTCAGAATTTTTTTCTCAGCTTGTTTTTTTTCTTCTTTTGCCATCTATATATAACAGTTTTCTCTGTTAAAACGCAGCCAGATATAATCTTTATTTTCTTTTTACGCCGCCTTTGGCGGTTCTGAGCATTGTCTTGCCGGAACGAATGTACTGCACTAAAGGTATCTGGGCCGGGCAGATATACGTGCAGCAACCGCATTCAATGCAGGCCATCATGTCATACTCCTGGGCCATGTCCAGATCCCGGGCCTTGACTGCATGAGCAATCCGAGTGGGCACCAGGCCTACCGGACAATGGTCCACACATCGACTGCATCGGATACATGCGGTTTCTTTGATTCTGGATACCTCATGAGTAGTCAAAACCGTTATACCACTGGTTCCTTTTAAAATGGGTATATCTAAATTATCCGCAGTCACCCCCATCATCGGTCCGCCCAATATTATCTTTTCCGCATCATCGGTAAGTCCTCCACAAATATCCAGCAAATCTGACAGAAGCATCCCCACCGGTACTCTGAAGTTTCCCGGTTCTTTAATTCCTCTGCCGGTTACGGTTACAATTCGCTCAGTGACCGGTCTGCCTTCCAGAGACGCCCAGGTAATAGCCGAGGCGGTTCCTACATTGATGACCACTACTTTTACATCCAGCGGTAATCCGCTGGTAGGGACATTTCGTTTAAGTAATGCTTTTATTAGTTGTCTTTCACCACCCTGGGGATATTTCGTCTGGCAGATAGCCAGCCGGATAGTGTCAATATTTTTAATCACAGGCAGGATGCTGCTGATAGCCTCCGGCTTGTTATTTTCAATGGCAATGATTCCATTCCGGGCACCGGCAGCGCGTAGCGCCAGTTGCAATCCTGCCACAATCGCTTCTGGCGCTTCCACCATCAGGCGATAGTCACTGGTCAGGAAGGGCTCACATTCACACCCGTTGAGAATTACGGTTTCAACAGGTTTTTGGGGATTAGGTACTAATTTGACGGCCGTGGGAAATGCGGCGCCACCCATCCCCACGATCCCGGCGTCACGAATCGCCTTGATAATAGCTTCCGGCTCATAATTTTTAGAATCGAACGTATCCGGCAATTCCTGCCATGGTTGTTGCGGAGGCTGCTCCTGGCCGGTGGTAATTACGACGCTGAGAACCTTACGACCACTGGGATGAGGCTGGGCAGAGACTTCCTTAACCACACCATTAACCGGGCTGTGGACCGGCGCCGAGACAAACGCATCCGAACTTCCCAGAACATCCCCGGCTTTTACTTCCTGCCTGGCTTCCACGAGAGGCTTACAGGGTGCGCCTAGATGCTGAGACATAGGAATCACAACGGTCTTACCAGATTCCAGGCGAATCTCCTTGATCGGCCTTCTTTCTGTAAGTTCTTTACTTTCAGGTGGATGTACACCCTGTCGGAATGTGAATGTCCCACTAACTTTATTTTTATTGTCTGATGTATAGGTTGGCATTATTAAATCTATGGTATCAATAGAATTAAAACATCACACATTAATAACTTAGCATGACTAAAGCAATAAAAATATTTTTGTTGCCTGAGCATTGACAGGTAAAAATTCACTAAACTGACCGGTCGGTTAATACTTTATTATATTATTTTACCCGTTTTCGACTTGCTTCATTATAAGTTTCTCGTTAGTTGTATCAGCGAGGAAAATTATGGCCATAATAATTGGTATTGATGAAGCAGGTTACGGGCCGTTATTAGGACCGCTGGTGGTTTCCGCGGCCGTGTTTGAATTGCCGCGGGAGCTATTGGCTCAATCCCTGTGGGAGTCTCTGCGTCGGAGCGTATGCAAAAAGGTCACCGGCAGTATTGGGCGGATAGTCATCAATGACAGTAAGAAACTCCATAACGCGCTGGGAAAATATGAACTCCTTCAGCGTGGTGTTCTGGCCTGCCTGGCCACCGTGCGGGAAGAACCTGTCCGGACATTCGCTCAATTGTTACTGGCCCTTGAAAGCGATGGTTTAAATACGCTCAACGGATATCCCTGGTATGATAATTCAGGTGATATGCCCTTGAATGTGGATTATGATGATATCGTCACTGCGGCCGGGGGTCTGAAAAAGGACATGAAGGCCAATCACATAAAACTTGCCGGACTCTGGACCCGGCTTTATCCGGCCGGTCAGTTCAATCAAATGATCGACGCTGTGAGAAATAAGGCGGCTGTCTCCTTTCAACTGGTCAGCCAGCTTATCTGGCAGGGCTGGCAGAAGTTCGCCGACCAGGACCTCCAGATTGTCATCGACAAACAAAGCGGACGCAGTCATTATCGAACGGTGTTACAAAAATTGTTTCCTGATCTGCATTTTAAAGTGATCAAAGAGGACGACCATACCAGTAGTTATCAATTAAGTAATTCAGGTAACTCGATGAAGATCCATTTCCTGCAAAAGGGCGACCAGCGCCAACTGCCTATCGCCCTGGCCTCCATGACCAGCAAATATATACGGGAACTGCTCATGCAAAAGCTCAACAGTTACTTCAAAGAACTATGCCCGGATATCACTCCCACCGCCGGCTACTACAAAGACGGCCGAAGATTTCTTTCCGACCTGGAAAAGTATAACCTCAACACCAACCAACTCTGCCGCCACCTGCTTATCCGCCAACGCTAAAGTAGCTCAAGCTTCCAGCTTGTAGATTCAAACCGCACTCTATCTATTAATCATCAGAACCTTAACTACCTAATATCCACTCATTATCCGTGCTCAGAGTTCGAGCTTCAGCTTGATCTTCAAAAAAACGTATTAACTTTTAATAGCAGCAACAACTTCCACTACCTGGACCATCTCTTTCACATCATGCACTCTGATTATATGCACACCTGCCGCCGCACACCACGCCACTGCCGCCGCCGTGCCCCACAATCGCTCTTCGGCTTTTTCCACCCCCAGTATCTTACCAATAAAGCTTTTCCGACTGGGCCCGACCAACACAGGCACACCAGGTTCCTTAAACTCTTTAATATGTCGTAAAAGCTGGAGATTATGCTCCAGAGTCTTGCCGAAACCTATCCCCGGATCAATAACAATCTGCGTCCGATCAATCCCGGCATTAACAGCATATTCAATCCGTTCGGCCAGGAAGTTTTTCACATCCTGCACCACATTATCATAAACCGGATTCTTCTGCATGGTCCGCGGTTCACCCAGCATGTGCATAAGAATAATCGGCACATTTTCCTTAGCCGCTAACTTAGCCATGTGCTTGTCAAATCGCAGGGCGGATACATCATTAATCATGCCGGCCCCGGCCTCTATGGCCGCCTGAGAGACCTTACTATCTGTAGTATCGATACTTATGGGTATACTGATCTGACGCGTGAGCTCTTTGATAACCGGCGCCACACGTTTAATCTGCTCATCTGCCGGCACCGATTCGGCGCCCGGGCGTGTCGACTCACCCCCAATATCGATAATCCCGGCCCCATCTTCGGCCATGGCCAGGCCATGATTTATGGCCGCCGCCGGGTCGAAAAACTTTCCCCCATCACTAAACGAATCCGGCGTGACATTTAGAATCCCCATAATCAGCGGTTTGGCCCCAATGAGTAATTCATTTCCCCGGCAATTCAGCTTATAGTCTGTCATAAATATCTATCATTCAAGTATGATACAGGTCATTCCCGCGAAAGCGGGAATCCAGGAATCGTTGAAAGAGTGTTATCACTATCAATATGGATTTCCTCTATCCAAAAAGTGTGGAAAGATGGTAAATTTTTATTAAATTTAACATAAATTTTCTTGAATTTCCAGCCCGTTTATATTCCAATAATAGTGTATCCAGATTTCAGGTTTGTAAAGGATTTTTCTTATCAACAGGCAAAAAGTGTCACGACAGGGAAGGTTTTTGTAGGGTCTATCCCCTCAAATCACTGATGCTGCCGGAGGAAAATTATGTCAATTCGGCATGTTGAACCGAATACCTCCCATCGGAACATCATTTCGCTGTCGATTTCTCTCATATATTTCTCTCATATATCTTAAATTGACGATTTAACTCTGGAGGACAAACCATGTCAAAGCAAAAAGTCATAAGATTATGGGTACTGATTATTATTCTGGTTATAACAGCCGGCTCCGTTCAGGCTGATACCTACTACGTCAACGCCGCCTGCGGCAACGACTCCTGGACCGGCACTGACCCATGCTGCATAGCCCCCGACGGCCCCAAGGCCACCATCCAGGCCGGGATCAGTGCGGCCTCAGGTGGAGATACGATTATTGTGGCTCAGGGGACCTATACTGGGACAGGTAATCGCGATATCGATTTTCTGGGTAAGGCGATTACCCTGCAGAGCGAAAACGGACCGGAGACCTGTATTATTGATTGCCAGGCCACTTTTTATGATACTCATCGCGGATTCTATTTTCACAGCGGTGAAAATTCCAACAGTGTTCTCAAAGGATTTACTATAAACAACGGCTATAGGCGAAATCAGCCGGGCGGAGGAATCTATTGTGAAGCATCTTCACCCAGGATAGAAGATTGTATTATTGAGGGCAATACCACTAAAGGATCAAATGGTACATCTTCTTCACATAAAGGAAATGATGGCCTCGGCGGTGGAATATATTGCTATTCGAGTAATCCAGCCATTATTGATTGTATAATAACAGATAATCTGGCGCAGGGAGGTAATGGCCTGGATGGCCAATGTGGTATGACGGATTGTTACGGTCCCGGTACCGGCGGTAAGGCGTATGGAGGGGGTATTTACTGTACCTCCAACAGTCATCCGGTCCTGAATAACTGTACCGTTGAAGGCAATAGGGGGTATGCCGGACACGCCGGTGATGCTGAAGAGGAAGTACTATTGCAAGCGGCATCAGGAGCCGATGCCCGGGGCGGGGGGATTTATTGTGGCAGTGACTGCACGGTTGAATTATATAATTGTATCCTCTCTGAAAATCAGGTCATAGGCGGAAACAGCAGTGAGATTCTTTGGATCGACGGAGCTTCCGGAGGCCCGGCATGCGGGGAGGATTATGTGGCCAGGTTATAATGAGTAACAGTGAAATTATGAATAACAGTTGTCAGGGTGGATTGGGAGCCATAGGATTAGGAACGGGTGGATCAGCCGATGGATTAGGAGGTGGCATATATGGCAGTGGCATTATTAATAACTGTGTCATTGTGGAGAATACATGTACTGCCGGGGAAGAATGGCCGGGAGTACCTGCTGAAGAGGCCGGCGCCAGGGGAGGGGGTTTGTATGTTTTTGATGATACCACGATAATTAATTGCACGATAGCTTATAATGAATTATACAGTGAGGAAGGGGGTTATACAACGGGTGGAGGTATTTGTAAGTATGGTGTCACTGATATGGAAGTCACTAATTCAATTATCTGGCATAATATTAATATGGCCAATTATATGTTCCAGCAAATCGGAGGAGCAAGCAGCGGTGTCAATATAACTTTTGTGATGTAGAAAGCGGTTATTCCGGAACCGGCAATCTGGATACGGATCCCTATTTTGCGGCGCCTTATGGGGATTATCATTTACTCTCGGAGTTTGGCCGCTGGGATTCGGGCAGTAGCAGTTGGGTATATGATGCCGTAACCAGTCCGTGTATTGATGCAGGCACTCGAGGTGATTGGGGTGAGGAATTGTGGCCGCATGGCTGGCACAACCCAGGCAAGTATGTCAGGCAATACCACTCCCGGCTATGTAGCGGATATCACCGGGGACTATGCCGTGGACTTGGCTGATTTTGTGATGATGTCCTCCCAGTGGCTCGATAGTCCCGGTGATCCAAGCACGGATATCGCACCTCCTCCTGACGGCGATGGGGTCGTCAATATTGATGATCTGATCCTCTTAGCCGAAAACTGGCTCTGGGGGATTTGATATCAGAAGGCACAAAGAGACATCCGGCTTCGCCTCAGGACTTCGCCGTGACAAGAAGGCACACAGGCACAAAGTGTTTATTCTGGGCAGATTTGATTTTACCGGATCTATGGTCTATGATATATTAATTAATATAGGATGTTATTTGATAAGGAGATGAGACCATGGTGAAGACTGAATCGAATATGCTGGCGCTGGGTACGGAGGCGCCTGATTTTTCCCTGCCGGATGTTAAAGGGAAGCTTGTTTCTCTGACTGATTATAAGGACGCCCCGGCCCTGCTGGTGATCTTTATGTGTAATCACTGCCCCTTTGTGGTCCATATTCGCGAAAAACTGGTGGAACTGGTAAAGGACTATCAGCAGCGCGGCGTGGCCGTGGTGGGGATCAACAGCAACGATGTAGCCAATTATCCGGAAGATTCCCCGGCGAAAATGGCCGAATATGCCCAGAAATACGGCTATACCTTTGACTATCTCTTTGACGATACGCAGGAGGTGGCCCGCGCCTATAGGGCCGCCTGTACACCTGATTTCTTCCTCTTTGACCAGGACCGACGACTCGTCTATCGCGGCCAGATGGATGACAGCCGGCCGGGCAGCCGGATCCCCGTCACCGGCACAGACCTCACTGCCGCCATCGACGCGCTTTTGGCCGGCCGGGATGTGCCACCCAACCAGATACCCAGTATGGGCTGCAACATCAAATGGAAAGAATAAAATGTCTTCATATTCAA
>JAFGHE010000209.1 GCA_016930295.1 Sedimentisphaerales bacterium
ACCTATTTTAACACATCTAAAATTTTGTGGTATTAGACAATCATTTTTGGTATAATTAATTTTGTTCATAAGTCTATATTATTTAATCATTAAGAGAGGGCGTAAAAATTTTTATGAAAAAGTGGGTTGCGCTTTGGGTGTGAGACTGCACTCTTTATATAGAAGAATATGAATTTAGAGATATTGGTAAAACAGGCTCAGAAAGGAGACCAGCCCAGCTTAAAAAAGCTCGCGGAGATGGTACATACAAAATACTTTACCTATATTACCACCCTGGTACATGATGAACATAAAGCTGAGGATATTATTCAGGAAACACTGATTCAGATGTATAAAAATTTAGACAATCTAAATCAAACCGAAAGCTTCTGGAGTTGGACGCATCAGATTCTTAAAGGAGTGATGAGCCGGGCTCACCAGGCGGATCAGCGCTGGCGAACGATGAAGGAGCGAATGACTCATGAACCGGGTTATGCCCACGAGATGCAGGGTACGGCCCAGGCATTTCAGCATGATATGGTTCAGGCCATTATCGGGGCTATGGACAATCTGAACATCGATCAGAGTGAGATATTAAAACTTCGTTTTTACGAGGGATTGAGCTTTTCCCAGATAGGCCGGAAATTGGGATGTAAGGATTTTACGGCCCGGATGCGATTTCTCCGGGCCAAGAAAATCCTTTTGAAACAGTTAGCCAGAAATGGTTTTAAATATTTACCCGTCCCGGTAGTGATGACCATCTATGCCGGCATGACGATGCCGGAAGCCGCCGCGGCCGTGGCCATGGCCGCCACTGTATCCGCTTCGGCAGGATTACTCCCGGCGATTATTGCCGTCTGCCTCTCAAAAGCGGCCGTAGTGGGTTTGGCCATAGGATTGACCCTGGCAGCAGGTGGGTATGGGGCGACAAAATATTATGACAGTACTTCTAATCCGGAGTATTCTTCAACCCGGATTTCAGGGCTCTTTACGCAGTATACCCCCTGTCGTTATATCAAAGTGGAAGGCTATCTGGGTGATAAAACCATCAAAGGTCTGGGCAGACTTCCTCTTAATGAGAACGCGGCACGAACAGATGAATTTTATCCCTGGCTGTCACTGCAGATCGGCGAGGATCGGCTATATTTTGACATAGACCATTTCGAGGGGCTGCCCCGGCCCTGGCTGGGCTTGCACCCGTTTGAATTAATTCGTCGTGATTTAAACAGACGTGATATTTGGAATGAGCCCTACCGCAGCCCGGACCAGGAAAATACCCTGGTCTATGCTTATGGCCGGAATCGAACGGTAGTTTATGTGATAAATCGATTTACACAAGAACTGTTACAGATATCTTTTATGAATCGAAATCGACAGATCGAAGGGCAACTCAGTTTTACCTATCTGGAATCCCGGGATAACACTATAAATGACTTTTTGGACCCGGGCGCGTCGGACGCCCTGACCATTTCGTTTTTTGAATATATAGGCTTATGAACAGATTTTTAACGTTAACCGTGTTGTTTTGTATGAGTACGGTATTAAGCAATTATGCGTCAGCCACAGTATGGCATGTGGATACTAACGGCGGCAGCGATACCACCGGGGACGGCCTGACCCGGGAAACGGCATTTGCCACAATCCAGAAAGGCATTACTACGGCAGCCCCTGATGATACGGTACTGGTCTGGCCGGGTGTCTATGATGAGGAAACGAGTTTTCTGGGCAAGGCCATAACTGTTACCGCTGCGGATGATCCGCCGGTGATTGCCTGTGGTGTGGGTGTGGGCGTCACCTTTAACCAGGGTGAAGACCCCAACTCCATATTAGAGCATTTTATTATCAGAGGATGTTCCTCAGACGGAATACGGATCAGTTGGAGCGAACCAACATTACGACACATAACCTCTACGGAAAACGGCAGCGGTATTGACGTGGAAACTGTTTCATCCCCTCATATTGTTAATAGTATATTCTGGAATAACAGCCATGCCGATATCGAGGGAGAGGCTTCCACTATTAATATGAGTTATTGCTGTTACGGCACGACCGACCTGATTGCCTCGGACATCGTGGGCGAAGGTAATGTTACCGAAGATCCTCTGTTTGCGGTTCCCCTTAATCAGGATTATCATTTGAAATCGCAGATGGGACGCTGGAATCGTGTCTTAGGTCTTTGGCATGCGGACGCGGTTGATAGTCCCGGCGTGGATACCGGCGATCCCAATTCCGACTGGTCGGCGGAGTTGTGGCCGCACGGCTTCCGGATTAATATGGGGGCCTATGGCGGCACATCCCAGGCGAGTATGTCAGTACTCCAGAATAGTGATCCGGCTGATTTTAATCACGATGACATGATTAACCTTCAGGATTTTTCACGACTGTCGGTGGATTGGTTATTGGAGACAGACTGGTTGGCTTCAGATATAGACCGTAACGGGATTGTGGATAGTGATGATCTGCTGAATTTCTCCGATGTCTGGCTGTGGGAAGTAGTCTATTCCTCGGCCGTTACGGATAAGCAGGTGTATGTTATGGGCGAAACTATTGTGGTTGATTTTACCAATGCCGGCGGATATATCCTGGACTGGATAGGTATCTGTAAGAAAGGAGCTACAATCGCGCCCAATTCAAGTGCCATGAAATTATGGGCATTAACCGACGGTACTCAAGGCCAGGGTACTCCCGGAATTATCGATGGTACTCTGACCTTTACTCAGGGAATAACCGAGGAATCAGGAGAATACGAGGTACGTATGTTCATTGATCCCGTCGGCACGGACCCAAATGAGAAAAATTACGATATTCGTGCCAGACATTTTTTTACTGTTGAATAAACAAATATTTATGTATAATGGATAATTAATGCAAGGTGTGCATAGCATGCCGCCAATCGGATGGAACTAGCAAAAATGCGTAAGAATAAAGGATTTACATTGATTGAGCTGATAGTGGTTATGGCCATTATCGGCTTGGTAGTTAGTCTTACGCTGCCGGCATTGACCGAGGCCCGTCGCAAGGCCATCGGATTATCTAACCAGGTCAATAAAAAGCATATTACCAGAGGCGGCAATAGCTATGCCTTTGACCATAAAGAAAAATATCCGCCATCCGTAGCTATTAGTGAAGGGACTAATTGGAACTGGAAAGAGCCTACCCAGGTTACCGGTGAAGATTGCGACATCCTGAAGCATCGATCCATGAGTGGATATTTAAAGGATTATCTGCCGGATGCTCAGACGTTGAAAAGCCCTTTTACCCGGCAGGATAAGTTGTGGGATGAGGTTTGGCGTCAGGCCGACGATTGGAACGATGGGGACAGCTTTCATGGTAATTATTGTTACTATTGGAATTATATTGGAAGCCTTGGATATAATAACATTTTCAAAGGTCCCACCGGTAAATTCCGGCGCGGAGAAAGTACTATATTAGTCAGTGATTATCTGGGCTATGGTCATTATAATGATCCCTGTAGTTTTGTCAGCAGTGTACCACTGCCCGGTGGGGCAAAGACGAATTATCCCGATAATTACGGGCGCGCCGAATTATTTAAGTGGTCCGGCCCGATGACTGTGCTGGAGGAATCTGATTTACTGTTAAACGCAGGCTATGTGGACGGTCATGTGGAGCGATTTTATCCCCGGCAGGATCTGTGGGTATCCGTAATGCCGGACGGCCAAATTCCGGCACTGGTTTATGGCATATTTTATCTACCGGAAAAAAGCGCCTATTAAAATCAACTCCGGACCTTTGGGTTCGGAATAGGAATAAGAGATTAAAAGAGGAAGTCGGATAGACCAGGGCGAGTTCTGCGCAAGAGCCGCGCGCCCTGGTCAGATGCAATGCCTCATACGGACAAGTAAAAGGAAGATAAGTGTTAATTTAAAATATAATTTGGTATATTAAAAGTAAAGGAGTTTGCCATGAAGAATGTAAGTGGGATAATTTTATTAATGGCTTTAGTTTCGGTTGTGAATGCCACGGTTATCCTTTCACCCGAGGGTACGGTTGAAGTGGTTGAAGGGGATTCTCTGGTGTTCTATGTGGAAAGTGACACCAGCTCATCCTATGAGTGCGTTTTATGTTATTATGATGCGCCCGTCACTCCGCCGGGAAGCCCTTTGCCGGCTGCCGGTCAGGATGCCACCATCTACTGTGAGGAAGGCTGCTGTGAACTGGCGGCGATGGATTTTAATCCGGACCCTCCGAATATTGAACCCGGATTTCATTTTGAGTTTACCCTGACCACCTCCCCGGGTGATGCGGGAAATTCGTATGACATCGATCTTTATGCCAGTGATTGGATGACGGTACTTGACACCTTAGCCGTAGAGGTGATTGAGGCGGAATGTTTTGACTCGTCTCATCCGGACTATGCGGAATGGCTGAGCGTGGGCAATCCCGAATGCTGGTGTCTCAATACCCAGTGTGAGGGTAATGCCGACGGCTTTATCAACGGCAGTTCAAAGTCCGGATACTATCATGTCGGCCCGGGTGATCTGGAACTGCTGACAGATGCCTGGCTGATCTGGGAACCACCCCAGGGTCCGGGAGTGGCCAGTGTTCCCAATGGAATCTGTGCGGATTTTGCCCGTGATTTGTACTGTACCAAAAGCGGTTGTACTCGGGTCTTTGCCAGTGATCTCAGCATTTTATTAGCCAACTGGATAGTACCGGAGCCGCCGTTTGGTCCGGGAGTGCCCACTACCGGTTGCGGCGGTGATATTGAAGCCCAGTACGCGGTCATCAGCCCTCCCATCAGTTTTTCCACGGACTCCGTTGATATTTTACCGGGTGAGCAGGCCGGAATCGGGATCGTGGCGAATACCTACGATTCGTATATTGCCTATGTGGGCAGTGATGCGGCCGTGGATGGTGGCGGAAACACCTCCTTTACGGTTGCTATTGAACCTGCGGCCGGTGTTGATGCCTATGCGGATTGGTATCCCGGAGGCTATGTCGGCTACTATGCTCTATATGCCTGGGAAATTTATCCTGGCGAAACAGATCTGGTTCCGGGTACGCATTTTATCGTAACTGCCGGGGATGCTGATTTGTCCTATGGTCAGTCGTATGAAATTAATCTCTATGCCGACGACTGGGAAACCATACTCGATACGGTAACCGTGAACATAGCAGATTGTTTCGATTCCGGCCATCCGGATTATGACTACTGGGTGGCCGCCGGGCGCCCGGATTGTTTCTGCTATACCCATCAGTGCCAGGGCGATGCAGACGGCCAACTCCACGGCAACGAAAAGACCGGTTATTACCGCGTCGGCGCCCCGGACCTGACCCTGCTGATTAATGGCTGGAGAGTACTCGAACCCACTAAAGGACCGGGTCTGATCGGTACGCCGGAAATATGTGCCGACTTTGCCCGTGATCTCCAGGGTGGCACCAAGACCGGCTATTATCGAGTAGGCTCAAATGACCTGACCATCCTGTTGACCAACTGGAGAGTAACCGAACCCACCAAAGGCCCGGGCCTGCCCCCAGGCACCTGCGGCGGTGATCTATAAGAAAGTAAATGAAACACAAATAGTAACTAATGGGTGGCAAACTCCAGCAAAGAACTAGTAGTAAAGAAAGTATTTGAGATAAAAGCATAAAAAAGAAAAGTAGATAATTAAAATTTGGAGGCCTGAAAAATGAACACGTATAGATTAACAATTGTATTTGTAGTTATCTTGTTTAATTCTATAGGTGTTGTCCATGCAGACACCATTTATGTAAACGGCGGATGCGGGGATGATACCTGGACCGGCGCCGGCAGCGTATGTACAGCACCGGACGGTCCCAAAGCCACTATCCAGGCCGGGATTACAGCGGCCAGTCCCGGGGATACGGTATTAGTGGCGGATGGGACCTATACCGGCAGTGGCAATCGGGATATTGATTTCCTGGGCAAGGCTATTACCCTGAGCAGTGAAAATGGGCCGGCTAATTGTATCATTGATTGCCAGGCGGGGCCGGGGAACCTGCATCGGGGTTTTTACTTCCATACCAGCGAAGGCCCGGACAGCCGTGTGCAGGGATTCACTATCAAAAGCGGGAAATCTCAGATGGGCGGCGCCATCTACTGCAATTCTGCCGGACCCACCATAACTGATTGTGTGATTACCACATGTAATGCCATTCTGGGCGGCGGCATTTATCTAAACAATAGTGAAATCCTGTGGGAAGGCTGTACTATTTCTGAAAATTCCGCCGACATCTCCGGCGGAGGTTTTTACACCACCAACGGAAGTTTGGAAATGAACCAGTGTACTATCCAGGCAAATACCTGTACTTCAGAATCAGGGGGCGGCCTGAACTGTAATAATACCAGTCTGGTTCTGACAAACAGTACCATTGCCGAGAACACGGCCAGTCTGACCGACGGCGCCGGCGGCGGCCTGCGATCTGAAAATGGCTCGGTGCAATTGAATACCTGTACCATACAGGGTAATGCCGCGGAACTCGGCGGCGGCCTGTATCTTGCTGGTGCAGACCAGCAACTCAGCCATTGTATCCTATCGAATAATTCCGCCACTGCTACTGGCGGCGCAATCCGATGTAATCAAAATAATATTACGATCGACAACTGCACTTTCTATAACAATTCCGCTGCCACCGGCGGCGCCATCGCCAGCCGGGCTACCTCGGATACGGTTATCAGAAATTCTATCCTCTGGGGTAACAGTGCCGCTGACGGCCCACAAATAGCACTGTCCATGGTAACTGATCCCACCCTGCTCAGGGTCTCCTATAGCAATATTGAGGGGGGACAGGCGGCCGTCCATACGGAGCCGGGCTGCGAAATTGAATGGGGACTGGGAAATCTGGACGGCGATCCCTTGTTTGCCGACGCACCAGCCGGGGATTTCCATTTAAAGTCAGAAGCCAGCCGCTGGGACCCCAACCAGGACACCTGGCTCTATGATACTCTCAGCAGCCCCGGTATCGACGCCGGCAATCCCGCTTCTGAACTGGCGGATGAATATGTCAGTATCCGTAATGTCCGGATTAATCTGGGCGCCTATGGCGGAACCGCTCAGGCCAGTAAGTCTCCCTTACGCTGGCAAATGCTCGCTGATATTAACAATGACGACCAGGTCGGTATTATTGATTTGTTTGTTCTGGTACAGAACTGGCTGGTAAATTTTGACCTGATCCCACCCGATTTCGACCGGAATGATCTGGTGGACCTGACCGATCTGGGCCGGATGTCTCAGGACTGGCTGGCAGAGAGCCGAGTGGCTGATGAGCAGACTGCCGACATGGATAAGCCCGGCTTCGGTCAGTATTATACCCCCTTGACCGACACTATCGAACCCAACGCGCCCGGTTATGATCTGCCGATTAATATGGATGACGTTTGGAATTATGATGATGTCAATTATTATTTCTATCTGGATGCGGTACGCTCGACTCTCGAAGACCACGGCTTTATTGTCTTAAATGATTTTATTCTTCCCTGTACCCCTGAATGTCCTCCTGACGATATCAGAGAAGGATTCACCACCATCTACGAGCATCTGCGGCGGATGTACATGTATATTTTTATTACCTCGGACACGCTCCTGCATATCTATCATGTCCAGTTCGATGAAAATTTAAAGGAGATAGAGGAAGACGAGTTTATTCCAGATATTAAAAGCCTGACCAAGGTCCTGCTGGCTCAGGCCAAAGACCAATATGATAATTACTCTGGAGACCTCAAAGAAGCCGCCAAACGCAATGTGGCCTATTTATCGGTGGCAAACGAGCTAATTGATCCGGACTCCACGGATCCCAACGATGAGATTCCCCCTTATGTTGTCACCCTGGTCGCCGGCGAACTGGCTAAAATCGAGGCCCATGAGGGATTTGAACCCAGTGATATCTTTATTTATTTTGAAGATTATTCTCAATATGTGCCGCGCGGCCATTATACCCGCAGCGAAGATTTAAAGAAATATTTCAAAACCCTGATGTGGTACGGCCGGATAAGCTTCCTGCTCAAGGGCGCAGACATTTGGGGTCGATGGGAAGAAGCATTAATCAGCATATATGATGCTAAAATTCAAACCTGTCAAGCCGTCCTGTTAGCCGATTCCATTCATTCGGTCCAGGTGGCCGAGAGGACTGGTCAGCAGATCTGGCAGCGAATCTATGATATCACCGCTTTTTATGTCGGCCTGGCCGACGACCTGACCCCTTACGAATATATTGATGTGGTCAATGAACTTTTCGGCAGTGATTTCGTTGTCCAGGACCTGGAAGAGGAGGATAATTATTTCGAATTCAAGGCCAAATTGGGCCTCCTCCGCTCCCCCCTAATCTTTGGCGGTACCGGCAACGCCGGGGTTAATTTTGCCTTTGATCCAAATTCCTTAAATGATATCCTGGAAAAAACCAAGGGCATGCGCTTTATGGGGCAGCGGTTTATCCCGGATTCCTATATGTTTCAACATTTAGTATATCCCGAGGTTCTTTACTATCTCGGCGGCGGCAGTCCCTTTACCCTGGCGCCTACCGGGGATGGCGGTATAGCGCGATGTTATCCCCGGGGACTGGATGTCATGGCCATCCTCGGCTCCCAGGAAGCGGAAAATATCCTTATCCAGGAAGGGGATACCGAATACCTGAAATACGATGAAAAATACACTATGCTTCAGGATATCTTTGAGGCATTTGATCCAAATGACTGGAATCAAAACCTCTACTGGAGCTGGCTCTATTCTCTGCAATCGCTGCTGGTGGAGTTTGAGGAAGGTTATCCCAACTATATGCGCACCAATGCCTGGGAAAGAAAGGAACTCAATGCCGCACTTGCTTCCTGGACCGAGTTAAGGCATGACACTATATTGTATGCCAAACAAAGTTATACCCCCTCCGGCAAGGGAGGAGTCAATCCGCCGCCGAATGCCACCGGATATGTGGAACCCGTACCCGAATTCTATCGACGACTCTGGGCCCTCTCCAACATGACCCAGCAGGGATTAAATGATTTGGACGCTTTATCCCCTGAATCGTATGACCGGATCGAAAGTTTCAAGACCATCTTAATCCGTTTAATCGAGATCTCCGAAAAGGAATTGTTGAATCAGGACCTCTCTGCCGAGGATTTTGAATTTATTGGTGATTTCGCCGAGGTCCTCGAAGAAACTATAACAGGAATCGATAATCAGGGAATCAGTAGCGTGCTGGTGGCGGATGTCCATACGCATACGTATGAAGAAAAAGTGGTTGAGGAAGGCGTGGGTTTTGTTGATCTGATAGCCATAACCGTGCAGTTATCCAATGGTTCCAATATATTGGCCCTGGGACCGGTCATGTCCTATTATGAATTCAAGCACCCCATGGATGACCGGCTGACCGATGAGGCCTGGCGCGACATCCTCGAATCCTATTCGCCTCCGGACCCGTTGAATTACCGGCCGCCCTGGTATCTGCCTTATCTATACAGCCATTGAAAAATCCGGCTGAAAAAATAACCTGCCTCTTGTCAATGAGGCAGCGATGATTTATGATGATGTTGTTTTGATACCAACAAGCCAAAGCAGAAATAGACTGTATTTAGGAATCACTGTATTTTTAACCAGTTGTTTTTCCATGATCCTGGAGATTGTGGCAGGGCGGCTTACATCCCGTTATTTAGGCAACTCGATTTATACCTGGACCACGGTGATCGGTATCTTCCTGACCGGCATCTGTATCGGCAGTTTCCTGGGCGGGCGCATTGCCGACCGATGGCATACCTCAAAGACCGTTGCCGCTGTGCTGCTGTTGTGTTCCGCCGGATGTGTCTGTCTGATTATTCTGAACCATTTTACGACCGACTGGCTTTGGCTCTGGCGCCGGGGCTGGTCTGCTCATGTATTTATTCATGTAACACTAATCTTTCTGTTACCTGCGATGATATTTGGCATGGTCCTTCCTGTCGCCGCTAAAATGGCTCTGG
The DNA here is from genome assembly GCA_016930295.1 of Sedimentisphaerales bacterium. Taxonomy (GTDB): domain Bacteria; phylum Planctomycetota; class Phycisphaerae; order Sedimentisphaerales; family SM23-30; genus JAFGHE01. The sequence goes on from JAFGHE010000209.1 coordinate 9,908, forward strand.
CGACGGATACATTTCATGGCAGAACCATCGGTACCCTGTATGCCGCCGCAGCGGCCGGCGGTATCGCCGGAACATTTCTGGCAGGTTTCTATCTTATACAAACGCTGGGAACCTTGACAACCATTTGGATTCTGGCAGGATTCCTGATCCTGTTCAGTTTTTTTTACTACCCTAAATCACTCCTTGCCTGGATTTGGGCACTTGTTTATATTTCTTTTGTCTGTCTG
>JAFGHE010000210.1 GCA_016930295.1 Sedimentisphaerales bacterium
GAGGCAAAACATCATTTGGGCGGCTCAATTATTTATGCCGAAGATCAATACGAAGCCCTTATCGATGCCGACTGCCTGGCATTGGTGACTGAATGGCCCGAATTCAAGTTTCCGAATTTCAATATCATTAAAAAACTGATGACCCGGCCTGTAATATTTGACGGCCGTAATATATACGATGTTAATGAGATGCATCGCCTTGGTTTTGAGTATTTTGGCATCGGAAATACACCGGGAAAACAGCTTTTGATTTAAATTTAATTATCATGAAAAGGATATTGGTTACCGGCGGTGCAGGTTTTGTTGGTTCACACCTCTGTGAGCGGCTTTTAAATGACGGGCATGAGGTTATCTGCCTTGACAACTACTTTACCGGCCAGAAGCAAAACCTGATCCATTTGATGGATAATCCGTATTTCGAGCTTATCCGGCATGACGTAACCAGCCCGTTTTTTATTGAAGTTGACGAGATCTATAACCTTGCCTGTCCGGCGTCACCCGTTCATTACCAGTACAATCCCATAAAAACGATTAAAACCTCGGTTATGGGAGCCGTCAATATGCTGGGGCTTGCCAAGAGGATAAAGGCAAAGATACTGCAGGCTTCCACAAGTGAGGTTTACGGCGATCCGCAGATCCACCCGCAGGTTGAATCTTATTGGGGTAATGTCAATCCCATCGGGGAGAGATCATGCTATGACGAGGGCAAGAGGGCAGCCGAAACCCTGTTTGTGAATTACCACAAGCAGAATAATGTGAAAATCAAAATAGTCAGGATTTTCAACACTTACGGGCCGCGCATGCATCCGAACGACGGACGGGTTGTTTCCAACTTCATCGTTCAGGCTTTGCAAGGCCGCGATATCACGGTTTATGGCGACGGGCGGCAAACACGTAGTTTCCAGTATGTCGACGACCTGGTTGAGGGTATGATCCGAATGATGGATTCACGAGATGATTTTACCGGCCCCGTAAACATTGGCAATCCTGTGGAGTTCACAATTATGGAACTTGCAGAAAAGGTTTTGCAGCTGACGGGGTCCCGGTCAAAAATCGTTCGCATGCCTTTGCCGCCGGATGATCCCACCCAGCGGCAGCCGGATATTTCACTGGCCCGGAAAGAACTCAACTGGGAACCGAAAATTCAGTTCGAGGAAGGGCTTATCCGGACAATTGACTATTTCCGTTCCTAACGGTTCTTTACTTTTACCTTTACGGCATTCATCCCTTTCGGGCCTTTTTCGAGCTCGTATGAAACCTCGTCGCCGTCTTTAATATGGTCGACCAGGCCGTTTTTATGGACAAAATAATCCTGTCCGCTTTCATCGTCTTTAATGAATCCAAATCCTTTTTCGCGATTGAAGAATTTTACTTTACCGGTTTTCATGTTATTTAATTGATTTAATGGTGTTTTAATTTGGGATAATTGTGAATTTACTTGATTTATTGATTTAAAATCAGTGGCCACGGGAATTTTTTTTGCCAGCAGCTTATGGATCTCAGCCAGATGCGGCTTTTCCAATGTGTCGCAGAATGAAAGGGCTGTTCCGCCGGCACCGGCCCTTCCGGTACGTCCGATGCGGTGAACGTACATCTCGGCTACGTTCGGCAGCTCATAGTTGATAACCATTTGAAGGCCGCTAACGTCGATCCCCCTGGCTGCAATATCGGTGGCAACGAGCACTCTCGTGCGCCGGCTCTTGAAATCCCCCAGGGCTTTGGTTCGCGAATTCTGTGTTTTATTGCCATGGATCGCCTGCGATTGTATCCCGGCCTTATTGAGGCTGCGGGCAACTTTATCGGCGCCATGCTTGGTACGTGTAAAAACCAGGGCATTATCGATATTGTTATGGTTTAACACGTCAATCAGCAATGCCCCTTTATCAGGTTTATTGACAAAGAATATCGATTGATTGATATCGTCGGCGCTGGAAATCTGCTCCGTAACATCTACGCTGACAGGCTTATGCAATATTGTGGATGCGAGCTTAACCGCATCCGGCGGCATCGTGGCCGAAAGGAAAACCGACTGCCGCTTGCTTGGCAGATGGGCGATTATCCTTTTGATATCAGGGATAAAGCCCATATCCAGCATAAGGTCGGCTTCATCAAGAACAAACCATTCCAGTTTGTCGAGGCTGATCAGTCCCTGTCCTATCAGGTCGAGCAGACGGCCCGGAGTTGCAGTGAGGATATCAACACCCTGCTTCAGAATTTCCTGCTGGGGGCGCTGGGGCACACCGCCAAAAATCACCGTGCTTTTAATATTTGTGTAACGGCCGTAAACGGTAAAACTCTTATCGATTTGTGCGGCCAGTTCCCGCGTAGGGCATAAAACCAAAGCCCGGATTCTTTTTTGCCGGCCCGGTGAAGATGGGTTATTTAAAATTGATTGGATAATTGGAATGGCAAAAGCGGCTGTTTTTCCGGTTCCCGTCTGTGCACATCCCAGCAAATCTTTATGGTCAAGTAATATAGGTATTGATTTTGCCTGTATTGGTGTCGGATTTGTGTAACCTTCAGATTTCAAGGCCCTCTGAATAGGCTCAGATAAATTTAATTTCTCGAATGACATTTGTTTGATTTAAAAAGGCCGGTCGAAGCGGTAGATGGTAGGATAGGCCTTAGAGTGTATTTATTAACATAATTGGGTGCAAAGATAGGTAAAATAGAAATAGCAATTCGGTTTTGGGGAGAATATTTAGCGTAGTGCGTAGTGCGTTATGCGTATTGCGTATTGCGTAGTGCGTTGTGCGGATTGCCCACACCCCACACCCCACGCATAACGCACTACGCATTACGCATCCCGCACTACGCAAAATAATACACATATCGGTTAAGCCTTTAGATAAAATTGTGCTTTTTTTTTGGGATATTTAAGATTAAAATAAAACCATTATGAAAGTTAAAAATCTACTAATCTTAAGTTTGGCTCTCGCCTTGATGAATACTGCATTCTCACAGGTTCCTGTGAGTATTTTGGATGAGCAGCCTAATCAGTTTGAAAATTATACTATGCCCGGCAATTTAAAGGCCGGGGGTGACACGATCTGGAGTACAACTTTCGACTGGGAAGACCCGGAGTCGGATAGGGGATGGACTCTGCCTGCAGGTTGGGAAATGGGTGAGGTAACAGATTTCGGATATAACTGGGTCTGGCATAAGGATACCTTTAAATATTTGAATGATACGCGGTTTCTCCTTCCGCCTTCCCATTTAAAAACCCCGGATGACGGGTATCTCCTGATGCCTATACAGGCTTATAACATGGCCGACGGAGTTTTTGTGGGCAATGATGTGGATGCCTATGTCATCACCGAATCAATTGACTGCTCCGGGGCACCCTCGGTAATTGTGAACCTGAGCCAGCATTTCCGGTTCTGCTGTGGAAATGTATTGCTGGAAATGGCCGTAACCAACGATGCCGGCGTTCACTGGGCTGTTTATGATATGACTTTCGGTACTCCGAACAACAGTGTGGCACCACCGCAATACAGATCTGTGGAAGTCAATATCTCTGATGTAGCTGCCGGAATGAATGATGTGCGAATTAAGTTCCAGATGACAAATGCCGAAAACTACTGGTGGTATATCGACGACCTGGTGCTTACCGAAGCATTTGAAATTGACCTTGCTCTCCAGGACTACTGGGCTGAAATGAATGGTGGGTTTAATGAGCCTGTGGGGCACATCAATTATCTGCCAATGAGCCAGATAGGAATGGAATCGCCAATTTCGGGCATTATAGGCGAATATGATTTTATCGGTGCCGTGCAGAATGTAGGCATGGAAGATACATACGAGGCTTACCTGAATGTGCAGGTACTCAGAAACGGAGAGGAAATTTCGTCGGTAAATTCAGAAAATACAGTCCTATGGACCCTCGACCGCGATACCCTGTCACCGGCAGAACTTTTTTTCCCGGATGATTACGGTGATTACCGGGTGAATTTTGATGCCTTTACCGCCGGGGAACTCCGTCCGGAAAACAACCAGGCAAGCTATAGCTTCACGGTTAATGACACACTATACCTCCGTACCGACCGTTCGGCTGAAGATGCCGCCAACAGCGGGGGATGGGGAGGTTCTAACCAGGCCGGAGATATGGTGGGCATGTTATACGATGTTTATACATCAACGGAGGTTAACTCCCTGACTGCATATATTACCGGCTTCGCTGCTGAAGAATATCCTGAATTCCAATATGTGCTCCTTAAGTATTTCCCTGAGGAGGAAGAATATGTTGAATGGATGCAAACCGATATCGTGGAAATGGATTCATCTATGATAAGAAGCTGGGTAACGCTCGACATACTTAAGGATGGAGAAACGGAATTCGTGGATCCCGGACAATACATAGCCTGCGTGAGGATGTGGGGGGATAACGGCCTGGAGGGAGGTTCACAGGGCATGTGGATAGGGCGCGACCTGACCACAAAATCAAAAGCCAAATACACTTATGTATACCTTGTAAGCAGCCAGTCGGCTTTTGCAACCGATAAACTTTTGATGATCGGGGTTAACCTTAATGAATCAGGCGGCCCGACTGAAGCACCCGTCACTTTCAATGTAGATATGAACAAGCATATCCTCAGCGGGGAATTTAATCCCGGGTCAGACAATGTAGATGTTGCCGGAAGCTTCAACGAGTGGGCAGGATCCGGGTTCATGGCGGATGATGACGGCGATGGAATTTATACAATAACGGTCCCGGCCATGGCTATTGGCGACACAATTGAATTCAAGTACAGGATAAATGCCAATTGGGATAC
>JAFGHE010000211.1 GCA_016930295.1 Sedimentisphaerales bacterium
ATTGTATAAAGAGTTAGGCTATCGCGCAATTATTAATTATAAAAAATCTATGAAATATCCGGGCTAAATTGACTCGAAATTGGCATTTCTAGCGATTAATTAATATAAACTCTTGTGATTAAGTGTTTTAGAGAGATGTTCTCGAGGCTGTTTTTAATAAGACTAATGGTCCGAAATGGTTTTACCTTTTTACCTCTGCCCCTGTGCCCCCTTATTCCCTAAAATGTAATCTATTGGGCTTGATTACGCAGGGATTGGGCCCGTTGGATGAGTTCGCTGGTGTCGGGAGAGGTTTGTTCTTCGAGTTGATAGTGCCAGTCGTGGTGGTCTTTGAAGGTCAGCGGCATAAGGATTTCGCACACGAAGTCCAGAGCCGGCCACTGGAACCAGGGAACCGGGGTCTCGCGCGGGATATGGATTGTCTCATAGCCTTCCTTACGAATTAAGACATCGTATTTACCGTACCAGGTAAACGGTACGGTCACCGGCGTGGCGCCGACCTCTTCGTCATTGAGCCAGAGAAGAGCCCCCGGCGGCTCGGTGGTCACTTTAATTATCCGCTCCACACAGCCGCTGGTCATCAGGGCCAAAACGCCTGTCACCAGAATGAAAATGTTACGTTTTATCATACTTCGTCCGGCAGTTGCTCCTGGGCATCTTTATCCGTGGCCTTGAGCGCCCGGTAGAAACACCAGGCCAATCCGCCCCCAATGATCAGGAACATCGCGGTTAGAATAATATAAGCGGAAGCCGATAATTCGCCGTCATAAACCATTTCAGCCAGCATCATCATAAATCCTTAATGTACAACAATGTCGTTGAAGATTTCTGTATGTAGCCAAGTATAATGAGGGTAAGCATTAGTTGTCAAACAATAAAATATGAATTCCTTTGACGGCCCAGTTTGAGGCTGTTATAATGGTTCGACAAAAAACAGCTGGAAAGAAACTAAATTATAGAATATTGAGGGCCGGATGGCCCGGGAAGGTAAAAAAGCTCATGTCACCACTGTTTATTGATGATACCTATAAGTCGTCCCTGTCGGTCAGAGATACTGAATATGCCATCAAGATGATCAAAGACTTATTTGAACATAAACTGGCGGAAGTACTCAACCTGCAGCGTGTTTCCGCGCCGCTGTTCGTGACCAAAGGCTCCGGCGTAAATGACGACCTTAACGGCGTGGAGCGTAAAGTGTCGTTTGATCTTAAGGTGGACGGCACCGTGGGCGAGGTGGTGTTCTCGCTGGCCAAGTGGAAACGCATGGTGCTGGCCGACTATGGCTTTGATCACGGAGAAGGATTATATACCGATATGAACGCGATCCGCATGGACGAGGAGGATCTGGATAATCTGCATTCAGTGTATGTGGATCAGTGGGACTGGGAGCGGATCATCTCAGAAGAAGAAAGAAATCTTGATTTTCTCAAGGAAATCGTCAGAAAGATATACCAGGCCGTCAAGGAAACAGAACTCCAGGTTCATAAACACTATCCCCGGATCACCCCGATTCTGCCGGACGATATTACCTTTGTTCATTCGGAAGACCTGTTGGAGAAGTATCCGGGAATGGACCGCTCCCAGAGGGAGGATATAGCCACGAAAGAACATGGTGCTGTTTTTCTCATCGGGATCGGCGGCCTGCTGCCGGACGGCTCTATCCATGACGGACGCGCACCCGATTACGATGACTGGTCCACTCCGACCGGAAACGGCAAAAAAGGACTCAACGGCGACATCCTCTTATGGTATCCGCTGCTCAACCGTACCTTTGAAATCAGTTCCATGGGCATCCGGGTCAATAAGGAGATGCTGCTGGAGCAGTTAGAGATCAGAAACGCTATGGAAAGAAAAGATCAGGTCTGGCATCAGCGACTGTTAAATGACGAATTTCCACTCAGTATCGGCGGCGGGATCGGCCAGTCGCGCCTGTGTATGTTCTTCCTGCAAAAACTCCATATCGGTGAAGTCCACGCCAGCATCTGGCCGCAGGACACCCTCAAGCAATGCCAAAAGGCGGGGGTAAGGTTGTTGTAAAAGCAAACCGAATGATTTAATTACACAAATCCACAAGTCACCCCTGTGAGGACAAGGATCCATTATTAGTGTATATCAATCCTCCTGGATTCCCGCATTCGCGGGAATGACATTCTGCTGCTTGTTATCAACTGTCGAATTCCTCGACCTGGGCCGTTTTACTGGGTCGCCAGAGTCCTAAGGCAAAGGCGATCAGGAAAACAATAAGCGGCAGGCATACTCCCAGTACATCCGTACCAATCAGATGCCCCTGGCTGTCGATCAGGAAGCCTTCCTTGCAGGTGATATCGTCATGGAGGTTCCAGATAAATAAAGCCAGCAGAATACCGGGCGCTATCAGTCGGATGAACCATTCCCACCATACGCCTATCTGCCAGTCACTGTTTTTGTTGGCGTGCGTGCGCAGTTTTCTTATGTCAAATATCCAGCCTAACACCAGACATTCCACAATCCCCACGAACATAATGCCCCAGGTGCC
>JAFGHE010000212.1 GCA_016930295.1 Sedimentisphaerales bacterium
AAAAAAAAAGCAGAAAAATAACGAAACGAACCCAATTTAAAAAAGGGCAAAAACTATGATAATCAAAGCTAATACAAACACTTACCAAAAAATCAAAATGGCTTCGTTCCTTCAAAAACACAGGGGGGGTATCCCCCGAGCTATACGTTCCCCATTTTTAAATTTTAATATTTTGTATGTACCACGGCCGTGTCGGCCGTGCTTATTGTTGACTTAGTATAAGGTTTTGTTTTAATTTCAATTATTATGAGCATTTACAATCTAATCAGTTTCGTCGGGCTCTTTGTTCTGATGCTGATCGCCTGGGCATTGTCGGCCAATCGGAAGATATTGAATCTGCGCTGTATCGGGTTTGGGCTGCTGTTTCAGTTAGCATTGGGCATCTTGATATTCTGGGCGCCGGGCAGTACGAAGGTGTTTTTATGGCTGAATAATCTGGTAGTGGACATAATTGCTGCAGCCACGGCCGGGCAGAAATTTCTGTTTGGACCGCTGGCGTTTCCCTCCGGTGAGGTCACGCCGGAAGGCTATCCTTCCATCGGTTTCATCCTGGCCTTTCAGGGACTGCCGCTGATCATCTTTTTCGCGGCCCTGATGGGACTGTTGTATTATATCGGCATTATGCCTCTGATAATCCGCGGTTTTGCCTGGCTGTTTACCCGGCTCATGCGCATCAGCGGCGCCGAAAGTCTGTGTGCCGCCAGTAATATCTTTGTCGGCATCGAGTCCACCACCGCAGTGCGGCCCTACCTGGCGCGCATGACCCGTTCGGAACTGTGTACCATCCTTACCGCCGGCATGGCCACCGTCGCCTCCAGCACCATGGGACTGTACGTGACCTTTTTAAAGGATGAGTTCCCCACCATTGCAGGGCACCTTATCTCCGCCTCCATCCTCTCCGCCCCGGCCGCCATTATCATGTCCAAAATCCTCGTACCCGAAGAGGACCACCCCGTTACTCTGGGCCGCAGCGCCGAGTTTCATTATGAAAAGGAATCCAACGCCATAGAATCGATCATCAGCGGCGCCATGGCCGGGGTCAAACTGGTCGTGGGCGTATGCGCCCTGTTAATCGCCTTTCTGGGATTACTGGCATTAATTGATTTGGCCCTGGGCTGGATTGGAAGCCTGTGCGGTTATGTGACCCCGCAGCAGGGCACCTCATTATTAGGGACAGCCATGGGCTATATCCTGACACCGTTTGCGCTCCTTATGGGTATTCCACCGGAAGACGCCTTCACGGCCGGACGACTGCTGGGCCTGCGCCTGATTGCCACCGAAATCCCCGCCTATCAGCAGTTGGCTCAGGCAATCGCCGACGGCACACTCGTCCATCCGCGCAGCAGCGTTATCATCGCCTATGGCCTCTGCGGCTTCACCCATGTCGCCTCCCTGGCCATTTTTGTCGGAGGCATCTCCGCCCTCATCCCCCAGCGCCGCCAGAACCTCGCCCAGGTGGCCGGCCGCGCACTCCTGGCCGCCACCCTCGCCTGCCTCATGACCGGCGCCATAGCCGGAACCTTTTATCACCTTGGAACCACCCCCTTGCAAACCGGCACCCCATAATCCTGTATACATAAATTAAAACCAAACACTATTAACATAAACCCCCATAGAACAACAACATACCAGAGAGCTCAAACCTTCAAACGGAAGCCCGCCCAGTTTTGATATAAATACTTTTATATAAAGAAATTACAAATCTAAAGCTTTTTCTCGTGGGGCCGCAACTTCATGGTTGCTTTTATCTTGACTTGGTGTATCTTATTAAAGTATAATAGTGTTAAGGTGGATTAGGTATGTATAACAGGTATACCTACTTGAGCCTCCAGCAAAATAGGCCTGTTGTATTGACAGGCTCATGCCTGAGCCAGAGGGCTATTTTAACACACCGGCGTTTATCCTTTTATATAACAACAACTTAAGAACGCGAAACAGAGTTTTATTGATGGCAAGAAAACGTAAGAAACTGGGAGATATATTAGTTGCCTGGGGAGTTCTCGATCAAAAAGATGTAGAAAAAGCCGTCCAGTATGCTAATAGTTCCCACCGACGGCTTGGTGATGCTTTGGTGGAAATGAATCTGGTGGATGAGGACCAGGTTACCAAGGCCATGGCCACCCAGTTTGATCTGGAATATGTTGATCTGGATCACAGTGTTGTGCCTCCGAATGCCTTGGAGCTTATGACGGAGGATTTGATCCGTAAACATCTGGTCCTGCCGATGGGTAAGGAAAACGGTCGGTTAAAGGTTATTATTCATGATCCGCTGGATCTTGACACTATGGATTTACTCCGATTCCGGCTGAATACGGAACTGGAATGTGCTCTGGCACCCAAAAGTAAAATAAAACGGTATATTGACACATTTTTTGATCAAATCGACAAAAGTATTGATGCCACTATGTCCTCAATAGACGCCTCTATTGATGCTTCGATCGATGTTGACTCGTTAAAAGCGGAAGATCTGGATGAGGATTCAGCACCAGTCGTTAAACTGATTAATAAAATAATTGATGAAGCGGTCAAATTGAGAGCCTCTGATATCCATATCGAGCCGATGTCGGATCGGGTGCGAGTCCGTTATCGAATTGACGGTGTTTGTATCGAGCGCGACAGTATACCAAAACAATTACAACCTATTGTTATAGCAAGATATAAGATTATGTCGGGCATGGATATTGCCGAACGGCGTCTGCCTCAGGACGGTCGTATAAAAAAGAATGTCAGTGGTCAGGATATAGATTTTCGTGTGAGTGCCCTGCCGGGTTATCACGGAGAGAGTATGGTATTGCGTATCCTGCGTCCTGAATCGGTTTTGGTAGGTATCCAGGCATTGGGATTTGCCCAGGATGACTATCAGCGATTTTTAAAGATTATCAAGCGTCCGAACGGTATATTCCTGGTCACCGGACCTACAGGTTCCGGAAAAACCACCACCCTGTATTCGGCTTTGCAGGTTCTCAATCGGCCGGATAAAAAGATTATTACTGCTGAAGATCCGGTTGAATATAATTTTACCGGCATGAATCAATGTCAGGTGAGGTCAGAAATCGGGCTCACCTTTTCTGCGATTTTAAGGTCCATGTTGCGTCAGGCGCCCAATATCATCCTGGTCGGTGAAATTCGTGACCAGGAAGTGGCCGATATCGCCATCCAGGCGGCTTTAACCGGACACCTGGTATTTAGTACGCTCCATACCAATGACTCACCCAGTGCTATTACCCGTTTGATTGATATGGGTGTAAAACCGTTTCTGGTTGCCAGTGCTATCCAGGCGATTATGGCCCAGCGTCTGGTCAGGGTAATCTGTAAAGAATGTCGAACCGTAGATCCCGAGCCCGATCCCAAGCAATTAAAGCTCTTGGGTTTTAGTGAATCCAAGTTGGCGGGTAAAAAATTATACAAGGGAGCAGGATGTAAGCGTTGTAACAATGGCGGTTATCGTGGTCGTATCGGCATTTTTGAGATGATGTTGATGAATTCAGAGATAAGGGAGCTGGCATTTACCCGGGCTCCCACGAATAAGATACGTGCGGCAGCGATTGCATCAGGTATGAGAACACTGGTTGAAGATGGGAAGTTAAAGACCCTGGAAGGAATTACCACCATTAATGAAGTATCACGCCATGCACAGGTGGAAGGATTGACTTCTGATTAGCTTATTTAAATATAAAGAGTTACGAATAACAGTAATTTTGTTGATAGCATTATAGATAATAAAAAAACAGGGATAAGAAATGTCAAGAATCCACATAGACCGGGTTTTGGAGACCTGTATCAAAAAAGGAGCTTCTGATATTCATCTGGTGACGGGCAGGCCGCCGGTCCTGAGATTGCATGGAGGACTGCGTAGTCTGGAAACCAAGGTATTAGATGCCGATGATACGATGGCCTTGATGAAAAGTATCACTCCGGATAGAAATCAGCAGGAGCTTCAGGAAGAAGGCACAACGGACTTTGGGTTCGCCTTTCATGATAAGGGTCGATTTCGTGTTTCCGTATTTCGCCAGCGGGGTGAATTGAGTCTGGTTTTACGATTAATTCCTAATGAGATTTTCACATTTGAACAGATAGGTCTCCCCAAGATAATAGCAGCCTTATGCCGTCGTCCGCAGGGGATGTTTCTGGTTACCGGACCTACGGGATCGGGTAAAACCACAACTCTGGCGAGTATGATCAACTATATCAATGTCAATTTGGATCGGCATATTGTAACTGTGGAAGACCCCATTGAATACTATCAGTATCATAAGAAATCGATTATCAATCAGAGGGAAGTGGGTGTGGATGTGCCTTCGTTTGCTGAGGCGTTACGACGTGTTTTGCGTCAGGATCCGGATGTGATTTTAGTGGGTGAGCTGCGTGATCTGGAAACTATTGAAGCGGCGGTGAGAGCGGCTGAGACCGGCCACCTGGTGTTCAGTACTCTCCATACGACCGGCTGTCAGGGAACGATTACCCGTCTTATAGATGCCTTCCCGGTGAATCAGCAGGAACAGATACGCGTCCAGCTATCTACGAATCTTATTGCGGTGCTGAGCCAGACATTATGCCGAAGAGCAGGGGGTAAAGGCAGAATTGCGGCGTATGAATTTATGGTTGTTACCCCGGCCATATCCAACCTGATTCGGGAAAATAAGACCTATCGAATCAACTCGGCGATCCAGACCGGTAAAAAGTATAACATGCAGTTGATGGATGACCATCTTTGGGAGATATATCAGCGTAAGATGATTGATAAAGAGGAACTGTTAGATCATGCCCGGGAGCCTGCTCAATTACAGGAAAAGATAGACCAGGCTTCCCGCGGATTGGCAGCGCCGCCCCCTGAACCAAGACCCGCGCCCGTTGAGCCACCCGGGGGCTGACAAACAGGTTACACATTACTAAATGATGGTAAAAAAGTTAAATTGTAGATAAGCCTTAATGGAAAGTTACCTCAGTAATTCATTCCCGGTCAGCCCGCCTGAATAGATATAAATTAAAAAATGAAAAAGTACAGAGAAATACGTCCGATAATGGTATAGATTATGGTCGATTGGGCGGATTGAACGTATAATTATATAGAGACCTTGAAGATATTGAGGATATAGATTTTATGGCAGACATACCGCCAATTGGACAGCTTAAGGGACGGCCTTTGGGCCGGGTTCTTATTAAGATGGGTAAATTAACCCGGGATAAGGTCCATAAAGCCCTGAGTATGCAGAAGGAATCGGCCAAGTCATTGCCTATAGGTCAGATTTTATTGGATTTAGGATTTATAACCGAGAAGGATTTGACCCTGGCACTGGCTTTTCAACTGGGCATGGAATACATTGATTTGGCCAATGTTGATGTAAATGATGAGGTTATCAAGCAACTGACCGCTCAGATGGCGATGACCTATCGGGTATTTCCGGTGGAATTCGATGCGGCCACCAATACGCTGACGATCGCGTTGGATTCGGCCGACAATTTCCGTGCCACTGATGACCTGCGCACCCTGCTGGGCTTTAAAATAATCGCCATGATTACCGACAAGGAGAGCCTGGAACTCGCGCTCAATCGTCATTATAGCGATAAAAATGAGAGTATTGGAGAGTTAATCGGGGAGTTGACCGAGGATGATTTTCTGGCGGAGTTTAAGGATCGCGGTGAGAGCATTGACCTGAATGATATGCGGGAAATGGCCGAGTCGAATCCGGTCAAAAAGCTCTTAAACCTGGTTTTGCTGCAGGCGATCCGGGATAAAGCCTCTGATATTCATTTTGAGCCGTTTGATGGTGAGTTCAAGATGCGTTATCGGATTGATGGCGTATTGTATGAAATGGTCCCGCCGCCGTCGCATATTGCGGTGGCGATTAGTTCTCGTATTAAGGTTATGGCGAACCTGGATATAGCCGAACGGCGCCTGCCTCAGGACGGTCGAATTCCGCTGGTGGTACAGGGCCAGCCTGTTGATTTGCGGGTATCGGTGCTGCCGACGATGTTTGGTGAAAGCGTGGTGCTTCGTGTTCTGGACCGCTCTCAGGTTCAATTGGATCTGGATCGCCTGGGGATGGTCAGCAGGGATGTGGAAAGTTTCCGGCAACTGATTCAGAAGCCCAATGGGATTGTTATTGTGACCGGACCCACCGGTTCCGGGAAGACCACCACCCTGTATTCAGCCCTGCGGGAATTGAACACGATTGATCGAAAGCTCATCACCACGGAAGATCCGGTGGAATATGATATCGACGGTATCATTCAGGTTCAGATACGGTCTGATATAGGGCTGACGTTTGCTTCGTGTCTGCGCAGTATTTTGCGTCAGGACCCGGATGTTATTCTGGTGGGTGAGATTCGCGACCTGGAAACGGCCCAGATAGCGGTCCAGGCGTCGCTGACGGGCCACCTGGTGTTTTCCACGTTACATACCAACGATGCGCCAAGTTCGATTGCCCGTATGGTGGATTTGGGGCTGGAGCCGTTTTTGATTACCGCCACGCTGGAAGGTATTGTGGGTCAGCGTCTGGTCCGTAAGATATGCACGAACTGTAAGGCGCCCTTTAAGCCCGGCGAGGACTCTTTAATGGAACTGGAACTGACTCCGGATATGGTTGCGGACAAGCAGTTTTATTACGGCAAGGGCTGCGATTATTGCAATAATACCGGTTATCGCGGGCGGATGGGTATATACGAGATTATGACCCTGGATGATGATATGCGTGAGAGTATCATGCAGCGCTCTTCCACCAATGTGTTGCGGGACATGGCCCTTAAGAAAGGCATGCATGCGATGCGGGAATCAGGGATCAGTGCCATCTTTGAGGGAATGACCACGATTGAAGAAGTGGTGAAGGAAACCGTTCTGGATGAATTATAAATTAGTTGTGAGACTTCGAAAGGCTCAGCCGAGCCTTGTGGATGGTGAGATAAAAGTTAATATCGCGTAAATCTGGAAACAGACCGTATTGGAATAAGTGTAAACGGTTTAGAGATATTTGTTGTTTAAGGATAATCATATATTTTATTTATGTGTGAGGTATGAACGATGCCTGTTTATCAATATGAAGCGATGAATGCTCAGGGCGAGGAAGTCAAAGACGAGATTGAAGCGCTGAGTAATGAGGAAGCTCTCAGTAAGATACGCAACATGGGTTTTTTCCCCACGAAGGTGAAGGAGAAAGGCGGCCGGCGTCGCGCCCGGGGCAAGGATGATCAGCCTTTGGCGATGCCCAAGCGGCGGCGGGGGACCAACCGGAAGGTCAAGGCCAAGATACTCACCCAGTTTACCCGGCAGTTAAGCACCCTGCAGGATGCGGGTTTGCCTATCCTTCGTTCGCTGCGGATTCTGGAACAGCAGCAGAAGGGCGGCGCGCTCAAGAAGGTCTGCGGCGCCGTGGCCGATGATGTCGAGGCGGGTTCGACCCTCTCCGAAGCCATGGCCAAATATCCCAAGGCCTTTGACAATCTTTATACCAACATGGTGGCCGCCGGTGAGGCCGGCGGAGTGCTGGATCTGATTCTGAACCGCCTGGCGGACTTTAAGGAAAAGGCCCAGAGATTGAAACGCAAGGTGGTCGGGGCGATGATCTATCCCGTTGCCGTACTGATGATTGCTTTTGGTATTGTGACAGGAATTATGGTTTTCGTAGTACCCAAGTTTAAGAAGATTTTTGAGGATATGAGTACGGAACTACCGGCCGTGACGCAGTTTTTGCTGGATGCCTCCGAATGGATGCTTAAACAATACGGCATTGTGTGGCTCATATTATTACCTGTTGGCCTGATTATACTTACACGTATTATCCGGATCAGCCAGACGGGCCGCTATATCCTTGATTCGATCAATCGGTTCATACCGGGCGTGGGTAATTTGATGAGTAAATCGGCGATTGCGCGCTTTACGCGGACACTGGGTACCCTGGTGGCGGCCGGTGTCCCTATTCTGGAAGCGCTTAATATTACCAAGGAGACGGCCGGTAACGAGGTATTTCGACGGGCCCTGATCGGAGTGCACGACAGTATTCGCAAGGGCGAGACGTTTGCCGAGCCGCTGCGCAAGGCGCGGGTCTGTGACAGCCTGGTCTATAACATGATCGACGTGGGCGAAGAGACCGGCGACCTGGACAAGATGCTGATCAAGATCGCTGATAACTATGATGATGAGGTGGACGTCGCGGTCGCCTCGCTGGTGAGCCTGATGGAACCGGTGCTGGTGATTGTGCTGGGTGTGGTCTGCGGTTTTATCGTGATCGCCCTGTTTATGCCGATGGTGAACATGATCCAGAATCTCAGTTAAATGAAAGGCGTACCGGCTCACTATGAATACCATACAATACAACCTTAGAAACAGGAGAAAAACCATGCGAACCTGTCGTAAAGGATTTACATTGGTCGAAATGCTGGTCGTGATTGCCATTCTTATGTTGCTGATCTCCATCCTGGTGCCCGTTGTAACCAGGGCAAAAATAGCGGCGGGTAAAGCCCGGGTGCGAGCTACTATCCATAGCCTGGAAATTGCAGTCGAGGATTTCAAGGGTGATCAGGGCATTTATCCCTCGTCAGCACCTGAAAATCCGGCACTGGATATTAATCTTTTTACACCTTCATATGATTTTCAGCCAAACCCGGCTGTGGATATGGGCGCGCATTTGCTGGTACGAAAGTTAGCCGGTATTGACTTGTTAGGGTATGATCCGTCCGGAGTGTACGCCATAAATGAAGCTAACGGGGCACCGATGAACCGGGAAGGGGAGTATATTGATACCGGAAAAATGGAGATATGGAATTTTCGTGTTTATACCCCGGAAGAACGTATAACTGCTTTTGATAAGATGGATCTGTCAAATCCTGAGGTTAGAACCAACAGGAATCCTATGGTTATCGGTAATTCCAATATCAGCAAGCCCCGGCCTATCCTGTATTACAAGGCGGCTAAGAACCAAAACCTTATCGGTACGATATATTCTGCCTTTGATAATTCCGGAATAACAGAAGATTATGTACAACCACAAAACGAGCATACCCAAAACAGGTATTATAATAATAGACAATATATGTTCCATAAACATCCTGATTTTCGTCTTAATATTCATCCGAATGTGCGTTCGACGTATGTACTCCCTTCCCCGCCGGATATGCCCGGAACATTTGAATCATACATTTGGAATATAGATACCAGTCCCGACCCGAGAGATATAATAGCGCGTCCGTATAACAAGGATTCCTACCTCTTAATAGACGCCGGGCCGGACGGCGAATACGGCACTAATGATGATATATGTAATTTTGAAAGGAAATAAGGGGTAATGAATAAGCGAGGGTGTCTTTTAGCAGGCTCCAGATCTGGTTTTACCCTGGTGGAAATGCTGGTGGTGATAGCGATTATCTCGCTGCTGGCCGCGGGGATGATCAAAGTGTATCATTCCGTGAACGTGTCGGCCCGGATAAAAAATACACAGGCCACGATTCGGGTACTGTTAAATGCCCTGCAGGCCTATCGGGATGCTCAGGGCAGTGGTAATATGGTATTTCCTTTCGATGCCCGGGGTGTTGTTCTCGACGGGGAAATTACTCCGGACGATCTGGTGTATATTGATTATGCATTGAATGAGGCGTTGAAACGGGTGGGTTTAAACCCAAAATATCGGGTTGAGGTTACTCCGGAACTGGATTTGATTTACGGTGAT
>JAFGHE010000213.1 GCA_016930295.1 Sedimentisphaerales bacterium
GTCGTGGACTGGGCACTCATAGTTTCGGCGTTTCCGGACATCTGGGTAGCGGTGGCGGACAATTCCGTGGAGGAATTCGCCAGGGTGGTGGCATTCACGGATATCTTTTGAATAATCCCCTGAAGCTTCTCGACAAAGGTATTGAACCATTGTGCCAGTTCGCCTATTTCATCTCTGCTCTTGATGGTCATGCGTTTGGTGAGATCGCCTTCACCCTGGGCAATATCCTTAAGCATTGTTGTAGTCATCTTTAAGGGCTTCGTAATGGAACGGCTGACGATAGAGGCAATAATTGTGGCCACGACCACTACCACCAAACCGCTTACTATAAATATACCGGATAGAAATATCGCTTTATTCTGCGCGGTTTTGGTTATTCCCAGCACCGTATCCTTCTTATCCCCCAGTCCCTTTTCCTTATCGTTGATACGCGTTCTTTTGGCCTCCACGGCCAATAATGCCGCCTGTACATCCTTTTCCTGCGCCTTCTGTAACTGGTCAATAAGGTCCCGCATAGTGTTGAAGGTAGTAAAGGCGGATCCCTCATCACTGGATTTTCGGGCAAATTTTAGTTTGCCGGGGGTATTGGCCTGTTCGATCACCTTGCGGGTTTTTTCCTCCCAGACGGCAAAGGCTTCTTCGAATTGGGTATAAAGCTGCTGAGCCTCCTCGCTGGTAAAATGCTCAGACGCCCTGGTTAAACACTCCCGGGCCTGCTGAATATTTTCCTGGTTGGCCTGGTTTGCGGCGCTGCTTTCCTCTTCGCCGGCGGCGACCAGAGCCATTTTTTCAGCTATCACGGCCTGGTGTACATCGCGGTCCGCTTCCAGTAACAGCTTAATGCTCGCTTCCAGATTCTGGAGTCTCTGGATATCCTCATTAATAAGAGGCAGCATATCATCGGTGATAAGAGGAGTAATATCGTTGTCAATCAGGACCATAAACTGATCATTAACCACGGTATCCAGGTTCTGATTCCCCTGATTTAACACCCACCAGCCCAGACCTACCAGGACCACCAGGGACAACACAGGGATACCGACCATCACGGCAATCTTCTTCCTGATACTAAACGACCGCCGGGTTTTCTTTTTGGTTTTTTTTGATTCTGTTTTTTCTTTTCTGATCTTCATACGTCTATGCTCCTTAAATCCATCAATGTTTCCCAATTAGTTCCTGTTACGAAGAATGCGCTGGAAGTCCACGTCGAAGATCCCGAACCTGCACTGGGATTTCAGCGTGATTACCAGAATCCATCTTCATTTCCTGTATAAAGCTGAAGTTCCTGCCTGTACCGGGGTGACAAGTCTGAACTCTCAGCGTGTTTTTCGTAACGGAAATTCATGCAATGAGGCGGTGGGACAGTTCATCCCACCACCTCAAAAAATCCTGATTAAAAGGCCCAGACACCGGTCTTATCGGAAGCGGTTTGTACTGATTTAACCTTATCGGTATTAATCCCGTAACATACTGCACCAATAACCTGACCTTTTCCGTCGATAATGGGCAGGGAAATCTGCTGGAGCTGGACATTGGCGGATTTGTCAAATTCAACCTCGCCGACGTCCGCACCGCCCTGGCCGTCTTTGTACGAGTTCTGCCATTTGGCTTCATCCCCCTGCCAATAGTCGCTGGTCAGAGCATTCTGGCCCACGTTGGCGCCCTGATTATCCATGACAAAGGCCTCGATAATAGCCGGATTGGCCTTGACGCAATTAATAATCTCTTTGGCACAGGCATTACCCATCTTCTCGGAATGGATGGGCAGTTCATCTTCGGCGTTTTTCCATTCTTCGTCAATTTTCTTAATTTCATCCAGGCTGACACCTTTGGCATTCTGAGCCTGTGTCTCTTTTATGAAAACGGAGTTGGTACAGAGAGGCAGTAATCGGGCCTGCACAAAATTCTTCACCTCATCCGAGGCAGCACCAGAAGTACTGATCCCCTGTCCCACGCTGCCCAATTTTTCGGCAAAGGGTTTGTCAATGCCAAAACACACCGCACCGATAACCTGGGCGTTGTTATCAATGATGGGCAACGAAATCTGCTGTAATTCCAGATTCGCGGATTTGTCGAACTCCACTTCACCGATGTCCACACCGCCCTGGCCGTCTTTGTACGAGTTCTGCCATTTGGCTTCATCCCCCTGCCAGTAGTCACTGGTGAGTGCATTCTGGCCCACGTTGGCGCCCTGATTATCCATGACAAACATTTCCCGAATCATCGGTAACATTTCCACGATCTTTTGTGTCTCCCGGCCACAGGCATTGCCTAATTTTTCCTGGTGGACAGGCAGTTCATCTTCGGCATTTTTCCATTCTTCATCAATGGCCTTGATATCATCCAGGCTGATGTTTTTGGCATTCTGGGCTGCCACTTCCTTGACAAACACCGGATTGGTGCAAAGCGGCATTAAAATGCTTTTGGTAAATGCCTTGACTCCGTCAGAGGCCTCGGCATGGGAGTCGATTTCTTTGGTCAATAATTTTGACAACTGACCCCATTTGGCCTGCGCATCACTTCCTCCTGCCTGGTTATTGGTAATATAGAGAAATCCCAATCCTACCAATACTACAGCCATTACTTTTACATAGGTTTTCATCATCTGTTCTCCTTCTTGCTTTTCTCCAAAATTTCCGTTAAAACAACCATTTACTTACACAAACAAAACACAATTTATTATCTACTACATCAATAGCCTGTAACAAAAATCAGCATGGCGGACCTTATTCAGATCCGCCATGCTGTATATGGCGACACATTTAGAACTGAAATGCCAGGTCGACCTGGACCTGGGTAAAATCGGTTTTTACGTCGTCTCGGGTTTTTTCGCCGATAACATAGCTTACTTCGACGACGGCATTATCCATAAACTGATAACCAGCCGTCAACTTATGGCCCCGGCCATGGGTACCGCCGTCAAAGGCATTATCACTGAATGCCCCCACCACGGCGTTTGCCTGGATTTCCATATAATCATAGAATAGCCTGATATTAGCCAGGCGAGCGTGCTCGGCCAGGCCGAATCCGATCAGATATCCCTGGTCTTCATTGCTATCCGCGCTGGTGTTAATCACATAATCACCAAAGAGTTTAATGGGGATGTCATAACAGGAGGTACCGATCTCACAAAAGGCGTTGATTATATCATAATCGGTCTCATATTCATCATTCACGGACGTATTACCACTGAAGTCACCAATGGCTTCGCGTCCCTGAATATTACCAAAATTAAAGTAACTGGCGCCGGCGGTGATATAGCTGTCTTCACAGAGGATGGGCAAACGCCTGGTTGCACCAATCTGCAGAGCCCACAGGCTGGTATCGGCTTCTGTTTCTCGCTCTTGAACCCAGAATCCACCGCCACTGGAAAACACCGTTAACTCGTCATCAATATCTTTAGTCCAGACGGTGGCAAAACCTTCGGGAGAACCTATATCAGCCACAAAACCGCTATCGCCGGGATGATAGAAGGGATCTTCAAATTTACCACCCAGAATATGAATACCCCGCAGGCCGTCCAGGTTGTAAATCGGTGAGACACCACGGATAAAATCAATACCATACCCCAGGAAAGGTAATCGTTCTAACTTGCCGGGGTGATAGTCCACATAGGCCAGGTCAACCCAGGCATCCATATCTTCAAATCCATCACCCAGGGTTTTATCCGCACCGACACGAAAGACCAGATCGACTTCATCATTGACCTGTCCAAAGAATGCGATCCGTCCTTCAATATCATTGTTATTTCGCTCATCGTCTTCGGCATCATCGTCGGTCCATTGATACGAATAGGTAAAATCCAGCTCGAATCCGGTCAGACTAAAGATACCGCCGGGGATAGAATCCAGCATTTCTTTCGAAGCACTTTGGTCTTTTTTCAGGGTCTCTAACTCTTTTTCGAGTTTTTCAATCCTGGTATCGATCTCCGCGCCAATGGTGACCTTGCAGACACCAAAAACAACAAACATGAACACCATAACATATAAAACTTTTTTACTACTCATTTATTATACTCCTTTCAAAATAGTATAATTTACATCGTTCCAACTTTTCATTCTCACCTTAATACGCTCCTGAAACCGGGATTATTCAGAATCCGGGCGGAGCACGATAGAATTTGTTCGTTCCGTGGGAATAAATCATTATATACTCCTTTCCGCTATGAATACCCGCTGAGGTTACATTTCCGGGCCTTCTCGTTTATCGGCCTTAATCACCTCATCAATATCCAGAATTACCAACAATTCCGAATCCAGTTTATACACCCCTTTAATGAACCTGCCGTCCACTCCGCTGATATTGGCCGGGGCGGGTTCAATTTCTCTTAGCCGGGCATAAACCACATCCGCAATACGATCTATCATTAATCCAATGTTTTCTCCATCCGCTTTGATAATGACATTACGGTTTTTATCATTTATCTCTGTCGCGTCTAATCCCAATATAACCCGCAAATCCAGGACCGTAACAACTTCTCCCCGTAAATTAACAATGCCGCGTACGCATTCGGGGGCATGAGGTACCTCCGTAGTATCCAGTTGTCGATTAATCTCCTGGACCTGCTGGATATCGACTCCCATTAACAAGTCACCCACATAAAACGTGGTGAATTCAAACTCTTCCAAGCCGGTCTCTTTTATCGAATCAATCTTATTTGTCATGTTACTATCCTATAACTCATCGTTATGGCACCGGGTTATGATCCCATGCTAATCCGGGTTTGCTTTAAATGCCGGTTGATCGATATCAGTAATTGCTCCCGGTCCAGTTTGACCTGATAGTCGTCAATCCCGGCCTGCCGGCCCCGCTCGATATCATCCTCGCCGGCCAGCGAAGTGACTGCAATAACCGGTAATCCCGAAAAGGCAGGGTCCGCCTTTATCTTGCGGGCCAGTTCCAGCCCATTCATTTTCGGCATTTCAATATCGGTTACCACCAAACCGATATCATGCCGGGATTCCCGGAGGGTATTCCAGGCGATAACACCATCCTCGCAGGCAAGAACCTCATACCCTTCTGTCTGCAGGAAGTTACTCATCTGCTGACGGAAGAAACTTGAATCTTCCACCAGCAGGATAGTTTTTTCTTTGTTCTTTTTTGTTTCTTCCGTCTCATTCTGAGAGAACCATTCCGGATGGGTCGCTTCCGCCAGTTCAAATACATCCACCAACCGAACCGTTTTGTCATTCAGAATAGTTGAACCAACAACGCCCGATTCCCGAAACGTCTTCGTATCGATATTGGTGGAAATTTCACTGATATCCACCAGATACGGAGCAATTAATCCCACTTCGATACGGGATATTTTAAATACCACCACATAGACCGAGGACATTTGGGGGCGGCATCTGGCCTTGATCTGGCTCTCCAGATTCAGTAAAGGCAAAGAGGCCCCGCGATACTGAAGTACTTCCTGACCCCCGACACTGTCAATTTGCTCGGTACGAATTCGCTCAATACGAGAGACAAACTCGGTCGGTACTCCAAAATATTCTTTGGGGTCGTTGGTAAATATCAACATTGATTGTGTTTCATCACCCTGAAGGGCAGCGTTTGATTTATCGGTTCCTGACTCATCCGTTTCCGGCATTATCAGTTTCATATGACCGGCAATTCCGGCAATATCAAGAATCAACGAGACTCGGCCGTCGCCCAGTATGGTTGCCCCGGCCAGGCAGTGACAATCCTTCATGTGACGACCTAATGGTTTAACCACAATCTCCTTACTGTCATACAATTCATCCACAATCAGTCCATAACGAAAATGACCGGTCTCCACCACAATGATATTCAGGGCCCCGGCCGCGGTATTTTCGCGCCGATCGGTCCCCTCCCGCTGGTTGTCAATATGTTCGGACGGTGTTGCTTCATCCACTTCCGGAATACGATCCGCAGGCGATTCTTTACGACGATCGGCAATGTTGACACGCTTGTTTTCCTTAAGTTCCCGGGCCACACTATCATGAAATCTTGACTGTGTTTCCAGCGCTTTACTTAAGCGTACCAGCGGCAGCAAAGTTCCGCGAAGACGCAGCACTTCGGCCTTTTTAAGTCGTTCTATTTTTCGTGAAACCTCGGATGCCTTAATACGGACCAGTTCGTTAATATTCACCTGGGGCAGGGCGAATTTATCTTCACCGCAACGTACAATCAGGGAGGGAATTATCGCCAGCGTCAACGGCATTTTGACGATGATTGTGGTTCCAACTCCTATTTCTGTTTCAATATCAACCGTGCCTCCCAGCCTTTCGATATTGGTCTTTACCACATCCATACCCACGCCCCGACCACTGACATCGGTAACCTTTTGGGCCATGGAAAAGCCGGGGTGGAAGATCAAACGTATTGCATCGCGATGATTCAGCTCGCCGGCCTGGTCCTGGGTGAGCAACCCCTTTTCCACAGCCTTTTCCTTGAGCCGGCTACCATCGATACCGGCTCCGTCATCACTGATAGCAATATTCACCTTTCCTGCCTGGTGATAAGCTCTGAGGACGACCTTACCCACGATATTTTTTCCGCATGCGGTGCGAATGTCGGGTGTTTCGATGCCGTGATCGATCGAGTTACGTACCAGATGGGTCAGCGGGTCACCGATGGCTTCGATGATGGTTTTATCCATTTCCACATCTTTACCTTCGATAATTAATTCAGACTGTTTGCCCAGTTTACTGCTTAAATCCCGGACAACACGGGGAAATTTATTAAATACGGTCCCAATCGGCTGCATCCGGGTCTGCATAATGGCTTCCTGCAATTCACTGGTTATCTGATCGATGCGGGCTGCCACCGATTCTATACCCCGTTGATCCCTGGAGTCGGCTTCCTGCAAAAGTTGATTACGACCCAGGACTAACTCCCCGGCCAGATTCATCAGGGTATCTAAAACTTTCACATTAACCCGCAAACTGGTCTGGACCTGAGTGGTACCTGCTCCCTCTGCCTGGGTGGCAGGCCTGTCGCTTTCTGTTTTTGGCCGGGTATTTGGAATACCCTGATGGGGCTGGGATTCCGATGATTCGGGAGCAGTTTCTGGCCCGGCCGATTCCTGATTATTTTGTCCCTGGGGAACTATCGGACCTGAAGACTCCCATAAGGTCTGTTCGGGAGTAGCAATATGATGTACCTGATCCACGGGTAATTTCAGGGCGTCGGCCAGTTCTTCCTGATTTAATTTGGAACCAAGCACAATCATAAACATCATGGATGCGGGTAAATCACTGCTCAAATCTCCTATTCCCGCAGTACTTAAATAACTGTCGATGAGTTCTCCGTATTGATAGACATTCTGCAGAAACTCCATGGGGGTACTGCCCTTCGCATGGACATCCGCGAAGAAATCCACTTCCGCCACGTAAATGTGGCACCCCTGCCGCTGACGCAGCACCAGTTCCATCTCTTTGAGCATGACAAAAGCCAGGCTGCCATTGGGCAGAGAAATATCCACATCACGGTTTAATGATTCCTTTACTTCTTCGGTGGTTTTCCCGCTCAGGGCCGCTTTCAGGTTCTTAATATTTCCCGATACATCGACATCATTCGATGTATCAATATGATTAACCATCGTACGCAGAACATCTGCCCCTTTTAATAACGAATCTATGATCCCGCTGGAGGGGACGAGCTCGCCACCGCGGATTAAATTCAAGACATTTTCCATTTCATGGGCCAATGTACCAATCGAGGTCAGCCCCAGAAAGCCCGCGGATCCTTTCATGGAATGGATTCCGCGAAAGACCTTATTCACCAGTTCCTTATCGACCTGCTCACCGGCTTCTTCGATAGAAAGAAAGTCGTTTTCCACGTCGGCCAGGAACTCATTGGCCTCTTCCACAAATGATGCAAACAGTTCTGCATTATCGTTTGACATCTTCGGTACTCCCAGGATACAACAGTGCCCAACCTCAACTCTGACAAGTTAAGATCGGGCCTATTAATCCTGATATCAATCATTTCCCCGGCATGGTACTACTCGCCGGAGGACACCTTAAAATGTTCATCCAGACGCATTACATGAAATAATTGTTGAAAATCCTTATTTTCCGTGATCACACTCAGTGACCCGCCTTTTTCGCTGAGGGTTTTATGACATACAATAAAGACGGACAAACCTTTGGAATCAATAATATCAACATTATTAAGGTCAATGGTCAGGGTATGGACTCCTGATTCCACCAGTTCCAAAAGTTCCCGGCGTAAATTATCGGCGTTGCCGGCCGTTATCTTTCCCGCAGGTTGAACTGTTGCTTTACCATTTTCCCGGTCCGTATTAATCATTATCAGCTCCTACAATGATTTAGTGATATAAAGAAATTATCGGCTAATCGGTTCGTCCACTTTATATCTCTTTCGCAGGATTATCGTATTACCTGTTTCATTGAATTCCATGTTATCGGAATATATTTTCATTAACGCCAATCCCCGCCCGCCCTCATCGAGGTTAAATGTGTATTCCTTAAGATTCCACCAGGGAAAGCCTGATCCGCTGTCACACACTTCCATATCGATACCATCCGTATTCATCCTTATTTCCAACCTGACGGTCTTTCGGGAATCCATACCGCTTCCGTGTGTCACCGCATTTAATAAAGCCTCTCTTAACAGGATACGCACGGCAAAAATATCCACCGGTAAATCCCATCCAGAAAGATAATTCGCCAGGGTATCGTCCACCACATCAATATTCTCCAGGGTAGCGGACATCCTAATCTTAAACACATTATCTTTTTGCTCTATGTCCAACATTATATTGTCCCCACACAATTAATTAGAGCGTAACCATATTCCCATCGTAATCCAGTATCCAGAAATATATTAATACCTGTTAAAATTCTGCTCCCAGAACTACAACATCATCTTCAATTGTTCCACTGCATTCATTGAGCAGTTCATCAACGATATAATCAACGGAACGCGTTATTGAAAATTGCCTCTGATTAATTAATGATACCTGTTCCTGCAGACGGCGTGCGCCAAAACTGCGGTTTCCCGTCTTCCCGGCGGCGTTGGGGTATCCTTCTGTGAGGCCGTCAGTGAACATATACAGCCGGTCCCCCGGATTAACCTTGATTCTCTGGATGCCACAGGTTATCGTTTCAAACATACCCAACACATCGCCTACCAGGTCAGTATAATAGATACTACCGTCACTCAAATGTAACAGAGGATTGGGATGGCCGGCATTAATAATATCAATTTCGCTGTTAGCCTTTGAATATTTTACATAACAGGCCGTGGCATACTGTCCGGTATCAAGAAATTTCAGCAGAGCATTGTTTAACATGACAAAGGTCTCCACCACAGACAAGGTTTCGTTCGTGAAACTAACCGTTAATGCCTTGAGGGCGCCCGTCAGATAGGCTGTTCCCAGATCATGGCCGGCCACATCGGCTACCAAAAAACCGAAATCATTGTCACTTAATTGAACAATGTCATAAAAATCACCGCCCGCTTCCAGAGCCGGCAGAAATCGAACCGCCGCCTTGATCTGACGGAATTGAGAAGGATCTGTCAGCAGGCTCACCTGGCCGTTGCGGACCTGACTCAATCTTTCCAACTGATTTTCCACCAGACCTTCCAGCATAGAGGTCTGTTTGCGTAATTGTCGTCGTCCCCGGGCCAACTCCAGGTGCGTATTAATTCGAGCTACCAGAGCCACTTTATCGACCGGCTTGGTCACAAAATCAGAACCGCCCAGTTCAAATCCCCTGACCTTATCTTCTGTGGATGATTTGGCGGTCAGAAAAATTATCGGCACATCATCGAAATCGCTATCCGCACGTAAACGACGACATACATCAAATCCATCCATCTCCGGCATCGAACAATCCAGTAATATCAGATCAGGACACTGATAATATACAATATCGATTGCTTCCTGACCGCTGGAAGCCAGTAACACTTCAAAATCTCTTTGCTTGAGAATGGTTTCCATAATTTTGCGCGTAGTGGCGTCATCATCCACAACAAGAATGGTTCCTGCCGGGCTGATTGATTTGGCCGACGACTTTTCTGAAGGCACATCCCTGAGAGCTATGGTAATACCAGTCACATATTGCTCCATGCAAATAACATCATCTTTAAAATCTCGATTGAGTCGAATCCCGTCCCAGTTACATCATACATGTAATCGTTAACACATGTTTATGATGCCAAATTGCATATAATATGGTTTTAATTACTTAATCTTTACTATAACCTCAAATCATTATTCTCAGAATCAATTACCTCTTTTTATTACAGAGTAACTATATCTTCATCGTACATACGGTTTTATGTGTTTACTATTTTCGTGTCCCAAACGATTTTCCCTAAAGCAATTCTTTAATTTATATAATGAAATAGACCCTGCCTATACACATGCAAAGTATGTTATAGGAACATATTTACCTCAAGATATTCCCTTATCACTATTGAAATCGATTGATTGAGAAGCTCTGATAATTTTTTCTGAAAAGACTGATCCCAAACATATAAATTAAC
>JAFGHE010000214.1 GCA_016930295.1 Sedimentisphaerales bacterium
ACCTGGTTTTGATAGTTATTTTTAATTTTTGATATATTTTATGTCAACCGACCATATACGTAATTTTTCGATCATCGCCCATATCGACCATGGCAAGAGCACCCTGGCCGACCGGCTTATGCAGCGCACCGGGGCCGTCAGCGACCGGGAATTTCATGACCAGATGCTCGACACCATGGAACTGGAGCGGGAGCGGGGGATCACTATCAAGGCCTCGGCCGTAACCATGAACTATAAGCACGAGGGTCGCAGCTTTATGCTCAACCTCATCGACACGCCCGGCCATGTGGACTTCAATTACGAGGTTTCCCGAGCCCTGGCAGCCTGTGAAGGGGCTCTGCTGGTCGTGGACGCCTCCCAGGGCGTGGAGGCCCAGACCGTGGCCAACGCCCATCTGGCTATGGATTCCGGCCTGGAAATTATCCCGGTGCTCAATAAAATCGACCTGCCCGGCGCCCAGCCGGACGTGGTGGCCGAGGAAATCGAACATATTCTCGGCATCAAGAAAGGCGAGTGCTTTTCCGTCAGCGCCAAGACCGGTGCGGGCGTGGATGAACTGTTAGAGGCCATCGTTACCCTCTTGCCGCCGCCTCAGGACCAGTCACATCTGCCGCCTGCCGCCTTAATCTTTGACAGCCACTATGATGATTATCGCGGAGTAATCTGTTATGTACGCATGTTTTCCGGGTCCCTTGAGGTGGGCCAGAAAATCCTTATGATGGCCGCCCGACGTCGATACACGATAACGGATTTAGGCAAATTCTCACCCCATATGACCCATGTTGACAAACTAGAGACCGGCGAAGTCGGTTATGTCATAGCCGCCGTCCGACAACTCAGCGAAGTCACCATTGGTGATACCATTACCGATGAAAACACTCCCGCCCAAAAACCGCTTCCCGGATATAAAAAACCCATGCAGATGGTGTTTTCCGATTTTTATCCTTCCGTAACCACCGATTTTACCCGGCTCCGGGCCGCCTTTGATAAGCTGGCTCTGAATGATTCCAGTTTTACCTTTGTACCTCAGAGTTCACCGGCACTGGGCTTTGGATTTCGCTGCGGTTTTTTAGGGCTGCTGCACATGGAAATTATCCAGGAACGTCTGGAACGGGAAAATGATATCGACGTGGTGCAGACCGCTCCCACCGTCAGCTACGAAGTGCTCACCCATGCCGGCGAAGTTATACGTATTGATTCACCCAGCCAGTTGCCCGACCCCAGTCATATCCAGGAACTACGCGAACCCTTTGTTAAACTGGAGATTATCACTCCCAGCGACTGTATCGGCGATATTATGAAACTTGCCGAACAGCGACGCTGTACCCTGCAGAATACCGATTATATCAGCGCCCTCCGGGTTATGCTTGATTATAAAGCACCCCTGGCAGAGATTGTTTATGACTTTTACGATCTGCTCAAAGGCGCCACGCATGGCTACGCCACCATGGACTACGAACTCATAGGATTCGAAGCCAGTAATCTCGCTAAAATCGAATTTCTCGTCAATAAGATCCCGGTCGATGCCCTCTCAATTATAGTACACAGGGACAATGCCGAACAAAGAGGCCGAAAAATGCTCATTCGACTGCGCCGGGCTATCCCCCGACATCAGTTCGAAGTCCCTTTACAAGTCGCCATAGGGGGCAAGATCATCGCACGCGAAACAATCAAGGCCTTTCGAAAAGACGTAACCGCAAAACTCTATGGCGGCGATGTCACCCGAAAAATGAAGGTCCTGAAACGACAGAAAGAAGGAAAGAAAAGGATGAAAAGTATCGGCTCAGTCAATATCCCCCAGGAAGCCTTTATGACCATTCTGGATAACAGCGATTAGGACGCCGGCGTCAAAAGTATGTGGCAGCTTTGATGCTGACTTACAAAGCCTGTTTTACATTAGTAAAGACTTTTGACGACGGTATCGATTAGATTTTATATAAACGCACTTGACACCCTGACTGCGAGCCGTTAGAATTCCCCCCAATAAAGGTAGCAGGAACAGGCCTGACCGAAATACACAAGACAATGTCAATAAAGAAGTTATGTCGGGCAAGTGCGTTTTGGCAATTTTGGGCATGATAGCATACGAAGCTCAAATTTATAATATTCAGAGCAGACGCCAGCGTCAAAAGTATGTGGCAACTTTGATACTGACTTATAAAGCCTGTTTTACATTGGTAAAATTGACTTTTGACGGTAGCATCAGAGCAAAGGGGAGGTATAATTACGCCGGCTATGGAATTTATTCCTGAGATCCGCAGAGAGACAGGTGAGCGATGGAACTGGAGAAAATCAAAGAACTTGTAGATATGATGAAAGCCAACGACCTCAGTGAAATAGAGATCGTGGACGGCCAGACCCGTATTATGCTCAAACGTGGAGCAGGCCAACAAATAACCCCACAAGTGCTCGCCATGCCGTCCGTAGTATCTCCATCGGTCAATGGCTTCATCCCCAATGGCCTGGCATCAGCAGAAACCAGCCCTCATGTTACACAAACACCTTCCCAGGATTCCAAACAAAAGAAAATGGCCGAAATCGTAGCACCCCTTGTCGGTACAATTTATATGGCGCCCAGTCCCAGTTCCGATCCCTTCGTACAGGTGGGGGACCCGATCGACGAAGATCAGGTCGTTTGCATCATTGAAGCCATGAAAGTCATGAACGAAATCAAAAGCGAGGTTAAGGGAACCATTAAAGAAATCCTGGTCAAAAACGGCCAGGCCGTCGAGTACGCTCAACCAATGTTCCTCGTGGAACCGGATTAGTACGGAAGGAACAAATCGGACGCAGGCTAATCCGGCTTAAAAACGAAATGGATGAATAAACAATCAAATTAAACGAACCGGGCAAAACACTTTGTGCCTCTGTCACTTTGCCCCTTTTTATCTTATTATTATGTTTTCAAAAATATTAATTGCCAACAGGGGAGAGATAGCACTGCGAATCATCCGTGCCTGTCGGGAACTGGGAGTCCAGACAGTAGTGGTATATTCCGAAGCTGACAGGAATGCCGCATATCTGCACCAGGCGGATGAAACCATTTGCATCGGTCCGGCAGAGCCGGCTGAAAGCTATCTCAATATCCCTCGAATCATCAGTGCCGCTGAAATATCCAATGTGGAAGCCATTCATCCCGGCTATGGATTCCTTGCTGAAAACGCCCATTTCGCCGAGGTCTGTCAGGAATGCAAAATAGCCTTTATTGGGCCCAGTCCGGAATCAATGCGGTTACTGGGCGATAAAGTCCAGGCTCGAAATCTGGCCAAACACGCCAAAGTACAAATCGCACCAGGTTCTGAGGGCTCTGTGGAAAATGAAGAGGAAGCAGCCAAATTAGCGGAAAAAATCGGATACCCCGTGATTATAAAGGCCTCTGCCGGCGGCGGCGGGCGGGGGATGCGCATTGCACATAATGAGGTGAACCTGCGTTCCGCCTTTCATAACGCCCAGACCGAAGCGGCCACCGCATTTAAAAATTCCGAACTTTATCTGGAAAAATATCTGGAACAGGCCCGGCATGTTGAGGTCCAGATATTGGCCGACCAGGCAGGAAATGTCGTTCACCTCTGGGAACGTGACTGCAGCCTCCAGCGCCGCCATCAAAAGGTGATCGAAGAAACGCCCAGCCCCGCCCTCGATAATAATTTACGGGAGGAACTATGCAAGGCCGCGGTTCGACTCGTAAAAGCCGCTAACTATGTCAATGCCGGCACCGTCGAATTCCTCCTGGATAAAAAGATGAAATATTATTTCAGCGAAGTCAATACCCGAATCCAGGTCGAACATCCGATTACTGAAATGGTAACAGGTATCGACCTGTTAAAATGGCAGCTGCGCATCGCCGCCGGTGAGCATCTCAAACTGCGTCAAAGAGATATTAAACAGCAGGGTGTGGCCATCGAATGCCGGATTAATGCCGAAGATCCTGCGAATGGTTTCCAGCCATGCCCGGGGCGGATCGAACGCTTCATTTCACCCGGCGGATTCGGGGTGCGACTGGACACCCATGCCCATGCCGGCTATGTGATTTCTCCCCGTTATGATTCGCTTATCGGAAAATTAATCGTCCATCAGAAAACACGCCCTGAAGCAATCGCCTGTATGAAACGGGCCCTGCAGGAATTTCACATTGAACCCATTAAAACTACAATATCATTGTGTTTGGAGATACTGTCACATCCGCAGTTCTCTAAAGGGAAAATAGATACTGGTTTTATAGAACGGACATGGTAACTAATATGAGTACAAAATTAAAAGGAAATGCCGTAGTGGGTCAGTCCGGCGGACCGACTGCCGTCATTAATCAATCTCTGGTCGGTGTCATTGAAGAAGCGTGCCAACATGATTGTATCGACAATATGCTCGGCGCCCTCCATGGCGTCGAAGGCATACGGGATGAAAAATTTGTCGATCTAAAAAAGGTTCCAAAAGATAAATTAGAGATCGTCGCGAATTCACCCTCGTCGGCCCTGGGTTCATCCCGCGTTAAGCCGGACAAGGAGCTATGTAATAAAATATTCGATATTTTTCAAAAAAACAATATTAGATATTTTTTCTATATCGGCGGTAATGACTCGGCCAGCTCGGCCCATATCGTCAACAATCTGGCCAATGAAGCCGGCTATGAACTGCGTGTCTTTCATGTGCCCAAAACCATCGATAATGACCTGCTGGTCACAGACCATTGTCCCGGCTACGGATCCGCCGCCAGGTTTGTCATTCAGGCCCTGATGGGCGATGATCTGGACAACCGGGCACTGCCGGGCATAAAAATCGATATCATTATGGGCCGGCATGCAGGATTCCTCACCGCCGCCACCATGATGGCTCGCAGCAACGAAGACGACGGTCCCCATCTGATCTATGTGCCCGAAACAAAATTGCCTATGGAACAATTTATACGCGATGTCAAGAATGTTTATTCCAGACTGGGTCGCTGCGTGGTCGTTGCCAGTGAAGGGATCGTCGATGAAAACGGTACGCCCTGGGCCAAGCGGATCCAGGAAAATGTCGAAGCCGATTCGCATGGTAATATCCAGCTATCCGGCAGCGGCGCCCTGGCAGACGCCCTGGCGGGTAACCTGAAAGAATCTATGGGCGTTTCACGTATCCGTGCCGATACCTTTGGCTATCTCCAGCGCAGTTTTGCCGGCGTGGTCAGCGACGTGGATGCCCGCGAAGCCCGCCTCTGCGGCCAGATGGCGGTCCGTTTCGCCGTGAAGGAAAACATCGACGGCAGCGTCAGTATGCGACGTCTCGGTGACGGTGCAGATTATAAAATCGAAACGTTCGTAACCGAGCTCGATAATGTAGCCGTTAAAACCAAAAGCCTGCCCGCTGAATACATCAGCGACGCCGGCAATAATATTAACGAAAGTTATCGAAAATACCTGGCGCCCCTGGTAGGAAAAATACCACAAGTGGCTTACCTCTGTTAATTAAAATAGTCTTTAATATTTTATACGATTTATGCTATGGATTATTTTCAGTATCAAGACAATCAGTTGTATTGCGAGAAAGTACCGGTGGAACAAATCGCCCGTGAGGTCGGAACCCCGGTTTACATCTACAGTGCCGCCACCTTTGCGCATCATTTCCAAAACCTGAAAAAGGCGTTCGCCGAGGTCAACCCTTTAATCTGCTATTCCGTCAAGGGCTGTGGTAATATCCACATTTGCCGTCTGCTGGCTCAGATGGGCAGTGGATTCGATGTGGTCAGCGGTGGCGAACTATTCCGTGTACTTCAGGCCGGCGGGCGGGCCGATACGGTCGTTTATGCCGGCGTGGGCAAAACCGATGATGAAATTCAACAGGCGATGGGGGCCGGCATCGCCTATTTTAATATCGAATCAGAAGCGGAACTGGAAAATCTTATTACCCTGGCCAGAAATAAAGATTGCCAGGTCAAAGCCGCTCTGCGTATCAATCCGGATGTGGATCCCAAAACCCATCGACATACCACCACCGGAAAAAAAGAAACCAAATTCGGAGTGGACCTGGAGCGGGCCATGAATGTCTTTGAACAGTTCGGACGGAACGAAAATGTGCGACTTCATGCTGTTCATCTGCATATCGGCTCTCCGATAAATTCCACCGAACCGTATATTCAGGCCATCACCAAAACCCTGACATTTATTGACGAACTGCGCCGCAAAGGTTTTACTATTGATACGATTGATATCGGGGGCGGTTTTGGCGCCGATTATACCACCGACCAGGCGCCCGATGCCGCTGAATATGCCGGAGCCATTATACCCTTACTCAAAGATAAAGGCCTGTGTCTGATTCTGGAACCGGGCCGCAGTATCTCAGGTAACGCCGGTATTTTTGTCAGCCGTGTGCTTTATACCAAACAAGGGGGCGATAAACATTTTGCCATTGTCGATGGCGCCATGAACGACCTGATCCGGCCCATGCTCTACGAAGCCTTTCATTTTATCTGGCCGGTAACCGTGGCCAACGGATTCGCTGTCAATACCCGACGCGAACCCATGGAACTGCCGGGCACCCGGAAAATGGATGTCGTCGGACCCATCTGCGAAACAGGCGATTACCTCGCCAAAGACCGGTTCCTTCCTCCTCTCAAACGCGGTGACCTGCTTTCCGTTTTCACTGCCGGCGCCTACGGATTTGCCATGAGCAGCCAATACAATGCACGACCCCGGGCGCCCGAAGTCCTGGTCACCGACTCCACATTCAAAATTATCCGACAAAGAGAATCCTACCAGGACCTCATCGCTCTCGAAAAATAACCTAAACGTATTAATAGAAGTGCAGTATATCAGTAAACAGATATAACTATTACTGTGTTGATGGGACTGATACGCAATTATACCCGTTTGGTTATTAGAGTTGAAATCTCGGTATCCTGTGGCAATAAAAATGCAGACTGGTTCAGAAGTGTCAGATCAACTGGAGATCATTCCGATGCCGCGCTTGCAAGGCCGGCAATCTCTGGTTTTGCACTGACCTTTTTATGAGGCTTTGCTGTCATCTGTTCAAGTTCCCTGGATTCACTGAGCTTTTTCTGGAGTTCCTGCATCTCAATTTCATAGTTATGTTTTTTAATAAGCAGCGTCCGTTTGCCCGCCAGGCAGGTCAGCAGGATAAGGCTGCCGCCCGCTGCCGCCGCCAGGCCGCAAAAAACTATGAATGTTTCCATCGAATGCAAGGCAAGACCTTTCAATCTGAAATTGTATCTTAGAGTCCAAAACAGACTTCCAGCATTTAGCGTATCGGTAAAACCAACGGAAAAAATTTAATAGTGACCATTCCGGCAACTTATCCGGACCTAAATTGCATCTAAACGTAATCATTTGCTCCCATCAAGGCCACAAAACCACCATCATGGTATTTTATCATCTCGCCATCATACTCGCCCGATTCCAATTTTTCGCCACCTATACAGGGCAGAGTCATCTTTTCCGTGACCAGTTTAAAAGAAGAATGCTCCTCTAAAAACTTCTGTACCACGGCCTCATTTTCCTTAGGGTCAATACTGCACGTACTGTAGAGAATCCTACCGTCCGGCTTGACGGCTTCCGCCGCTTTACGGAGCAATTCCAATTGCCTCGCGGCCATCTTGCCCAATATCGCCGGCTTAAGCAGATAGCGAGCCTCCACCCGGCGGGCCAGCACACCCGTATTACTACAGGGAGCATCAACCAATACCGCATCAAAGGCGCCTGCCTGCTCAAGCATATCATCTAATTTATCCACCAGACAGGTCTGGACCATCTCCAGACCCAGCCGCCGGCAGGTGTCTTTCACCAAACCAAGTTTATCTTTATTGATATCACAGGCCACAATTTGTCCCTGACCGTCCATCAATTCCGCCAGGTGACTGGTTTTACCACCGGGCGCAGCACAGAGGTCCAGAACTCGTTCACCCGATTTCACCGCCAGTAGGGGGGCAACCGACATGGCACACACATCCTGGACGACAAAAAACCCTTCCTGATACCCCGGCAGCTCTTGCGGCGCCGCCGGCGGTAACACCTGTATCGCCGGTCCATACTGTTGTACTTCATAACCGGATGAACGCAACTGATCTCGTAACTCCGCCGGCCCGCAGCGCAAGCGGTTGACCCGTAATGTCAAAACCGGACGGGTGTTGCCCGCCACACATAATCGTATCGTCATCTCGACCTCGTACTGCTTGATCCAGCGATCAATCAGCCACGGCGGATGAGAATAAGCCACACTCAAATATTTAACCAGATTCTTATTCGGATCAGGTAAAATATCATTTTTAAATTCGAGGTTCTTATCTGCGGACAATGGTAATACTTTCCGGGAACCATCCACTTGATGCTTATCCTGTCTGGCCACTGTCCCGGCCAAATCCCGCTGGACCGCACGCAGCAGGGCGTTCACAAAAGCATCCGCCTTGCGCAGCCCCACGCGCTTGACCTGCTTAACTGCCTCGTTGATCGCGGCATAATCCGGCGTACCACTTAAAAAACATAGCTGATACAATCCTATCCGTAAAATATTCAATACAACCGGATCAATCTTACGTAACGGCCTTCGGCAGTATTTATGAATTATATAATCCAGCGTAATCAGATGCCGGCACACACCATAAGCAAGTTCCTGAGCCAACCGCCTGTCCTGACCCTCTAAAGCCTCATCTCTGAATATCATATCCAGCGTATCCTGAATATAAACACGCTCACGCTCAAACACCAGTAACGCATTCACTGCCACATTCCGAGCCGTATCATTGGATAATAAGATGTGAGTACTCTTAACCATCCAGAAATATGTCCCCCGGCTGGAGGCCTCTGCCATTGACAAAAGAGTCAAAGTTCATGACCTTACTGTTTTCCGGACGCACTTCCAGTAATTTAATCCGGCCCAGCGAACAGAACACACTCATATCATGAGCCATGGTCCCCGGCTCTGCGATGGGTTCCAGACTCACAGGACTGTCCAACTGAGAAACCGCTTCCGCCCTCACCAGACTCACCCGTTCAACTTTCCCTGATCGGGTATGCTGCAAATGACAGAATGCGCCCGGCCAGGGCCACATCCCATGGATAAAATTTCGTATCTGCTCGGCAGGGTGGTTCCACTGCACGGCCGCCTGGTTCTTGCGCAATTTAGGCGCCCGGCTGGCATGACTGCCATCCTGTACCATCGCCTCGATGGAACCATTCTCAATCTTTTCCATAACTCCTGCCATTAATTCCGGCCCCATGTGTGCCAAACGGTCATGAAGTTCGCCCGCCGTCTCACCAGGATCAATCCGGGTGGCTAGCTGACCATATATATCTCCACCGTCCCAGACCTCGTTCAGTTCGATGACCGTCAAACCTGTTTCCCGCTCACCATTGATAATGGCCCAGTTTATCGGCGCAGCACCACGATACTTGGGTAAAAGCGACGCATGCAGATTTATTACCTTACAAATAGGCAAATTCAGTAATTCAGTGCCAATCTTCTGGCCAAACGCTATTACCAGCAGTATGTCCGGTTTCAGTTTTTTGATTGACTCCACCACCTCAGGGTCATTGACATTATCAATTTCCCGGCAGGGCAACTCCATATCCACACATAGCTGCGCAATAGGGGTAGGCTGCACCTTGCGCCCGCGTCCCGCCGGCCGGGCCGGCTGCGTAACCACCAGTAGCACCTCATGCTCACTGGCGCCCAGCCAACGCAGCGTATCTACACCAAATGCGCCACTGCCCAGATAAACTGTACGCATACCATAAACCTTTCAAAAATCGTGAAATATCATAACTCTTTAATTCACAAGCGTCAATAGATACTTTCCTGAGAAATTCAACAATTATAATCAGTATTGACTTCTCTCTTCATAACGTGTATAAGAGGCATAATTATTTTATAAATAGGATTGTTATGGTTATGGCGACTGACATAAAAATTACTGCTGGAGATATTCAAATCCAGGCTCATCTCAATGACAGTCCCACCGCCCGGGCCATTATTGAGGCATTACCTATAACCGCCTCGGCTAACCGGTGGGGCCAGGAGATTTATTTCACCATTCCAGTAAAAATGGACCTGGAATCCGATGCCCGCGAAGTGGTAGAACCAGACGCCCTGGGGTACTGGCCGACCGGTAGTGCCTTTTGTATGTTCTGGGGGCCAACCCCCGCTTCCCAGGAAAACGAGATAAGGGCCGCCTCAGCCGTAAATATTATCGGAAAGATGACCGGCATTTTAGCCGAACTAGATTCAATTAAGAGCGGAACTGAAGTCCGAATTGATATTACTTAATTTTATATAAGGAGACACATTATGCCTCTGGTAACCACCGAAAAAATGTTCAGGCAGGCCTACGACGGCGGCTTTGCTGTCGGCGCCTTCAACGTCAATAACATGGAACTCATGCAGGGTATTGTAGATGCCTGTAAGGAAGAAAACGCGCCACTCATCCTCCAGATTTCCAAAGGGGCCCGCGCCTATGCAAATATGAATTATTTAAAGGGCCTGATCAATACTGCTTTAAGCGAAACAAATTTGCCTATCGCCATGCATCTGGACCACGGCGACACCTTTGATCTGTGCAAACAGTGCGTGGATGACGGATTTACCTCGGTTATGATCGATAAATCCCATGAATCATTCGAAAATAATGTCGCTGTCTGCAAACAGGTAGTGGAGTACTCCCATAAAAACGGCGTGGTCGTCGAAACCGAAATCGGCCAGTTGGGCGGTATCGAAGAGGACGTTATAGGCGTCAGCGCCGATGATGTCATGAAACATGTCACTGACCCGGCTGAGGCCGAAGAGTTCGTAAAACAAACCGGATGCGACTCACTGGCCGTTGCCTGCGGTACCAGTCATGGGGCCTATAAATTTAAAACGGAACCAAAACTGGCCTTCGACGTGATCGAAGAAATCGGAAAACGACTGCCCGGCTTCCCGCTGGTCATGCATGGTTCCAGCAGCGTACCCAAAGAATTTATTGACTTAATCAATAAATATGGCGGTAATATGCCCAATACCATGGGAGTACCCGAAGAGGCCATCGCCAAAGCCGTAAAAATGGCCGTCTGCAAGGTTAATATCGACACCGACCTGCGCCTGGCTCTCACCGCTAAAATCAGACAGGTCTTTTCTGAAAGTCCTGCGGAATTCGACCCGCGCAAATATCTCGGGCCCGGGCGTGAAGCCATTAAGGAAATGGTCAAACATAAACTACATGTTTTAGGCTGCGCCGGCAAAGCAGATCTTTGCCGTTAAGTATCCTTTTTATTTTAAGTGTGTATATTTTAAACGCCATGCTTTCCAGGGCATGGCGTTTTTTTGTATGGATTCTGTTCGAGTGATTAACATTCCACACCCTCAGAAATAACCAAATCACAAACCACGGCTCAATCCTTCTACGCCCTATAATTTGCCTTTTATGACCGAGATATGAATAATTTAATAGAAATACCCTATATTGTTTGAAAGGAAACTGACTGGATTTAATGACTTTAATAAGTTGAAAAAAACCGTAATTAGCTCTTTTCAGGCCTTATAAAAGTTATTTGGCCATAAAAATGCTCGATAAAAGTCATTTATCCAAAAATTTTCAAAGGCACTAAAATGATTGCATAGTTATATATTTACTAAATATGCCGCTTCGGATTAGCTGCTTATTAAAGTTTTGTACCGAAATATTTTCTGGTTAATTTCATAGGGTGAAATGCCGAATTTTTTACTAGTAACGTTAGAATAGAATTGTTTGAGAGAGATCGCTTTGGATTATCTAACATGCATTTTGACAGTAAATATCATGGAGAGATTGAGAACTCGAACTTTATGAGAGGGGAATTGAGGCTCTAAAAGGCCCAATCAATAATGCAAATGGATAAGAGAAAAGATGTACTAACAACCGGTCAGGTAGCCAAAATATGCAATGTGGCTCCACGCACCGTTTCCAAGTGGTTTGATTCAGGCCAACTGCGCGGCTACCGCATTCCCGGAAGCAAAGACAGACGTATACCTCTGCCCCAACTCGTTCGTTTCATGCGGGCCCATGGCATCCCGCTAAACGGCCTGGATGGCGGCTCAACCCGGGTACTTCTGGTTGATAATGAAGAAGAACGAACTCAGGTTATCACCGACGCCCTCGAAAAGGACGGACGATACGAAGTACGAACCGCCGAATGTGGCTTTGACGCCGGACTTATCGCCGAGCAGTTTCATCCCCATATTATCTTTATGGACATTATGCTCGAGGATATCAATCCCAAACGCATATGCAATGTCATCCGGCAAAACAACGAACTGCAAACCACACGCATAGTGGCCATCACCTCGGCACTGACCGAAGGTGAGGGAAATGCCCTCTTACAACAGGGCTTCGATGGCTACCTGTGTAAACCCTTTGACATCAAACAACTCATACAATGTATTGATGATCATATTTCCATTATTCATTAAAAGGAGATTGACAACCGAATTTAATCGATAAAAACTTTTGCTTCCGGCCCGGCATTGCTTGGAGGCAAGACGCAAATTGCGTCTTATTAAGGGCAGTGTCAGGGATCCATTGGCTCAGGGTCGTCGTGAGAAATTTACGGCGGCCTGCTTTTTTTTACCTCTCCTTCCATTCTCCTGCTTTACTTTCTGGTTTCGCCTTTCTGATGTGAGAAAAATTATAACCTCGCCTTAAGGGATTTAAGCAGTTGTCTGATATTCTCTGCCTCATCTTTCATATCACCGGCCAGACATATCCGAAGCGCTATTTCCGCAGTATCAACCGCCTCCCGGATTCTCCCGGTATGGATATAGGCTTTATTCAGGGTGTTTAATAATGGTAATTGATTATACCCCGTCAGCTCACAAGCCCGTTCGGCCAGGCGCACGGCCTCACCGGGGTTATAATAGTCTGCCCCGCTATCGTTAATCAGAATACCGGCCAGTGATTCCATGGCACTCGAGCTGTCGGGATTAAGTTGCAGTGCCTTTCGATATGAATCAATCGCCTGGTCATACTTTTTTAAGGCAGACAAGATAAATCCGAGGTTGAGATACCCATTGGCATTATCCGGGTCCATTCTGATCGCCCGGCGAGCGGCAATTAACGCCTTTTCCAGGTTGCCCCCGCCCATCATCGCGCCCGATCGAATCATCCAGCCGGTAAATGACCGGGGATCAATATCAAATATCTTTTGGGCCAGGACCAGCGCCTCATAGTACCTGCCGACAGCAATCAGCCTGACACTATCAGCATAGAGCCTCTTGTTCGCCTCTTCCAGAGCATCCAGCAGAGCAGGCTGCCCGGGCAGAAGTGCCAGACCCGCCATACAGTACTCTAACTGCTCTAAACCGTTCTGCGTCCCGTAGGCCTGCAGAAGAAACGTAGAGACATCATAAATCTTCTCATATTCTTTAATCCACTCTTGTTTTTCCTCCTCACTAAAGCCCTGCCAGTCAAGATGATCCAGCAGGGAACGATCTCTGATTTCCAGAATGTACCGGTTAAAGGTGACAGGATCCGGGTCATCAAAATCAGTACAGAATTCCACAAACGGAGAGTAGTCGCTGTTGACATGATACTGTGTAATTTGTCGGGATAACTGTCTCTTATCACAGATATAATACGCCAGCACATCAATGCTGTTATTCATGTCAATGACGGATAGACTCTCGTGCACCGCCGCCTGGGATAATTCATCCTGAATATAACGGGGAGAATATTGTTGCGCCTGACGGGAACCAACCGCCCAGAAAAAATTCACGTGATACCGATTGGGATACCATATGGTAACATGAGGAAACACTTCCATCATGGTTCCCAGGATGCTGTCCAGTACCGCCACCGGCATATCAAACGTCGGTATCCAGCATACCATCAGGCCATTTTCATTTAAGCGATCCCTGGCGCTCTCAAAATATTCCCGGGTATGCAAAGACGCGTTTTCGGCAAATAACCGTGGATGGATGGAATCATTCATAATGACATCATACCTGCTGTCGGTCAAATGCAGGTAATTCTTGGCATCCATATAGATCATGTTGATCTCACTATCGAGTTCGTCGCCCAGATTAATATGGGTAAAAAACTCTAATGCGGTCTCTACCACCTCGCGTGCAATTTCGACACAATAGACGCCTTCCAGCTTATGCGTGGAAAGACATAGCGTGGTCTCCCCGGAGCCGAAACCCACTGATAAAGCCCGCTGCGTATTCTGCCTGAGCAAAACACCAAGGTGCCCCAGGATTTTCTGGTCGCACCGTGTCCCCTGGCTCTCGCCCGCCAGGGCCTGCCCGGATGAGAATAACTTCAACAACCCGTCCCGAACATCTCGA
This sequence comes from Sedimentisphaerales bacterium, assembly GCA_016930295.1. Lineage (GTDB taxonomy): Bacteria > Planctomycetota > Phycisphaerae > Sedimentisphaerales > SM23-30 > JAFGHE01. The sequence goes on from JAFGHE010000214.1 coordinate 14,281, forward strand.
TGCACTGAAACCGTGGTCGTGGTCCCTTCTTTTACATACAACAGATCCCCTTTTGGCAATTCAGGATTCATGGCTATAATTCTATCAAATTGTCCTTTAGGTGTTGTGAAAACATATCCCGTGATGATTACCGCCAATCCCACCAACGCCAGTCGCCTTACCAGCCCGCTTTTACGCGCAAATGATAAACACAACCATGCCGCCATCCAGAGCCCCGCTAAACCAAGCACCTGAATGGACCGCTGCAGGCCCAGCCATGGGATTAATACAAAGCCGGTCAGGATCCCTCCCGCCACCGCGCCTATCGTGTTGGCTCCGTAAGCCGTTCCGGTCGTGCGCCCCACCTGATGCATATAATTCGCCCACGCCTGTAATGCGATGGGAAATCCAATGCCCATCAAAATAGTGGGTATCAGAAACAAAAACAGGCTCTGGACCAAAGGTTTCGTGATATAAGGAGAAACCGGAATCCAGGTATGGATATCCTCAAGCCCCTTATTGACCATCGGTAGATAGTCCGATGTCCATAAAATCAGCGTCTGTAAATAAAAGATCCCGCACACCCCCAGCAAAGATAATGTCACTGCAAATCCCACTGCCGGAATCTTTAATTTCCGGGCCAATCGGCTGCCTAGTGCGACTCCCATAACGTTTCCTAACAAATATACCGTCAAAACCGCCGAAAATACATAGGTTACCCCGCCCAGCAAATGCACTATGCTACGCATCCAGAGTATTTCATAACCGATACTGATTAAACCACTCATAAAGAACGCCAGTATCAATAAGTAGAATTTACTCTCTGTTGCCTGAAGGCCGGAAGTGGCCGGCTCGATGGAAGCAACGGCTTCTTCCGCTTCTGTAACCGAAAGACCGGAAAATCTCGATAAAAACCAGCCGCCAAAAGCCACTAATAAATTTAATGCCGCGGCTATATACAAACTGCCCATCACACCAAAAGTACCTATAAATATAAATCCGGCTAAAAAACAGCCCGTCGCCGCACCCAGCGTGTTCAGAGCGTAAAGCTTCCCGACCAGATGACCGGTTTCTCTTTCTAATGACGTAATAAATCGGCCCAATAACGGCAACGTACTGCCCATCAACATCGATGGCACTAACAATATACCTGCTGATATCACCACCTGCACAAACAATAACAGTGTATGACTGGGATTAAATGCCTGGTAGAACCAGATATATATATTGTCAGCAAGCTTTAGTCCCAACGGCAACAATAAAGCTGTAAGGGTAACACACGTTTCCAGCAATGCGTAAAGCCGCAGATGCCTTTGAACCCGATCGCAATACCGGGCCATAAGCAATGCCCCCAGGGCCAGGCCACCCATAAATACCGAAACCACAATACTGGAGGCATAAACCGTATTACCCAGCGTGAGTTTGAGTAATCTGACCCATACTACCTCATCAATCAAAGAACATGCTCCCGATGCAAAATAAATTAACATCACCCATCGGATACATGCTTTGCGACTAATGTTTGACATAATATAATCTTTCTGATCAATATCCGCGTATCCGCCGGGTGGCATGCTTTCGCGCTAGCGTAAGCATGGTCTTTAATTTCATATTGTACACTAAATAGTCCTTGTCCATGGGTGGCATTGTTTGTCCGCCTTCAGCAGTGGCTGGCAGCGTCTGTTGTGTAACAACAGGCGATGGGTAAAATAGCTCTTAACCTTATTATAAAAAACAGTCAAAATGGAATCAACCATAGAAACCAGACTAGATTTTCCTGAGCGATATCCGGGCATCCGCCGCCACCGGCTCAGTTCCCATCGGCCCGACAATAAACGGATTGATATCCATCTCCGTAATATGGGGAAAGTCCGTCACCATCTGGCTGATCCGCTGAATCCCGTTGGCAATAGCGCCGATATCAACCCCCGCCTGACCCCGCACGCCTTTGAGCAACGCAAACGAACGCGTCGTTTTAAGCATCTGCATGGCTTCATCGGCCGTAATCGGCGCCAGATGGAACGTCACATCCTTCATCACCTCCACAAATATCCCACCCAGCCCGAACATCAGCATCGGGCCAAACTGCGGGTCCCGTGACATACCAATAATCACCTCCCGACCGCGTGCGCACATCTTTTCCACATAAACGCCTTCCAGTTTGGCCTTGGGCGCACGCTGACCGATACGCAGCATCATCAGGTCATACGCATCTCGCACATCGTTGGCATCGGTCAGGTTCAATTTCACGCCGCCCATATCCGATTTATGCAGGATATCAGGCGACACAATTTTCATCGCCACCGGATACCCCACCCGCTCGGCTATATCAATCGCTTCCTCGGCATCCACCGCAAAACTGCCCGGCGGCACATTAAAGCTATAGGCTCGCAGAATCTCCTTGGCCTTCACTTCGCCAATATTGTATGTCTGGGAACGTAAATGACGTGCGATAATCCGTTCCACCCGCCGGCGATTGACCGGAAACCGGGTTACTACCCGCGGCGGCCGATGACGCCATGCCGAATAATCATACATGGCTTTCAGTGCCGCTACCGCCCGTTCCGGAGACGGATAATCAGGTAGATTTGAGGCCACCAACTCGTCCCGGCCCGGCATCACATCCTCACCGCCCATAAAACAGGCCAGCACCGGCTTATCACCACGCAGGCATTGAGCCATGGCCCGGGCCGTCTCCGCCGGCTTGGTCATCGCCTGAGGCGTCAATATAACGATAATGGCATCCACATTTTCATTATCATCCAGTGCCGCGTTCAGGGCCGTTACATAACGGTCCGGCTCCGCATCGCCCAGCACGTCGATAGGATTGCCCACACTGGCCGCTGCCGGCAGTTTCTTCTTCAACGCCGTGGCTATATTGTTGGATAGAATCGCCACCTCCATACCAGAGTTTTCCACCGCATCAGCCGCCATAATACCCGGGCCGCCCGCATTCGTGATAATCGCCACCCGATTCCCTCTCGGCAGCGGCTGCATCGCCAGGGCCGTGGCATAGTCAAAAAGCGACTCAAACGTATCCGCCCGTATAACGCCCGAACGATGGAACGCCGCCCCATAAGCAATATCCGCTCCCGCCAGAGAGCCCGTATGAGAGGACGCCGCCTTGGTGCCGGCCTGGGTGGTCCCGGCCTTCAGAATAACCACCGGCTTGACCATCGACGCCGCTTCCGCCACCCGGATAAACTCATCACCTGAAACAATACTCTCCAGATAACCTACCATAACCCTGGTCTGTTCATCTTCCGTAAATGTCGCTAACAGGTCGTTTTCATTAATATCCGCCTTGTTACCGATACTTATCAGTTTCCCCAGTCCCAGATGCCTCTCCGCCGACCAGTCCAGTATTGCCGTGGCCAAGGCACCTGATTGCGAAAAAACAGATATATTCCCCGGCAGCGGCATCTTCTTGGCAAACGATGCGTTCATCTTATGATGGGCATTGATCAATCCCAGGCAGTTCGGCCCCAGCAGACGCACACCGTGTTTTTCACATAATCGGGCCAGATTCGCCTCCATCCTGGCTCCTTCCGGGCCCACTTCCCGATACCCCGCCGTAATCACCACCACCGATCCTGCCCCGGCCTTGATCGAATCTTCAATCGCACTTTCCACAAACTTCGTCGGCACCGAAATCACACTCAAGTCGACCTTACCACCATACGTCTTAAGATCAGGATAACACTTCCTGCCCAGTATCTCCTCCGATGACGGATTAATCGCTACTATCTCTCCAGTAAATCCGCCTTCTATCAAATTCGCCAATATCTCATGACCCACCTTACCCGGCGTCCGAGACGCACCAATTACCGCTACCGATTGAGGGACCAACAATGATTCCAACATGCTTTTGTCTTCCTTAACAGCTTGATATATATACACTTAAATACACATGGCACTCATTTTGCCACACCCGGCAGTCTAAACATACCGCCTGTTAAAATAGTGCGGTATTTTACGACTAGTATCAAGAAATTTTTATAGATAATATTGAAATGAACGCAATTATATACTGTGAATATCTTCACAGCTTTGTGCTCAGATGATTCATGTTGATATGTAAAATTTTATGCAAATCGCATCAGGAGGTAGGCCTAAAAGAAATAAATACATACAAATCCGCTGCCGTAACCATTCCATTCCTGGCCCGTAATATTTCCCGGCTCCCTCCAGGATGTGTCAGAAATATCAGGTAGATTATTCTCTTGCGATATGCTTCTCCATTTGACATGCCCATCACCAAACAACTGGTTTCGCCCCGTAGCCGCCTGCTGACCATTTTGAATTATATTAGATGGTAGTTCAACTATAATCCTTGGATAAAAGGACGATCCCGTAAGACCGTGATTGTAACAAAAAATATCATTATAACAGGTCAGAATGTCGCTCATGAGTATCCGATCTTCAGACAGAAAATCCTTTGTTAAAAACAAGTCCGCTCGATCACTTTTCAGGTCTGAGGGTGCTTTATCAATTCGACCATAATAACAATAACCTGGAGTAAGATAGGCAGGTTCTAGTGTTAACGGCTGAGATTGTTTCATATAGGCAACATCGCTGCTTGGGCAAGCGATTATTTCATTCAATGCAATAGGATCACTCTCTGGCAGAATATCATAACGATCCATATCATGGGTTAACTCAAGATAAGGATTAATAGTTTCCACACTCCAAATTACTTCCGGATCATCATAAGATTCTGTATTCTGGACGTTAAATGGCAGTAAATCTGCCGAATACCAATTTTCTGTATATGGCTCTAATACTTGCCCGTCTCTGTCATTCATCGCCATAAAGATACCTTCGCCCCACATGGACAGTTGCGCTGCGCACACCATTCGCCGGGCACGTTCGCGCCCGCGTGCGCCAATCGCTCCCATGCAACTTAACAAAACTCCTACGCACAGTATAACTACAATCACTTCCGTCAACCTGAATCTGGTATTGCTTCTCATCATTTACGTCCTTATTTATTTAATCATGGATTACTCTAACCAATTCTCCATTAAGTTAAATAAGTCATCTATCTCCACATGCAAATTCCGGTCAATATCTGCCGGCAGGTATAACTGATTATCCGGATTCTCACATTCCTGCCTGTCCGTACAGCTTAACCAACTCTCGGCCAGCATGGCAAAATCCATCAAATTCACCATCCGGTCACCGTTGAAGTCGTTAATCCGGTTCAACACACCTTTAACCGTCTCAGGCGGCGTGAGCGACTTATCACTGGCCGCCAGGCAACTGTCCTCATGGATAGCCCACACCCGGTTATCCGCATCGGAAAGATAAATCGTGCCGTCCGGACCTATCACCGGGTAAGAAAGCCAGTTGTCCGCATCAAATCGGGACACCATCTCACCCTGACTGTTAACTACATACAAACTGCCATCCTCACACGCGGCATAGATCAGCCCGTTTTGATCAACCGTCAGGGTAAAACCGCCTACCACTCCCAGCCGTTTCGACCATTTAATCGACCCGTTCGGATTAATCGCACGCAGATAAGGGTCGTCAAGACTCACATACACCGTGCCATCCGGTGCAATTACCGGCTCCGACCAGCCCGACTTCACGAAATACTCAGATGTATAACGGGGATCGTAGATACGCACATCATCTATCAACCCTTCAAAAAAGTAATTTCCCGATGGATGGCTGCCGATAGTCAGCACGCCCGGATTATCCGGATCAATTCGTTCATAACCATAATATTTTATATCGGATTGCAACTGGCCGTTAATATACAATCTAAAACCACCTGGTTCTGCTAGTGAAATATCTTCATAATAGGTGGCTTCTATATGCGTCCACTCGCCAGTGGCAGGAGCATCTGAATAAATCACAACATTATAAGTCTCTGTCTCATCACTACGTATCCGGGCGCCCCACTTATTGTTTTCATTAATGAACAGGGCGTAGGTGCCCGCCTCGGTCATCTGCCGATTTAAAATAAACATGAGCCTGTTGGGATTGGCGCAATTGAGCTTTACCCAGGCACTCATCTTTATATTTCTCACATTCAAAACGTCAGCCGGCTCAATCTGGATATAATCATCTACTCCATCAAATTCCAAAGCGCCGTCAATTCGGCCTTCGCTCGGATGCCACTGCGGACCGTTAATCAGGATACCGTCGTTATGTAAAACCGAGTCATTAGCAATAGTCCCTTCACTTTCATCCAAAGGCCAGTGACCCACCAGCATATCACCACCGATCTCTTCTGTCTGGTCTTCTAATAATGATAATTCCGTGTCGGAACCAACTCCCGATCGACCCAGACTGTCCGCCAGCGTAATATAAAAGTTCAGCATTTCACCCTCGCTCAATGCCCGATCATATACTCGCACATCATCTATAAAACCCTGATATAGACTGGTAAACTCACCAATATAACCCCCGATATTTATAACAACAGACTCATCACTATGTACTATACCTGTCACTTCTTTCCTATCAATTAAAATGCCATTTACATATAGTATACAAATAGTACCATCATAAGTAATCGCGACATGAGCCCAATCTATTGCATATAGAGGAGTCCACAAATAGGTACTGGATTCATTTGTTATTAGCGAAGTGTGAAGTGTAGGCAAATAGAAAAGATGAAATGCTATTCTGTAGAGTATTTCATGTGATTCATTCATACAATGAATAATAGTACCACTACTCTCATAATTACCATATATATAATAGCTTTTTATCCAGGCAGAAACCGTTAATTGTTCCAAATGAAGGCCCTCTGCTATAGGCATCTCTATATAATCATCAGCACCATCAAAATATAAAGCATTACCGTACACACCCTCAATCCATTCATTTCCATTCATATTCATCAGGCTGCCATCATCATCCCCGGCGCTGTCATGGGCAACCAGCCCCTCGGTTTCGTCAAAGCGCCAATGATTGATCAGATGGGCGTCCGCAATCAGATCGGTAACTGCGACAATCGTTCCGTCATCAGGATCGATCCTGTACAAATGCATATCTCTGGTCTGGGTCACATAGATCGTGCCGTCATCCGCCACCACCTGCGATGCAAACGTCTTGCCCGCGCCCAGATTGCAACTCCAGACCTCGCTGCCAGTCTGGGGATTAAGTGCGATTATTTTGGAGTTCATATACCCTGACACATAGATATTACCGTCCTTTCCGATGGTAGGGGAGGCCAGGATAGGAGCGGAAACTGCTCCCATATCCGCCGGAATATGATAACTCCACAACAGACTCCCGTCCACGGCCAGGGCATATAGCCTGCCGTCCGCGGACCCCACTAGAATAGTACCATTCTCCAAAACGATGGGCGTGGCATAAATAAAGCTTTTGGCCCGGAATTGCCAGCGCAGCTCGCCATCCTTATTGATAGCATGGAGCCGACCCTTATCATCACCCACATACACTGTCCCGTCAGGACCTACGGTAGGGGAGCTTAGCAGCGCGGTATCCGTCTCATAACGCCACAATTCATCCCCGCTATCTGCATCCACCGTATAAAGAATACCGTCTTCGCATGCGATATGAATCTTCTCATCCGGCCCAATAGCCACACTGCTGTAAACCGGCCCGCCTGTCTCAAACCGCCATCGGGTGCAGCCCAGTTCCGGGCCACAACTCTCACTTAATCCTGTCCTGGTGGCGCCGCCGCCCAACGTGGGCCAGGCCGAATCCGCCACCAGATCCGGATTATACGGTTGAACCGTAAACACCCCGCTGGGATGGATTTCCACGTAACTCGGTCCGCCGTTGGGGTCCACCTTGACCAGACATTCATTTGAAGCGAGAATATCCGGCAGCACCCACTGATAATGCCCCGAATTCTCGACACACAATGCGATAGGGGACCAGTGTATCCCATTATCCCCGCTATATAATAAATTTACGCACCCTTCAGTGGCATAGGTCTGCCACTGGATCTCATGACGGCTCCCGCTGGCCCAGAATTCACTGCCCGCCGGTAGAATGACATGCACCTCTGGACCAAATTCATCCGCGCCCATATCCGCCATCACACCCTTGACACGAGGCTGGCCGTCAATGTCCTCTTGCCTGGTATAGTCCAGTTCCGGATTACCCATATCAATACACGGTGACATATCGGTCAAATGCAAGTCACCAAAATCAAAATATTCCCAAAAAAATTCCCACCAGTCCCAGCCGGGAGGAATGAGGACCGGAGGTGACTCGGTCAAGCCAGTCGCTCGAACCAGCAACGGATCATCGTCAATATTGTAATTATCCACGCCCCCAAACGGAATATAATTGTCATCAGGTAAATCATCCTGAATGCAACTGTATTTAACCGTGGTAAGGCCTCCATAAATTTGTTGTATCTCTTTAGGTCTGCCAAATAAGGACATATCCGTGTTTTCCCAGAAAATACAATTATGGATAGCCGGCCTGATATAATCCGAGGAGTTATAAAGACCTCCACCGTGACCCTCACCTTTAACTAAATTAGTGACAAACGTACAGTTCTGCAGTATCGGGGTCATTACATAATCATAATAATTCTTGTTGTACATCCCTCCTCCATTGAGTTCTGCAACGTTGCCCGTAAAAATGCAGCTATAAAGTCGCTGATATCCCTCCCTGTTCTCTAAACCAATATTAGCGATACCTCCTCCATGCACAGCTTTATTTCCTAAAAATCGACAACGTCTTAAGGTATGATTGGTAATAGGTCCCTTATTACATATACCGCCGCCATACGAGGCAAAATTGTACTTGAATAGACAAGAATTCATCTCTATCTGATTCAATGGACCAGAATAAAGTCCTCCACCCTCATTCGCTCCATTATTCTCGAATAAACAACGATTTATCTCTAATATATTTTCTTCTTTGGAATAAATACCTCCGCCCTGAGGGGAAGTATTGCCGATAAACTCACAGTCCTGTAATAAGGCTTTAACATAATTATACTCAAGATCGCAATGTAAACCTCCCCCTTCAAATTTTGCCTCGTTTTCCTGGAAAATACAATGATCCAGTGTCACTCCTTCATCAGTGTATCTACAATACATACCTCCGCCATATTGGGCCCAATTGTTCCTGAACGTACAATGAATGAACTCACTCCTAGTGTGCACGGAATTATTTACACCACCTCCCTGGGCGGCAATATTATTAACAAAAGAACAGTTCATGAAAACAGGATGAGAACCAGTCCCAAAATTATATACACCACCTCCATAGGAAGCCCCGTTATCTTTAAAGGTACAATTGAATATTCGGGTTCTGCAATGACCTAGATAGCTAGTTGAAGTACGGATGTTATACATACCACCACCATTAGTTCCATTACCACCGGAAATAGTAAAGCCGTTAATCACGGCTGTCTCTTCCAGATCTTCAGCATAAACCACCAGTTGGCTGTTTTCTCCATAATTCGCAAAGTTTGGCCCATCATCCCCATCGAGATCACCGCTCAGTATTGTTTCATAGGACTGGTAATCCCAGTCATCCGGGTCAGCCTCGCCATATCCGGCAAAGCCGCCCTTTACTGTCACATCATTCATAAGCTCAAATCTTGCTGCCTGATCACCCGTTCCCTCCGGATTATCACTGTCCTCATCCGGCTTATACACTCCCTGTGCCACCCGCACCTCATCCAGTAGGGGGGGATTCTCGGCCGCCGCCAGACCATCCTGCAGATACCTGAATGCGTTCTCCCAACTACTGCCGTCATTTAAACCCGGCGCATCCCCATCCACGTAAATAATCGTCTGGGCCAAAACATTACCACCCAGACAAAATAATACCAATACCCCGAGAATCCGACCCTTAAAAATATTCATTCTCATCGCCGCCTCACATAAATAAAGTATTCTACCTCAAAAACCTTATCAGTGTCTTTTCCCGGCGCCCCGGGATAAATCTGTGTCTAAAATTTCCGCCGCCGCAGTAATCCACCTCCCATCGCCAAAAGCAAAAACGAAATCGGCTCCGGTATGACATTAATCGCCAGGTTATCCAGGTGCACCGTCTCAGCACCGGCGCCCCCGGCTATAATATAGGCAATATCAAAATCCAGCCGGCTGATCTGGGCCCGGAAAATCTCACCATACACTAGATTCCCCGAGACCACCGAATCCAAAAGGACATCATCACTGTCATAGGCATACAGCCCGCCGATATCAAAATCAGCCGGATTATCGCCAATCAGATCTATAACCACCGTATCCGCCGCATAATCAAAATCAGCCCGCAAAGCAAAACCCGACCCCCAGTCATAATTCCACTGCCGCTCAAACGCCAGATTATTCGCAAATACACTCACTCCCGTACTCGCCAGCCCGTCACTATGTGCATACACCCTCCCATCCAGACCGGGATAATCACCCACTGACGAAAGAGTTACACCCGCAAAAACGTCCGAAATATCCATATCATCCCCGAACCCATCGGCATCAACGGTTATACCAACAGCCCAGACGTGCGAAACAGCCATTAAAATCGCGATCCCAATCATAATTCCATAAATTTTTAACTGCATTTCTCTCTTCCTTCACTTAAATAATAACACTGAAAGATAACAAATCTCTCCAACCTTGATTTTCGTAACTATATTAAAATACCAGAATTTATGGTATTTGTCAATATATTTCACTCAAAAATAAGATCATTTTACAGAAAAAAATGTTTCTATAAATCTCTTAAATTAAAATACTTAAAGACCATTGACAAGATAAGCCCGCTTTGATATAGTAGGGTTCTATAGATATGGGGTAAAGAGGTTTTGATGACGCTGCCGTCATAACCTGATTTTCACCAAAATTACTGTTTTGGTGACAAAACGAATACAGTACAATAATAACCACGCCGGCGGCCGGAGAACCGCACCTGCTATCTGAAATGACAACCTGCCGAAAAAATAAAACCTGCACAACGATTTATATATAAAATACTTAACAGGATAACACTTATTATGAAACGCGTATGTAGAATACATAAAACCTTAATCGAAAACAGGGTATGGGGAATTACTTTCCTGTTGTTAGCCTGGACTGCCATTGTGCTCCTGAACGGCTGTGACAAATCCTCCGAGATGGAGATCAACCAGCAATCCGCACAAAGCGTCAACCAGGCCCAGCGACTCATGCGCGCAACCGAAGAAAAACTGCCCATGACCCCATCTGAGATCGACGCAGGGCGGGGCGCTGGATCCCGGATCGTCAAACGCATTTACGATCAGGCCGAAATTGCCGATGGCCAGTCCTTCGCCGATCAACTGGATAAACTCCTGCAGGACTACACCCGGCAGAACCTCGCCGATCCCCAGGTATTGAAGCAGTATTGTAACCAGTTACTCCGGATTAACGATGCCTATCAGGCCCAGGAACAGCGACTCAATCAGGTAGCCGATGAAATTAACCGAAAACGTCTGGATGATGCAGGGAAAATGCTGAACCTGGCCATCTCAAATGCAGGGAACGGGGAGGACGCCGTCGCTCCTCAAATGATGCTCGGAACCATAGAACTGGCCAGGGCCCGACGTATTCGCAATCAACTCCTCAGCCAGGAAAATCACATCAAAGATCTCATGAGCGAACTTAATCCCTGGGTTATGAATATGTCACGGGAAATAACCGCCATCTATACCCTCGAAAGCTCCCGGCCGGATGAATCGATCTCCATGCTGAACGTAGAACTGGAATCCTTTCAGGAAGAATTGAAACTGGCCGAAAACAGCCTCCAAATCCTCTTAAAAGAAAAGGGTGAGGTTGAGGAAGAACTCAATACCGTCAGCAGTATAGCTCATGAACTCCATCAGAAATATTTGAACCTGCTGGAGCAGGCCGATAAAGCTCAGGGCGAAGAACGGTTGAAATTACATCAACAGGCCTATGTCCTGCGGCGGGGGGATGAAGAAACCCGGACCTCCGGCGGTATCGAGTACGAAGTACAAACCGAACTTGTCCTCAATAAACTGAACGTGCTGAATAATCGTATCGCCTTTCAGCAGCTGCGCTGCCGGCGCCTCCGCCAAAGTATTGAGGTCACACAACAGGCTCTCGAAAAATTAAAAACAAACTCCCGCATAAACGAAGGTGTTGATACCGGTGTTGCCCAAATCAGATCTATTACGAATAACCTCATCGCCGTTTTAAAGGAACACCTCGATACTATAATTCAACAGGAATCACTCTATCATAACCTCAGAGTCGATGCCATGGATGCTTACCGAAAAGCCCAGGAAGCCTTTTCCAACGCCTCCAGATCACCACTCAAAAGACAGGTTTCGAACTATACGCAGGATATGATCGAAAAGGTGATTATCCCCGAGATGGCGTCACTCTGGAAAATTGATATAATGCATTATGAATCAATGGTGGAAATGCTGGAACTGATACAAAACCTTCCTGATGACGATATCCGCCGGAACGTAGACGCTCTGGCAGGTCCCATGATAGACGATTTTAACAAAATGGCACTGGAGGCACAGACCAGTTGCGACGAACTTATACCAGAACCAGAGCCGGAATCCGAAGAAATCGAACCGGGTATGCCCGCGGAAGAACCACTGGCCGATGAATCGATTCCGGATGAAACCATGAGTTTTGAACCGGCAGAAGAAGAGGAGCTCCCTGCCGAGTCCGTGCCAAACCCCTTCGAATAAAGGCAGGAATAAAAAAATAGTCGTGATTGCATTGGTGGCTGATCGATGACATAGGATTGACATGATACTGTTTGGAGGCTGATTGTATGTCTAAGATAAATAAAATACTATGGATTCTGATTGCGTTATTGATACTATCCACCTCTGTTCATTCCCAGGAGAACACTTCCGACGACCTTACCTCCCTGGTCCAGAAAGTTCAAGCCGCAGTGGTAACCATAATCTGTTATGGCGCCGACGGGAGCGTTTCTAAAATGGGGACCGGCTTCTTTATAAATGAACAGGGACATCTCATAACCTGCTATCATGTCCTGGCGCTGGAATCCAAAGCAGATATCAAAACCATTGATGGAAAAAAATATCCTGTTAAACTCGTCATCGCCGAAGACTCCTTTCGTGACCTGATAAAAGTCTATGTGGATATCCCTCAATCGGAAATCCACTATCTGGAACTCTCTGATGATGATACAAAAATTGCAGAGGAAATCGTGATAATCGGATCTCCCTTGGGTTTCCTGGAGCAAACAGTCAGTAAAGGGATAATTTCAGGATTTCGGGATACGCCTGAGAATGAGAGAAGAATCAGGGATAAGGATGATTTACGTAAAACACTCGAAAAGCAGGGAATCGATATGAGCGGAGAACCTAAAAAGCCATCTGATATCCCGAATCTCAATGACATGGACGCAAAAAAAAGAGAAAAAATTATATCGGATTTATATCGATATAATGAATCGAAAAATAAAATCAGGATCGATCAGATTTATCAAACAGATGCATCCGTATCGCCCGGCTCCAGCGGCAGCCCCATGATTAACAGGGACGGAAAAGTCGTGGGTATGGCCACGGCCCTGTTAACGGGAGGACAAAACCTCAACTTCGCCGTTTCCGCACACGCCATACATGCCATGCAGGATTTGCGCGAGGGATTATTATTCGATACCTGGTCCAATCAGTCAATTAAAACCCTGATGGAATCGGATGAAAAAACCAGAGAAAGGGGACAGGACTGGGTGGTCCCTTTTAAAGAACAACTGGAAAAAAATAATATCTGGAATGGAAAACGATTATACCGCCAGAAAAATCCCGAAAATCACATCCATACCCTTTTGGACGGCAAATTCTCATCACGCCGAAGTGTTATTTATCCAAAGGATGTCATTTATGACCGCGGCTTGTATGAATATCAGGGCCACTATTATACCGAAAATGAACTTTCATTTGTCAAACCCGATAGAGATATTAAAGTAATGAGTTTTAATGCACTTCGTTGCCGGGGAGAATTCGTTAGAAATCTGCGAAATAGATTATATCTGGTGGCTTTACATAATCTGGGCACCATGGGGATAATTAATTTAGAACCTCCTGCGTCGTTCTCATTGAATGATAATTCGCTATTATCCCGGAGCAGCAGGTCACGATCTAGAAACCAGAATAGTTACCCTCGCATGGATACGTCCAAAGGGAGTATCTTCTCCCTGGACCTGATAAGGACGGGACAGACCCATTATGTTGAAATCGATAAATATAAGATTAAATTATATGAATACCGACCTTCTACGGAGGGAGAGGAAATCATCGTCCCGGCTGCCGTGGACCCCGAGCTGTTCACCGATAAAGAACATCTCTGGACCATTTATTGCCAGGGACTGGAAGCCGATTTGGACGCCGGACTCATAGTGCCCGATCCCGATTGTCTCACCTGTAGCGGTAAAGGCTTTATTAAGTGCCCCTTATGCCAGGGTGAACAATACCTGAGATTAAATCAAAACTTTTATCTCTCCCCCGGCGCCGCCCAGGAACTCGATAAAGCACCAAAACATCTCCGACCAAAAAAATATAAATGCCCCGCCGATTGCAACTCCGGCCGGGTAGGATGTCCCGCCTGTGTCCTGATTGAAAGACCTTTATATACAGAGTCCGCCCGGGAAAAATATCTAAAACGATGGAAGTAATCCCATCCCTCGTCACCATCCTGTTTTCCTGCTCTATGTTACCTGTAACGCTAAGAGTTCATATCGGGTCGCAGTCCCGATGCTGACTAAATACGAAATCCCGCAACGCGCTTCGGGACACAAGTCATAAATCAAAAATCTGAATTCTAAAATCAAACAAGTCAAAAAATATCAAAATCCGTGAAAACACGTATCATCCGTGTAATCCGTGTGCTATTCTTCGTCTCACAATCCACAACTTCTCAATCTTTCATATCCTCAATCTTATCCTCCAGATCATCGACCTTATCCTCACACTGATCAAGCCGATTTTCCAACTCATCGATCTTTCGCTCCTTCTTCTGTAAGTCATTCCGGCAATCGGCCAACTGCCGCTTGAGAACCTGTATCTGACGGTCCTTATCATCCGCACCGGCAGGGGAGGCCGAGCCATCACTCGAATCATCAGCCGAACTCGATGTATACTCGTCATCCATATCCACCAGCGGCTCCTTAACCTGTACATTCACACACCCATAGTGTATAATGGCCAGGAACAGAACAACCAAAATTAAAATAGTTTTGCCCATAACAATATCTCCTTATATGTATATAGTAACCATGACTAACTCTATTTTTGTACCTTTTGCGAAAAGAGCGCTGAGAGTTCAAAGTTTACCCCTTTGCAGAAAGGGGCTTTAGAGTGTCTTTCTTCAAACCGACGGTATATTATTTTTATATGTATAACTATATATCTTTCAGCCAGTTGTAATTTCTCTCTTTTTTTTACACTTTGTGCCTTCTTATACCACATACTGTATGGAAAGGGGGGTAAGGATGTCAAGTAAAACATGAACCAGAAAATGCTTCTGATTTTAGGCTGCACCGCATCCGGCAAAGGAAAACTCGCCTTTGAAATCGCCCGGCGATTAGCCGGCCAGATCCTCAGTATCGACTCCATGAAGGTCTATCGCCGCATGGACATCGG
>JAFGHE010000215.1 GCA_016930295.1 Sedimentisphaerales bacterium
ATTTTACTGATGTTCAGGAAAAGGTGGATTCCTACAGGGATGTACGAAAGCTGCTGGAAGACAAGAATATTGATGCCATTTCCATTGCAACCCCCAATCATTGGCATGCCCTTATATCGATATGGGCCTGTCAGGCGGGCAAGGATGTGTTTGTGGAAAAACCAGTCTCCCATAATGTTTGGGAAGGGCGCAAAATTGTTGAGGCCGCCCGAAAATACGATCGTATGGTACAGACCGGCACTCATAAGCGTTCTGACATTGGATTATTGGAAGCCTTTCCATACCTTCAGGAGGGGAACCTGGGAAAAATCAAGGTAGCCTACGGACTTTGTTATAAACGTCGTAAAAGCATTGGTAAAATTCCCGGTCCTCAACCTATCCCTAAATCCGTGGATTATAACCTCTGGACCGGACCGGCTCCTTTGGGACCTTTAATGCGTCAGCAACTCCATTACGACTGGCACTGGGTCTGGCCGACCGGTGGCGGGGATATCGGCAACCAGGGGATTCATGAAATGGACCTCTGCCGTTGGGCGATTGGCCAGAATACCCTGCCGGCGCGGGTGATGAGTATTGGAGGGCGTTTTGGGTATGATGACGACGGTGAGACTCCCAATACGCAGATTGCCGTTCTGGATTACCAGCCGGCGCCGATTATCTTTGAAGTGCGGGGCCTGCCCAGAAAGAAAGATGATGCAGCTATGGACAATTATTACCAGCAGCGAATTGCCATAGTGGTTAAATGCGAAAACGGTTACTTCGCCGGCGGAGAAGGCGGCGGCTGGGTGTTCGACAACGATGGTAACAAGATTAAAAGATTTTTAGGTGACGGCGGCGGTACGCATCTGGCCAATTTTATCAAAGCCGTACGTTCACACAATATCAAGGATTTGAATGCAGACATTCTGGAAGGTCACCTTTCCAGTTCACTCTGTCATCTGGCGAATATTTCCTTCCGGCTCGGCCAGCTATCCAAACCAAAAGAAATACAGGAAGCCATCAAGGACCATCCGTATGCCCAGGAATCGTATAAGCGATTCCAGGACCATTTATTCGCCAACTGGATCGATATCGAAAAAGACGGTGCGATTTTGGGTCCCTGGCTGGATTTTGATCCCCAGGCCGAACGGTTTACCGGCAATGGTGATGAATACGGCCTGTCGCGCTGGGCCAATGATCTTTTAACCCGTAACTATCGCGAGCCCTTTGTGGTACCGGATAAGGTCTGATGAAATTTGCCCTGTGCAATGAGATGTTTGAAGGCCGGCCCCTGGCAGAAGTCTGTTCGATTGCCGCACAACTGGGGTATCATGGTATCGAATTGGCTCCTTTTACCTTAGCGTCCCGTGCTGAAGATATTTCTCCGGTTTGCAGAAAAGAAATCAGGGGGATTATCGCAGATCATGGCCTGGAAACAGTCGGCTTACACTGGCTTTTAGCCGGCCTTGACGAGATGCATATTACTACATCTGATGATACCGTATGGCAAAATACCCGGGATTATCTGGATATTCTGGTCGATTTATGTCATGATCTGGGCGGCAAAGTGTTAGTGTTCGGCTCGCCGAAACAGCGAAGTGTGCTGCCCGGCCAGAGGCCCGAGGAAGCATGGCAACGGGCCGTACAGTTGTTCAAATCCATTCTGGATAAGGCGGCCGATAGGGGCGTAACCCTGTGTATCGAACCCTTAGCGCCGGTGGAAACCAATTTTATTAATACCGTCGAACAGGGTATGCGCATGGTCCGCCAGATTAATCATCCCAACTTCAAAATTCATCTTGATGTCAAGGCCATGTGCGCTCAGCCAGAGGCGGTACCTGCCACTATCCGTTCCATCAAGGCCAAGGATATCGGCCATTTTCATGTTAATGATCCCAATCTCTACGGTCCGGGTATGGGTTGCCTCGATTATACTCCCATTGCGGAGGCTATCATGGATATCGGATGGAATAAATGGCTATCCGTTGAAGTCTTCAAATTCGATCCCGATCCTGAAACCATTGCCCTCCAAAGCATTCAATATCTCCGTTCATTTTGGCCGGCTTAATAACCTGGTTTTATGGCACTGATAGTCATAGATTTACTTACATGACCCGATTCACTGTTATCTTTGGATGGTGCAGACCTGTTCTTCACTGATTCTGTTATATCCGGCGGGCCAGAGAACCACATTTCCAGAGCAACCAGAATCATCATAACGGCGAATATTTTTCTTAGCAGATGGCCGGGCAGCCAGCCGGCGATGGCAGCGCCTATTACTGCGCCAAACACAGCACCCAGGGCCAGAACAACGGCAATTTTCAAGTCCACATCAATCTCCGGATTCATCTTATAGCGGAACACGGCCATCAGGGCCATGGGAATCATTACCACCAGAGACATGCCCTGGGCCGATTTTTGGTTAAATCCGAAAACAAGTGCCAGAATCGGCACCATAATGGTACCTCCCCCTAAACCCAGGGTAGCACCAATAATACCGGCCAGCAGGCCTGTCAGCAAATAAGGAATCCACGTACTGATAAATTCGTTGAACATATTTCTCGCTCCGTCATAGAGTTAATGTTTTGCTTAAATCAGTTATATCCCGCTACATCTTTTCGTATGAATACCTCCCGGGCCGATCTCCGGCAAAGGACAAACAGTACAATTAAGGGATAAACTAAACCCAGCAGGCGTAATATAACCCCGAAAATCATACCTGTCCGGAAGACAAAGTGATTTGACTCGGAGAGGTCCTCCGGGGCTTGCAGAAATATAATGAATGTAGTGACAGCCAATAATGTCATAAGAATCTGCCCCCCGGCAGCGCCTATTGATATCCATCGGCCCCAGCGTTTTCTTTGCAGGAGTCCAATCGCGGAAATTAACAGTAATACAGCCACTATCATGTTTATAGTAAAAACGATCATGTCCAAAACCATATCCAATTCATACACATAAACCTGATCATCCATGGTAATCGGAAAACCGCCTTTTTGTATAACCCATCTTATATTCATCAGCATTCGTATAAAATTAACGATCATTCCCAGCAAACCAAAAAAAACATTACCAATAGCGAGTGCCCTGATGCCGCCGGGCAGTTTTGCTTTCATAGGGGCTGGTTGGTTGACCTGGGACATATCAGGCAGGGAAGGGCTGACCTGCGGCGCCGGAGGAACTGTTTCTTCCAGTGTAGTGGGCAAAGGTGAGGTGGGACTGGAGCTGCTTTCAAAACTGTCATCCACATCACCGATTCGGATAATCCTGATTTTACCCGATTCCGATTTGATATCAGCAATCTTCGCCAGCCACATCACTATCAGTAACACTCCCATAACACCTGCCCCGGCAAAGAGTGCCATGGATACGCCCGGAGAAAAGGGGGATGCGGAGATACCGTTCTGGCCTTCCATCAGACGGCTGTGTTTTGGTTCGGACGGCAGATAGACTATCGTTACGATTTCCTGGCCGCTGAGCTTATCCCAGGCCTCTTTTTCCATCATAACATTGTCGGTATACAGATTGCCTTCCGGGTCCGTGTATTCGTATTCCAGACGGGGAGTGATATTATACATATAATGACGCAGAATCTTTGCTTCAATGGTAACGCCCTCGGTATCCAGTAATTTTTGAATGCGATGATTTTGGTATTCGCTGATACATGTCGTCAGACTCCCCACAAACAGAATTATACCAAATATACCGAAGAAACGGGAATTACGTACCTGCTTTTTGTAATTGCGGTCCATTTGAGCGTTTCGGTCATAGGTGGTTTTGCCCTGAGCCACGGAGGTCCGGCTCTCTATTTCGCCGGCCAGGATGGTAAAATCAGCTAAATCGCTGTTGAGTTCAGCAAGTTTTTTACCCTTTTCGTCATAAAGTTCCAGAATATCACGTGAGGATTTTTTAAGCTGCCATAATGAGTTTACTTCTTTTTTATCGCGGCGCAGTTCGTGGATTTGATGCCATTCATACGTTTTTCGTTTTATTAGCCATTCAATGGTGATCCGGTATTCATCGAGATACACTCGAACCGGACTACTCAAGAGATAAATACCATACATGATCCCAAAAAACATACAGATTGACATACCACTGGTAGCTATAATAGTAGGATTCATCTGATTGGAACCGGAGGAGTCCAGCAAATTCAGAAAAAACACTGCCAGCATGAGTACCAGAGATATAAAAGCGACCGTAAATGAGATAATGGCTTGTCGTAAAATTCTGGTCTGGTTCTCAAAGCAAAGTAGTGTATTGTCAGGTACATTGTCCCCCGGAGTAATTTCGTTTTCATCCTGCATGAGGGGTGCTCCTGTCCGTGGTTTTGCCGGTATTGGCATTAATACCTGATATTCAGGCCATTTTATGGACTTACACGGGGTCTGACCGGACGGCTGTAATCGTAATCTTTATTGGCCAATAATCTTTCATGTTAATATCTTGTCCTCTGATTTTAAGCAAAAAGCTCAATTATTATTTATCGCGGCCTTAATGATATTTTGTGTCCGGTAATCCCTTAACGTTTTGTAAAATATAAACTTAGAAAATATTAAGAGCCTATAGTGATAATATATTTGTTTAAATTAACTTTAAAGATGTTAAATGTCAAATACTTGTATCATATTATATTGGATCAAAGGTAAGTGGCTTTATCTCTTTTTCCTGGGCTTAAAACAGGGATGATCTCAGGCTAATAAGGAAAAAATCAATATAATTTAGGTAAAATACTGAGTTTGTTATTGACATTTTTGCGATGTTTTGGTATATTATGGCGTGTTATCGGAGTATATGACCTGGAGTATATATGACCAATAATGTAGGAAATTCTCGTCAAGGGAATACCTCTTATGGTCGAAAAAGTGAATATATACTTTGCGCATAGTGTAGTCCGATGCGGGAGGCGTTTGCCGTTCGAAATCGTACGAGGCAGCAATAAAACAATTCATGGTAAGTCGAAATTAACGGCTTTATTGATTTAATAATAATGCGTTTATGGAGTAAAAGAGATAATGCAATTTTTTTACAACTCTATTTGGGAGGACAAATTATGAAAAGAATTAGTTTGATGATGTTAGTTTTTGCGCTGATGGTCAGCGCCGGCTCTGTCGTTCAGGCCGACTGGAATGAAGGGGATGCCTACAAATGGGTGCAGTATCCCGATCTTTCAACGTATGGAATTGATGTAAATGCCACAGTTCCTTATAAACTGGCCGATGATTTTGAATGTACGGTCACCGGCCCGCTGACGGATTTCCATATCTGGTGTTCCTGGCTGGATGACTGGTATGGTCCGGATCCCGCGGCTATCAATTTTATGATCGAGATCTATGATGACATTCCCGCCGATCCATGTGGGGGAATGCCCTACAGTATGCCGGGCACTTTGTTATGGCAGCATTATTATCCCGCGGGTAGTTTTGTGCCTCGACCCTGGGCGGAACAGATTTACGAAGGCTGGATGGATCCACCCGACTGGTATCTCTTCCCGGCAGATTTTACCTGCTGGCAGTATAACTTCTTTGTAGATCCATGTGACCCGGATATATTTAGACAGCAAGGCAGCCCGGATAATCCAAAGATTTACTGGCTGGCTGTCCAGGCTCAACCTATGCAACCTGGGCCGCTGTGGGGCTGGAAAACATCAGTTGAACATTGGAATGATGATGCTGTCTGGACAGATGGCATTGTTCCCTGGCAGGAATTGAGATATCCGCCGGGACATGAGCTTATGGGCCAGTCCATAGACCTGGCCTTTGTCATCACCGGTGAAGAAGAGCATACGGATGAACTGGACTGGGGTGATGCTCCTGATTATGCCCCTGTAGGCGGCGGGTATCCTACTCTGGCGATAAGCAACGGCGCCAATCATATTATCCAGGGTCCCTGGCTGGGACTGGCTAATGATGCGCCTGATCCGGAGCCGGATGGTCAGCCTGAACCGGCTGCTCTTGGTGATGATATTGACATTTTATATCCACCTGTTAATGATGATGAAAATGGTGTCAGGATTAATGGTTTCATCCTTGGTCAGCCTGGCTCGATTGACTTCGACGTCAGCGGCGGCGGTGGTGTTGTGCAAATCTGGATCGACTGGAATATCGATCAGATATGGCAGGCCGGTGAGCAGGTTGTAAATGCCGCGTATGTTAACGGTACCTATACCGTACCTCTTACTCCGCCGCCCGGTGCGGTTGTCGGCCAGACATTCTTGCGGGCACGTATCAGTATTAATGGCGGATTATCTCCGGTTGGTCCGGCTCCCGACGGTGAGGTGGAAGACCATGAACTCTATATCGAAGAAGAACAACCCGATGAACTGGACTGGGGTGACGCTCCGGATGGTCCGTATCCAACCCTTTCAGCAAGTTTGGGCGCCAATCATTTAATTGTAAGTGGCGGTCCCTGGCTGGGCGATGCTACGGATACTCCGGATGCGGAAGCAGATGGACAACCTGATCCGGCGGCTCTGGGTGATGACAATGACGGAAATGACGATGAAGATGGTGTGAATATACCCATTTTACAACAGGGCCGGACCGACACGATTACCTACGAGGTAAACGGTGCTGCCGGCGGAGCCTGGGTGAAGATCTGGCTGGATATGGACGGTGACGGCGTCTGGCAGGATCCTGCAGAAGTCATTGAAGATACTCTGCAGACCAATGGTGTCTATTCAATCAATATTACGCCGCCATTAAACTCAGTTGTGGGCCAGACATTCTTACGGGCCCGTATCAGTACAACCAGCGGATTACCGCCGACCGGTTCGGCTCAGGATGGCGAAGTGGAAGACCACGAGGTCATCATTGAAGAAGGACGGGAACTGATTACGAAATTCCTGCAGAGACCGCAGGATGGCCCGGATTACTTTGGTCATGATGAATTAAGCACCGCTTATACCTGGTATGACTTTACGGATCCCTGTGGCCCCATGATGATTGGCTACGAGGGCTGCTACATGGCGGATGACTTTGCCGATCCTCGCACCAGCGATGTTGTGAGAGTCAGATGGTGGGGTTCATATATGGAAGAAGTCTATGAGCAGCCGGTGGTTCATTTCATGATCATCTTTGAAACGGATGTTCCTTTAGGTGATCCGGATAATCCGTATCCCTACAGCCATCCGGGTGAAGTGATCCTGGCTCAGGAAGTCTGGCTTGGAGGTAACGATCCGCTGGCCCTGAATCCGGGTGAATACTCGGAAAATTTGATCAGCGGTGGTGGCCCCCCTTGTAATGAAAGCCTCTATGAATATGAGGCGTTCCTGGAGATTCCGTTTGATCAGGAGCCCGATACGGTCTATTGGATCAAGATTGTGGCCCTGGTCGATGTTGATCCGATACAGATGCAGATTGTGGAGAATTGTCTGATACAGCATGGCATTGATTTGTGCAGCTTTCTGAATTTGCCTTTAGCACAGCAGATGACGATGTGTCCTGAAATGATGCCGTTGACCCGCTGGGGTTGGCATAACCGGGATTATGAGAAGCTGGATCAGTTTGCCAGTTGGCCGCCTGCGGTGATACCGGGTGAACATCTGGTCAACGTCATTCACGATCCCCATATCGGCCGAGACCTCGAGATATGGCACTTCCAGGACGATGCAGTCTCAGGTGATATTCAGATTGCGTATATGGCAGGTGCGGAACCGGTCATTGACCAGCCCACCTATGTGGATGAATACTATAAATACTTCTGGCCACTCTGCCCGCCTATCTGGGGTGTCGATGGTCCGGAGGAGATCGAGATGTACTCCAAGGATCTGGCGTTCGAGCTATTAACGCCTGCTTGTCTGACCCCGGCTACGGCCATTGAACCGGGTAGCGGTTTAAGTTACTATGCCGAGTGGATTTTGGTCGGCGCGCCGGAATGCTGGTGCTGCAAGAGCCAGTGCTACGGTGACGGCGATTGCCTACTGGGCGGCAGTTCCAAGACCGGCTTTTACCATGTCGGCGCCGGCGATCTGTCTCAGTTACTGGCGGCCTGGAAGGTCCTGGACCCGACAAAAGGTCCTGGTATCTGGACAGTTCCCTATGGTATCTGTGCGGACTATGATCATACCGCGCACGGCAGCGCCAAGACCGGTTACTACCGAGTAGGCGCTCCTGACCTGGC
>JAFGHE010000216.1 GCA_016930295.1 Sedimentisphaerales bacterium
AAATCCTGTCAGGCGTTCTGCTTACAACTCACAACCTATAACTCACAACTCATAAATTTTTATTCTTCCTGTTGGTGTGATAACCAACATTCCGCGCAAAAAAAGTGCCCGTGACAACTAAGGTACGGGGCTGATCTTTTATCTCCTTCCCTGAGCAAGAGCAGCACCGATTGTCACGGGCCATATATAAAGGGGCATAAAGGGTATGGATACGAAAACCTTATGGTATTCATTTTTTTTGCCAGATGATCAGCACATAGCGGCATAGCTGGCAATGGCCAGAAACAGGATACGGTTTTTCCGCATCATAAAGGCCGAAAACAAATTGTAAAATGTTATCGCTTTAGCCATGATTCCTTGATCCTTAGCTTTGTTATAATTTTAATTGCAAAGCCCGTGCCCATGTCCAAGCCAATCATGAAAGCGATTAAGAGTGTTGTAACTTCATACATTTCAAGGGGTTACAGGGTTTACCCTTGAAAAAGATTTTTGTAATTACGAACAGGGCAAGATATGTCTATGCGGCCATGTTGACTATTTGCAACATGAACGTCCGCTTATAGGGGGTGGAATGACATTACTTTCTAATATATAGAGGGTTATGGCTGTGTTTTTATCTGACGACATTATTTTTCATCATAGCAGAAGCATCCGATAACTTACTATTCATAAGGATTGTTTATGCTTCATATACAAGATGATTTTATTTTCAATCACCATCAAGCTGACAATTTTTAAGAAATAAAAATGGTTATAATTCATACTTTTATATATTCCGATAACCTCGGGTTGCCTGAATAAACAACTAAAAAAATTATCTTATATTTGTCCGTCGCCCCGCTTAACCTCATCTGATTAATTGACGATGTAATGGATGGAATTTGTAAGGAAAAATTGACCGGTATATATCAACAAAACGTTTCGTAATAAGGTGAGAATATGCCCTGGCGGATAGAAATCAATCATGATCATACGGAAGTGCTCCTGGATTTACGACAGCATCAAGGCGGCGATCCCATAGGGGCCCATGCTGTGGTTCAGGCCTGTCGGGAAAAAGATATTCCAGTTGATAGTGAAGTTCAAAAAAGAATCCAAAATGTGATGGATAACCTGGATAAGAATCAAAGTCCTTCTGGTATGGCGGTGTTGATTAAGGGCATCCCGCCGGAGCCGGGTGAAAATGCTCATTTTGAATGGGAAGAGAAATTCGATCCGGAAAAACAGGAGGAGCCGGAGGAAGAAAAAACGGATCAGGTAAGAACAAGCTTTTATGACCGGTCCAACCTGATTATTGCCAAAAAAGGTGACGTTCTGGGAAGGTTCAATCCCCCCACGAACGGGACTTCGGGACAGGATGTTTTTGGCCGGCCAATCACACCTCAGCCGGGTACGGACATGAAATTTGAGGCGGGATTGAATATTGAACTTTTACCGGACGGCCAGACCTGCGTGGCTGGTTGTGACGGGGAGCCGAAATTGGAAGGCGGCGTCCTTTCCATTGATCCGGTCCTGACCATTCGGGGGGATGTTGACTTCAGTACCGGTAATGTCGTATATAGCGGCGATGTCAGGATCAAAGGCGATGTCAAGGACCTGTTCAAAGTAAATGCCGGCGGCAATGTCCAGATCGACGGCACAATAGAGGCCGCCCACGTCGAATGTGGCGGCTCGCTTACGGTCAAACGCGGCGTGTCCGGAAAGGAAAAAGGCAAAATTTCCGTCGGGAAAAATATGTCGGCAAAATATCTTTCCAATGTTACAGTCTGGGCCGAAGGCGATGTCGTTATAGAATCAGAAATTGTCAATACCGATGTCAACTCAAGGGGAAAGATTACTTTAGAACGGGGCGCCATTACCGGCGGACAGATAACAGCTACCGGTGACGTGGAAGTGCCCATTCTCGGTTCTCCGGCCGGCGTAAGAACCATTGTCCGCGCCGCGGTTGACCCCGTTCTCGACAAGGAACAAAAGGAGTTGCGGGAAGAACGAGCCCAGCTTTCAGATCAGATCAAACATTTCATGCCCCAGGCCAAAGCTCTTTTAAACCTCTGCCGGGGCAAACCCAATGAAGAACTTAATAAAATTGCGGGCGATATCAAAAAATGGAATGAAAGAGTGCAGGCCATTGATGAACGGTTACAGAAGGTTTTTGAGCAAATCGAGGAAAACTGTACCGGAATCATCAAGATAAAAAAAACACTCTATCCAGGGGTAGTGCTTTACCTGAGCGATCAGCAGCAATTAGTTGATAAGGAAATGACCGGGCCTCTGGAACTGGCTATAGATAAAGAGGGTGAATATAGAGTTCCCAAATTCCGGTTCCCTAAAGAAGATAAAAATAAAACCGTGGAAAATGCAGTATCATAACTGCAGTAGCCTCTCCGTTCTGGGATTATATAAAACAACATAGACAGGTTTATACCCATATCTACTCAGAAAATCTGATTTCAACATTAAAACTGCCTGAGGAATCGGAGGTCATTTTCAGTAAAGAGTCTGATGTCGGTGATACCGTATTTACGCATAGCAAGGCGTTCGATACCAAAACCGAATGCCCACCCGGTATATTTTTCCGGATCAATACCAACCGTTTCAAAGACGTTGGGGTCCACCATGCCGCAGCCGCCCATCTCGATCCAGTTTTCGTTGCCATTCTTATCCCGCAGCAGCAGGTCAACTTCGCCGGATGGTTCCGTAAAAGGAAAGAAACTGGGCCGGAACCGCCATTGGGTTCCCTCGCCATAAAAGACATGTATAAATTGATCGATGGTGGTCTTTAAATCGATCATGCTTATCCCTTCATCCACGACCAGCGCCTCAATCTGATGGAACATATACATGTGAGTGGCATCGACACTGTCGGGCCGATAAACCCGCCCGGGAGCCACTATTCGGATAGGGGGTTTTTTCTTTTCCATTACCCGGATTTGAATCGTTGAAGTCTGGGATCGCAGCAGGGTATTGTCATCGATATAGAAGTTATCCAGCGGATCGCGTGCCGGGTGTGATTCGTCGATGTTAAGGGCAATGAAGTTATGATATTCATCTTCGATTTCCGGACCATACCCTATTTCAAATCCCATGCGCCCGAAAATTTCGAGCAGTTCATTGATCGTCTGGGTAATGAGATGCCTGGCACCCAGTCCTACCGGTTCACCCGGCAGCGTGACATCAAAAAGCAGACCCTGACGGCCTGGACCCTGCTCTTCCAGGGAATTTTTAATTTCATCGAAAGCGGTTTTAACATGGTTTTTTATCTGGTTGGCCAGTTGGCCGGCCTGGGGCTTGAGTTCCCGGGGAAGTTTGCCCAGCTCGCCCAGCAAAGAGGTGATTTCTCCCTTGCGCGAGAGGTACTGGATACGAAACTGTTCGAGGGCATCAAGGGTGTTCACTGCTTTAAGGTCTTTTAGAGCTTTTTCGCCTGTCGCTTTGAATTGTTCGAGGATATCAGCCATTGCTTACTCTTAAATAGTAATCATACTTATCTGTGTTCCAGGATGTCATAAGGCAACGGTGTTCTTTTATTAGTTCAGCCAGTCATAACATCGTCTCGGTAATTCGTGTGCTCAGACGGGTAGAAGTTAATTGGCTGAATTTACGCTACCGACTCCAGGGCCTTACGGGCTGTTTCCACTACCTGATCGAATCCTTCCGGGTCGTGAATGGCCATTTCTGAAAGCATTTTACGATTGATGCTTATCTGGGCCAGTTTCAAGCCATTGATGAACTGGCTGTAACGAATATCCCGCGACCGGCAGGCAGCACTGATACGGACGATCCAAAGGGATCGAAAATCCCGTTTCTTGCGTTTTCGGTCTTTCGTCGCCGTCGCCTGGGCGCGTACCAGTGATTCCTGGGCCAGGCGCCAGTTTTTACTACGGGGACCACGAAATCCTCTAACCGCTTTAAAAATCCGTTTCTTGGATTGGCGCCGGGCAGCGCCTTTAGATACTCTGGGCATGGCAGCTTTCCTTTCTTTTTATTCAGTGGCTTCGGACATCAGTATCAGTCAATTATATAAAATGTCTGAAACCTGGTTACTTTGCTTGCCTGCTGGCGGTAGCTGTCAACCGAGAAGCAGGCATTAACCTGTATATTATATACCTAGGCTCCTAATGCCGTTCTGGTCTTACGAGCCATCGTATTAGACATTCCTTCCGTCTTGCGCAAAGAACGGCAGCGATTGCCGCTTTTACCGCTCATAAGATGACCGGCAAAGGAACGTTTCCGTTTTATTTTTCCTCGCGCCGTTACTGTAACGCGTTTTTTTAAGCCTTTATGAGTTTTTTGTTTATGCATTCTGTTTTTCCGAATATTTTTAAAAGTATGAATGTATCGATGTTTATTATTTTGTCTGGCCCGGCGCCAGAACCATAGCCATTTTTCGGCCTTGCCTTTTGGCCGGAACTTCCACGTGACCCAGTTCGGACAATTTTTCAGCAATCTGCTGAAAAATCCCCAGGGCCAATTCATAATGCATCATCTCTCGTCCCCGAAAGAGCATGGTAAACTGCACCTTGCTCCCTTTTTCCAAAAACGAGTGAGCCTGCTTCATTTTGAAATCCATATCATGTGTGTCTATTTTGGGTCGCATACGGATCTCTTTGAGTACAACCTGATGTTGTTTGGTTTTGGCCTTATGTTCCTTCTTTTTCTGATCGTATTTCCATTTACCATAATCCATCAGCCGGCAAACGGGAGGATCACTGTTTGGGGCAACTTCTACCAGATCAACGCCCGCATCACGGGCTAAATTCATTGCCTCCATGGTGTTGATAACACCTATCTGCTGATTATCAAGACCAATCAGCCGAACTTCAGGAACTCTGATTCGTTCGTTTACCCTGAGGTTTTTTGAAGCTATAGGCTATCACCTGTCCTTTCTATAAAAACACTCTTAATCTTGCCACTCTCAATCACTTGCCTCAGCCAGGTTAAGTTCTAAAGCTCTTTCGGCAATTTCCTTTTGAGCGTGGGCCACAAACATATCGGCCTTAATCACACACTGGTTCTTCTGTCCTCTGATTCGGACAGCCACCAGGTCGTCCGCCTGTTCTTTGGGCCCTACTACCAGCATATAAGGGATCCGCTGGTCGTGGGCCCGCTTAATCTTGGCGTTTATTTTATCGTCTGCTTTGTCTAGTGTACAGCGCAAATTAGATTGACGCAAGCGATTATATAAATTTTCCCCATACTCATTGGTTTTTTCACTGATAGGTAAAATCCGTACCTGCTCCGGGGCCAGCCAGAGGGGGAATGCTCCGGCATAATGCTCGATAATAATCCCCAAAAACCGTTCGATAGACCCTAAAATGGCCCGGTGAATCATCACAGGGCGTTTTTCCGTATTATCCCTGTCAACATAGGTCATATCAAACCGGTCCGGCATGGAAAAATCTACCTGAATGGTACCCAATTGCCATGACCGGCCCAGACAGTCCCGGGCGTGGAAGTCTATTTTTGGTCCATAAAACGCGCCGTCACCTTCATTTATGGCATATTTTTCTCCCCGACTCCCCAGTGCCCGAATCAGGGCATTGGTAGCCATCTCCCATATCTCATCACTTCCTATATGCTTTTCCGGCTTGGTTGACAGTTCCAGATAGATATCATCAAGGCCAAATGTCCGATAAATTTCTATGGTTAAATTCATTACCCCAATTACTTCTGACTCAACCTGGTCTGGCATGCAATAGATATGGGCATCATCCTGGGTAAACTGTCTTACCCTGAATAATCCATGCAATACCCCGCTGGCTTCATGACGATGCACCAGGCCCAATTCAGCAATCCGTTGAGGAAATTCCTTATAAGAATGGGGGCGGGATTTATACACCAGACAGCCACCTGGACAATTCATGGGTTTTACCGCAAACTCGTTCTCGTCAATCTGGGTGAAATACATGTTCTCTTTATAGTTGTCCCAGTGTCCGCTTTGATGCCATAATTTCTCGTTCAGAATAATGGGTGTTCGTATCTCTTTGTAATCACAGTCGTTATGGATATGGCGCCAGAAATCAAGCAGTTCATTCCAGACAATCATGCCATTAGGATGGAAAAAAGCAAAACCGGGACCCTCTTCATGAAAACTGAATAAATCCAGTTGTCTGCCCAGGAGCCGATGATCTCGTTTTTTGGCTTCCTCCAACTGGTGCAGGTATTTATCCAGTTCTTTTTTGGAGGCAAAAGCCGTTCCGTAAATCCTTTGGAGCATTTTTTCGCTGGCATCCCCGTGAAAGTAGGCACCTGCCACGCTCATCACCTTAAATGCCCCAATCCTCCCGGTACTGGGTATATGAGGTCCCAGGCAAAGATCCTCAAAGCAATTATTTGCCGGATCACCGGTTACATAGAAACTCAGGGTATCACCCTGGGCGCGTTGGGCGTTTTCAATTTTATAACGGTTCCCTTCGGCCTGGAGTTTGGTCATCACCTCTTCCCGCGCCATTTCATATCGGATAAACGGTATATCGGCTGCCACGATTTTTTGCATCTCCGCTTCAATCGCCTCAAAATCATCCGGCGTGATCGGCCGATCCAGGTCAATATCATAATAGAAGCCGTTTTCAACAGCAGGGCCGTAAACCAACTTGGTATCTGAATATAAATTACAGATTGCCTGGGCCATGACATGAGCACAGCTATGGCGCAACAAATCCGTGCACGTTGCCGGATCACTTTTGGGTGTGACAATTTCAAGTTTGATATTACTATCAATCGTCGTAGAAAGATCGCAAAGTTGTCCGTCAATCCGTGCTGCCAGGGCATCCTGAGCCAGACGCGGACCAATTTTCTCGGCAACTTCAGACGCTTTCACCGGTCCGTCAAATTCGAGTACATTGTCATCTGGAAGCGTTATGGATATCATTTTGTTTCACCATAATATATTGTTAAAAAAGAGCTTATAAAATTATTGTTCCGGCACACATATTTCTCGCGAAATAAAAGTCGGATGTATAAATTTATCGGCAAATGAATATTTGTCAAGTAGATAATTATTGGCCAGTCCATGCTTCGGGAATATTTATGGCATTGAATATATGAGCTTTTATATCATTTCTCATACAAAATATGTATTGATATATAATCCGCGACTTCATCCGGCACCAGATATTTTATAGATAAGTCCATCAAAACTCGCTGGCGAATCAGGGTGGCGGATATCTCAACGGAAGGTGTGTCCAGCACGTGCTCTTTCAGGCGGGTAATCTGGTCCTGGTTCAATATGTTTGCCAGCAGAGAAAGTCCCTCACTGGAATACCCCTTGCGACCGGCGGTTACTATAGTACATTCCTCCACAAGTTCACCAATTTTATACCAACTGGCCAGTTCGGTAATACTGTCCGCGCCGATCAGCCAATATAAAGGTACATCCGGGTAAATGGTCTTGAAGTGTCTGACCGTATCAATGGAATAACTGGGCCCGTTGCGTTTGGCCTCGCAGTTGGAGACTTCAAATATCTTTTCATCCTGGGTGGCAAGTACAGCCATATTAAGCCGATCCTTGATCGGAGCAATACACTGACCCTGCTTATGCGGCGGTTGGGCGGCCGGAACAAGAATAACTTTTTGTACTTCCAGTTCTTCCGCCGCCCCGCGCGCAATGATGAGATGACCGTTATGGATCGGATCAAATGTCCCTCCAAACAGCAGGATACCCTGATTTATTGATAATTCCTCAGCCATTAGTCACCATAGTCACTATTGTAACAAACAAGGGTGGCATGCCTACGCGAAGCTTAGGCATGGTTTATATAGTTTTTAAAAGCAGTTAACTTTATTGAAAAGTATCTTCATTTTATCAGCGTCTTTTATTCCCGGTTTTTTTTCCACCCCGCTACACAGATCCACGGCATAGGTCCCCACCTTCAGGGCTTCTGTAATATTATCCGGATTAATGCCCCCGGCCAGGAATATTTTTTTATCAGAAACCTCTCTGATCCAGCCCCAGTCAAAGGTATCCCCGGTCCCGCCATAGAGTTCCTCGCGGAAGGCATCCAGTAATATCATATCCGTATCGAATCCCAAGGCCAGTTCAATATCTTTCGGCTGCTTCATACGTAATGCTTTTATGACCTTGACACCCAATTGTTCCACGTCGTGGCATTCCTGATTATCTTCGTCCCCATGTAGTTGTGCCATGGTTAAAGGACAGTCCTTCAA
Source organism: Sedimentisphaerales bacterium (assembly GCA_016930295.1). GTDB lineage: Bacteria > Planctomycetota > Phycisphaerae > Sedimentisphaerales > SM23-30 > JAFGHE01. The sequence continues at coordinate 8,164 of JAFGHE010000216.1, forward strand.
AACCTCGGCTGCTCGGGCGACTCCTGCATTAACAAAGATACCCACGGTAACTGTATCTGTCGGCAGGGCATTAATAATCTCTCCTGCCTTACGCGGATTAATATAACGCGGACTCGGCCGGAAAAAATTAAATCCCAGCATATCCGCCCCCAACTCCAGCGCCAGTCGGCCATCCGCCAGGTTCGTTATCCCACAAATTTTTATTTTAGTGTTCATTAGAATCGGTAAACATCAGTATTAATCAGTGTCGAAACTCATGAATTTGAGATCTGGATCATTTTCTGCAGAGCTTCATTGGCCTTGCCCGAGTCGATACTTTTGCGCGCCATTTCAATCCCTTCAGAAAATCCCGGCGCCTTACCGCTGACCATCAGGGCCGCCGCTGCGTTGAAGAGTACTACATCCCGCCGGGGACCGGTATCCGTCCCGTCCAGAATACCACGGGTAATAACCACATTTTCTTTCAGCGAACCACCCGCCAGGTCAGTGATGGAGGCTTTTGCGAGACCATAATCAGAGTAATCCACGGTATGTCTTCTTATTTTACCGTCGCGTAGTTCATGAATGTCAGTCGGTCCGCAGGTGGTAAATTCGTCCATTCCATCGCCATGAACCACCATGGCCCGTTCCACACCCAGGTCTTTAAGGGCTTCGGCTATGATATCCATAAGATACGGTTTGGCTACCCCGATAATCTGCATGGGCACATAGGCCGGATTGGCCAGCGGCCCCAGCACGTTAAAAACCGTACGGAATCCCAGCCCCTTACGGATCGGCTGGACATATTTCATCGCCGGATGATGACACGGGGCAAACATAAAACCGATATTCGCCTCGTCGATACATCGTTCGATCACCTCCGGGGCCGCATTGATCTTGACGCCCAGTTCCGTCAGAATATCAGCGGACCCGCATTGACTGGTGATTGCGCGGTTGCCGTGCTTGGCCACCGCGACCCCC
>JAFGHE010000024.1 GCA_016930295.1 Sedimentisphaerales bacterium
ACATCACCTTGGGACAGGGCTGTCTTGAACGAGGCGAAGACCTCTTCCGGCGCCGGGCCGCAGGCGCTGGCCAGCCAGTAATAGGACAGGATGGTCAGGTCATTGGCATCCACCACGTTGTTTTTATTAATATCGCCGTCCAGCAATTCTCCCGACCGCATCCAGTTTGACGCCAAAATCGCAAAGTCCTCAAAATCGACCATTTCATCGTTATTCAAATTGGGGTACAAAACGGGATCGAGTATCTCATTACAATCGCTGAGAGCAAAGGTTCTTTCCGCATCGAAAACTGAAATACTCATCAGGACAAGAATATTTAATATAAATGCTTTTGGAAGGCTCATAACTTCTCCCTATATCTTCAAAGATTATTAAGATACTTGTGAAACCTTGATCAATTCAGATTATTTTACCCATATTTCCTGTCTCCTACAAAAGAACCCCATTTCAAATATCAGGGTGGAAAAATAATACCTTGGTGAGTAAATTATCCTCCTTTTCCCACCCCTGGCAAGTAAAATATTGGCAACCTGTTAAAAATTTCGATAGTTTCTAGTCCGCCAAACAGCCGGCCATTTCAAAATTGCAGGGTAAAATTATGGTTCTACGGGTCTGTTATGCCATGTTTCAGACAGAAGGGGATTCTCTTTGAAGTATAGCAAAGGAAACCGCTCCCGACGGGTCAGGTTCCGTTTGAGTAGATTATTTGTTAATTTACATCCCAAAGGTTTTCAATCCGACCATGTATCGATCGATGATATACCCGCGGGCTCGATAGAACGGAATGTGTATCAGGTCATCGGGATTTTCAATTGTTTCGATATCCTCACTGCCGAGCAGGCCGCCCACGATGTAATCAATATCCGCGCCCGAGAGGTGTTCTTCCGAAAGATGGCGCTGCCAGAGTTCCTCCAGGCCCTGCCCCCGCCGGCGCAGCCGCTCTTCCAGGTGTGGTTTCAGTCTTAATTTTCCCAGTTCCAGTGCGGTTAATTTATTCTGGCTTTCCTGCCGGTCCAGGTCCAGGGCTGCGATCAGTTGTGTGTATTCGTTCTCGCCGCTTATCGGTCTGGTCCGGCCCTGGATATAGATATCGTTCTTCTCACCCCGGAAAAGCAGGTGATTCTTTTTAATCCCGTCAGAGGAAAGTTCATAACGATTCACCATTTTATTCAAGCGATACTCAACCTGTTCCAGTCCGCCGATTAGATCGATCATCCAGCCGGGCCCGCCGGGCCCGTACAGTATGCCTTCATTGATAACCGTTTTGCCGGTCCCGGACCAGTGCGCTTTGTCGAGGTTATGAATCAGGTCGGTCAGGGAACAACTCAGATCGGATGAGTCACTGATCGTGCCGTTAACCTCCAGCAGCGGTAATTCCAGTTCGACGACAGCCTGGAGGGTATCGTCCGCCTGCAGTTGCCGGGTGTTGAGCGTGTGATGAACAAATCCGAACGAGTCTGTCGCATCCCATTCCATGTTCCCGATAATAACGCCGCCATTGAGTGCTGTCTGATAATCAAGGCGTCCATTACCGTCCACCAGGTGGAAGCGGCCCTGCACCTGTTCCGGCTGCATCGGCTTGTGGGTGCGGGGGTCGGTAAATTTCAGTCGGTCGATTAAAAATGAACCGTCAAGATCACATCCCTGCAACAGGTCAAGTATCTTATCTTCGGATAACGAAGTGTTTAATTGAGCGGACTGGTAGTTCAGCAGACAGGCCAGTTCATCACCATCAATAGTATCTGCCAGTAAATCAATGCGACCCTGGGGGCGTATCTCCTGCCGGGTCAGATCACTCCATGAGTAAAAGGGCTCTCTCAGATCTGCTATCAGGGTCATCTGGCTGCTTCCCAGGTTCACGTGCAGACCCTCGACGACCAGGCGGGTAGAACTGGCCTGGAGGTTATCCAGGACCACCTTCAGGGGAAAGCCACCCCAGTTCAGGGCCAGGCTTCCGGCGGTCAGCGATTCTTCCAGATAGCAGGTCAGAGTCGGGCTGAACTGTACAAAGAGTCGAGCTTCGGCCCGGCATTGCCCTGAAAGGTTCTCTATCCCTGAGCCGTTCCCAACATCCAGAATATTCAGTCCCGGCAGAAAGATATTATTTAATTTTATGCCCGGCAGTAATTTGTTCCAAAAATCTTCGGCAGGCACGTCACACCAGCGCCGCACAGCGGCAAAATCACGCGATTGAAATTTCAGGTTAAATGTCCCGGTCGTTACCCTCTTTTGTCCTTTGCCCTTGCCCTCATCCAGATGCTTGAGGCCCACTCCTTCCAGGACCCCTTCCATAGAGATGCCGGTATCCGGCAGGATCACGGCACATTTTTCCAGGTGTACCTTGTCCGGTTCCGTGGCGCCAGCGCTAACTTTGATCCGCAGTGAGTCGTCCTTTGGTTTTTTAATCTGGAAATCACGTATTTTGAGTTGGTATTTTTCTTCCGTGGCATCCAGAAGAACATTCACGTTCCAGGTCTGTTCCGGTCCAATCTGCATGTCACCTCGAATGTCAGTTATGCCCTGCGCTTGCAGGGTGGGGCTGTTAACCTGGCTTACCTTGCCTGTAAAAGACCAATGTCTGTGTTTATCGAAGGTTTTATCTTCAGACCTGTCTGTTCCCTGTTCTTCCTGAGCAGGATCCTCCCGGCCCGAGCGGATTTGCACAGAATCCAGTCTGATATCCCCACCGGCCTGTTCCACCCCGGAAAGATTCACGATATTCACCCTCAGGTCCTTCACATTAATTTCCGGAACCGTCATTTCCCATTCCCACGGTTTCAGGTCGCCGGCATTGATACAACCCTCTTCATCGAGTACCAGGTCTATCTCCAGACGTTCGATGTTTAATGTGTCTATCCTGCGGCGACGGATTACCCCGAGATTAAAAGGACAGTGGCTATTCCTGATACGTATGAAATGGCCGGGAGCGAATCCCTCCCGCCGTTTCACCAGTATGGTCTCAACCTGTATCCCTTCCGACCAGCTTATCGACAGGCTGGCTATATTGACCTCACGTCCCAGTAGTTGACTTAATTGCTTTTCCAGTTGCTTTTTAATGGCGCTCGTCGGCAACAGACGGGGTAAATTCAGAAGACCTGCCCCGCATAAAATCAACAGGCAAAATAGAACCCCCAGAAAGATTTTCAGCTTTTTCCGTTTCGGCATGCACCGAATTGTAAAATATACCGACTCAATGAGCAATCGAAATAATTGAATTGCCGGAAGATAGCGAGGGCACTCCTCCAGTGGATTCATCCGGAAGGGGCGTATGCCGATTATATTTATATAAATCGTATCATAAATACACCCTTCCCCTGATATCTGTTTTACTCTATGATAAATGACGCCATGGACATCTCACGCGAAGAATTTGATCAATATGTCATCCAGGCCATCGACTCGATTGCCCCGCAGTTTCGCGGATATTTAAACGAGGTCCCGGTTATCGTAGATGACCTGCCGGACAAATCGATACTCGAAAGATTGCCGCACCATGACGCTCGTCTGGTTCTGGGGATATTTCAGGGGGTGCCCCTGGCCCTGCACCAGGCCGGCCGGTCGGTAACCAATCGCATCATCCTTTTTCGGCGCAATATCCTCGCCTGCTGCCGGACTCGCCCACAGCTTATCAAACAGATTAATAAAACTATTATTCATGAACTGGGCCATTATCTGGGATTCAACGAGGAACAGCTTCGCCGGCTCCAGAAGTAAGTGCACCAGCCACTACAGACGCTATAACTGGTATAATCAGAATTTCCCCTCATAGGTGATGTAAAACATCACTTAAATCTGCTAAAGGCTGGTTTTACAGATATTTGGTATGCCCGATTTTGTGCTTTTAAACAATTCATACCGGATGCCGCCGTCAAAAGTGGATATTGGCACTTAAAACCGTTATTTTTAATCCAGAAACAAGCTCTCGCAATACTTTTGACGCTGGCGTCATACCGGAATAGGACAAATCCATAAAAAATATTTATCTTGCATTGTTAATTCGTTCCCGTATAATATAAAGATTGACCTACATACTGTAACCTCATTATTTTACAGGGAGTTAGAGGCCATGCCAACAAGATCCCACAAAATCGGCCCAGCTTTCTTATTAACAATTACTTTTATCCTGATTTCCATGGCGGCAATTTTATTTGTCCGGACGCCTGCCCGGCTTTCTGCCAGTGATGATACGGAAAATCAGGGGCAGGATTCTTTGGCTATGATTGTGGCCATGCCCATCCAGTTGGGCCCGGGGGTAGAAGGCATAGCTTTGATTGACAAGCAAAATCAAACGCTTTGTGTGTATCAATATCAGGCCTATCGGCCTGCACACGAAAGACTGGTTCTGCTGGCGGTACGTAGTTTCCGTTATGATGTGTTGCTGGAGGATTATAATACGGCCGAGCCCCGGCCCACGGAAGTGAAAAATATAATCATGCACGCACAGGAGACAATGGAAGAACCAGCCGACGAGCCGGAAAATACTGATTCTGATACGCAACCATAGCTCGAAAAAGAAGGAGAAAACGTTATAAGGCGAGCGTTATAAAGAGGATAACTATATTATGGCAAAATTATTTTACAGTTCAGAAGAAGTTCAGGAAAGATTAAGTATAACCGAAGAGCAGATACAAAAATTAGTGGAAACAGCTAAACTGCGTGAATTTCTGGACGGTGCGAAAAAGATGTATAAGGTGGACGAGGTCGATAACTTCGATTTAGCGGCCTTGACGGATATTGAAAGTATGGCCTCGGACGATGATATTCCCCTGGCGGATTCCGGCGAGATTTCATTTGTACCCCCGGAGCCCCCCATTGAATCCGCGGATGATGTTCTCGATATTACCCCGACAGATACCGGCAGTTCGATAGGACTGGCGCCTATGGATTCAGGATCTGTCATGGGTATGCTCGATTCGTCTGCCGACCAGATCAGTCTGGAAGATACCGCGCAAAGTCAGGAAAATGACGACACGGTCATAACTACACATGGTACGGTTGCTCTGGACGACGCGTCCGGAACGCGTCCGGCGATATCCATTGATCCTCTGGCCCAGATCCAGATGGGGCCGGATGAACTGGGCGATCAGGTACCGCTCGATAGCGGGGGCAGTGGCAGCGGACTCCTGGATCTCAGTCGGGAAGCCGACGATACCAGTCTTGGCGCCGAACTGCTGGAAGAAATCTATCCCAGCGCCGACGAAGGTGCCGTCGAAACGCAGTTACCAACCCAGATGGATATTCCTTCTGCCGAAGCCGTAAAGGGGCCGGAAATAGCCATGGAGCCGGAAACCGCGGTTATGGTGGAAGTACCCCGGGCCGTGCAGTTATATGATGCTTATAGTGGCGTCTATGGGGCGATGATGATCGTTCCCTTCATTATCCTGATTTATCTGGCCTTTGTGTCAACATCTGCCCTGGTTGGCCTGCAGCCGCCTTTGCTGGCGAGTATGACGGGTATCAAGGTATGGTATGTTATGGGCGGGGCCGCAGCCCTGGCCGGCCTGATTTTGATGGTTGGCTTTTTTATGGTTGGTCAGAGCGGTAAGCCGCGCGAGCCTAAAGCAAAAAAACAACCCAAACCCAAAAAGGCCAAAGGGAAAAAAGGAAAAAAATAGTCATCGCGGAATAGCGATGAATCGATAGGTTGAACCTGTTTTTATACCCGACGGGAATGCCGGGTCAGCGAAAGGAGATAAACGATGAAAACAAGGTCTCTCTTGTGCGCAGTGGCTGCGGTAGGAATCTTTTTGGTCGGTGGATGTGTCTCCAGGATCGAATATGATAAGTGTGTCCGGCGTAATGTCCTGTGCCAGGAACGGGTGGAACAACTCCTCAAGAACCAGGAAAACCAGCATCTGGACTCGGAGAAATGGCAGCAGCAGATTGATTATCTCGCGGATAAAGAACAGGCCCTTCAGATGAAGTTACAGGCCATGCAAAATACCCTGGCCGAAAAGAATGCTCTTATCGAAAGGCTTTCCGGCCAGATCGGTCAGCCGATGCTGCCGGAGGTACTCAGTAATGCTCTGGCCGACTGGGCGCGTCAGAGTGGTTCCGACCTGGTGACCTATGACGCCAAGAGCGGTGTCGTGCGTTTCAAGAGCGACCTGTTATTTGATAAGGGTGAAGATACTGTCACGGCCCAGGCCAAAGAGAATCTTGAGTCGCTCAGTAAAATATTAAATTCCGCGGCGGCCGAAGGATTTGATGTCCTGATTGTCGGGCATACCGATGATATCCCGATTCTCAAGCCGGCCACCCTGGCCAAGCATCCCACCAACTGGCATCTGTCGGCCCATCGGGCCATTGCCGTGGAGAAGGTGCTCGCCGGCGGTGGTATTGCCGAACCGAGGCTCTCCGTGGTCGGGATGGGCGAATTTCGGCCCATCGAACCCAACAAATCAAACAAACAGGGTAACCCCAATAACCGGCGCGTGGAAATCTATATCGTACCCGCCGGGCAACTCCAGATCGCCAACCCGGAAACCGCGAAGCCATAGTTTACTATAGCTTTTTATGTCGGTCCAAAGGAATGAGACATCGGATGAGCATGTCCTTTGTTGGCTTATATTAAATATTGATGCTACCGTCAAAAGTGGATATTGGCACTTAAAACCGTTGTTTTTAATCCAGAAACAAGCGTTCGCAATACTTTTGACGCTGGCG
>JAFGHE010000217.1 GCA_016930295.1 Sedimentisphaerales bacterium
GTATGGCAGTGGCATTGGAACAGGCCACCGGCGTGCCGCAGGCCAGAGCTTCCAGGGGCGCCAGGCCGAAGCCTTCATACAGGCTCGGCTGGACCAGCAGGGACGCCAGATTATACAGCCCCGGCAGGTCGCCATCATCCACCCAGCCGGTGAACATGACGGACTCGTTGAGGCCCGATTCTTTACTTAAATCCAAAAGTTTCCGCCCCTGTTGGGTTACGGCGCCGGTTAAAACCAGAGTATATTCCCGGCGCAGCGACTCCGGTAGTTTTCCATAGGCCCGGATAAGCCGGGCGAGGTTTTTGTGAGGCTTGTGGTTGCCGGTGTAGAAAATGAATTTTTCCGGCAAGTGATATTTCCGTCGGACCTGGTTAAGATAGTCACAGTCGTCAATCGGTCTGAAGATTCCGGCGTGGCTCTGGGGTATGACGATTACTTTTTTCTCGTCCACCTCCAGATATTGGACAATATCTTTTCTGGAATAGTTAGAAATGGTGATGATGCGTGTTGCCCTATGGGCATTGTGTCTGGCCACACGATAGAAATAGGCCCGTTTCATTCCGGAACAATACCCCTTGACCGTCAGGGGATATAAATCATGAATGGTCATTACCAGCGGAAGGCCCCGCATGCCCCAGGGCATATCAAAATGCAGGTAATGATATAAAGACGCATCATCCTTAACAGGTAAAAACTCGATATGATGACTCAGCGTTAAAGGCCCGGAACGAACCTGCCTTAATTCCAGATGTTCAGGATTATTTCTGAGATGGTCTAAGGAACTGATATTCTCAATAATTTCCCTCTGGGCCGGGCAGGAATGATTATAATACAAGCGCCAGCGGATATGAGGATATTCCCCGGCCAGGGTTGGCAGTAACTTTTGAACGTAAACTCTCCCTCCGCCGGGTAGATGGGCCATACGAAGATCAAAACTGATTAACATTTATGGTATAAAATTCAGCAGACAACTATTAATAACTATTTTGAAACGTGTTGATGGACGCCGGCGTCAAAAGTATTGCGAACGCTTGTTTCTGGATTAAAAAAAACGGTTTTAAGTGCCAATATCCACTTTTGACGGTGACATCTTGATGTAATTATTGAATTATTCAGTTTTTATTCTTTAAACAATATACCGGTAAAAACCTTAATACAGCAACTCGTGACTGCCTTTCTCGCGCAGAGCCAGGGGTTTGCCTAATATCTCTGCCATAACGATGGCACGGGAGAGATTATCGCGGTTCTGCAGAGTCTGTTGCAATGGTTTTCTTTCGATGGATGGTTTGGCCGGGCCCGATTGTTCCTGGCGTGTTTTTCTGGCATCGGCTACTCTTCTTTGTCTTTGTTTTTGTTCCCGGCGTTTGGCTGCCTCCACGCTCGCACTGGAGGTCCTTTGCCGTATCATGGCTGCCTTATCGGTCTGGTGTTGTTGAATGACTGTCTGGTGAGACGGCCGGGCTTTGGCCGCCGTATGCTGGGGATGCCGGGGTGGTCCGGCCGGTTGAGCCGGTAGAGGTCTCTGGGGCAAGACGATTTTTTGAGGCTGGCGCGGTGGTACCACCGGAGGCAGGACGGGGCCGGGCTGTGGTTTTCTTTGACTGGTCGGTATAGGCCGGGACGGGCGCTGAACCGGCTGACTCAAACCAGAACGCTGAATCGGCTTGGGTGGAACCGGTCGTTGCACAGGTCTGGGCTGGACAACAGGTGGACGAGAAGCTTGCGCAGGCAGGACCGGGCCGGGTTGTGCCGGACGCTCCGGTTGCTGCTGCTGAGTTTCGCGAACCTTACGAGCATAACCGGGTAAGGGCCGGGTTGTACGCTGCTGTTGGGAGGATTCTTCCGGTCTTATCGGTTGCCTGGAAATCGGCTGTTGCGGTTTCTTCTTATCCTGTTTGCCTTTAAGCAGATGAGAAACAATATAAAAGGCAAACAAAATAATGGGCCAGATAAGTCTGCCGATATCCGAACCCTCATCAGGTCGCGGCGTTTGAGCTATTATAGAAATGAATTTTTCGATCATCTCAATACCAATCCCTATTATGGTTTACTTTATTTTCCCCGATTCTTCGCCGCCGCGTCCGATAGAATCTCTCATATCGGTATCGGCCTTGATATTTTTCATACGATAATAATCCATGATGCCCATGTTCCCACTGCGGAACGCCTCGGCCATAGCCCGGGGTACTTCCGCTTCGGCCAGGACCACCTTGGCCTGATTTTCCTGGACCAGGGCCCTCATTTCCTGCTCGCGAGCCACGGCCATGGCACGCCGGCCTTCGGCCTCAGCCTGGCGCATTTGTTTATCGGTTTCGGCTCTTTCAGCCTCCAGGAAGGCGCCCACGTTGGCCACATCCCGCACGCTGGCCACGCTCACATCGGCAATATCAATGGAAACGATTTCAAAGGCGGTCTGGGCATCCAACCCGCATTCCAGCACCTTATGGGAAATCCGGTCGGGATTTTCCAGTACATCCTTATAGGTCGGTGAGGAACCGATGGCACTGACAATACCCTGGCCCACACGGGCAATAATCGTTTCTTCCGTGGCGCCTCGTACCAGTTGGTCAATATTCGACCTTACGGTAACTCTGGCCTTGACCAGCAGGCGGATCCCGTCTTTGGCGACCGCATCCAGCATATTGCTGCCGGAAGAAGCATCCTGGGTTGGACAATCAATAATCTTGGGTTTTACGGTCGTCTGTACCGCATCGAGAATATCGCGTCCGGCCAGGTCGATGGCCCGGGCCACATCCAGGGTCAGGGCGATCTTGGCCCGATGCGCCGCGATCATCGCCTGCACCAGTTCAATCACATGCCCGCCGGCAAAGTGATGCGCCTGCAGCTCATTAAAATTCAGCTCCAGATTCGCTTTATAAGCGATAATCAGGCCATTCACGCAGGTCATCATATCGGCCGGCTCTTTACGCACCAGGTAAACACTTTCCAGATTACTGGTGCTTAACTCCGTAATCCCGGCCTGCACCGCGGATATCCGCGCCCGCACAATCAATTGCGCCGGCACCTTACGCAGCCACATCCCGATCAGACTGATAAAACTCACCCGGGCGCCACTGGACCAGGCCTGAATCCAGATATTGATAAACCGACCTACGATTAAAATAAATATAAAGGCAAAAACGCCAAAAATAATTAACACGACCTTGAACAAAGTACTCATTGCCAGTAAAACGGCTGTTTCCATAATCGGCTCTCCTTCTTCCTTAAAGATTATGTTTATTACTAATTAACTGATTCAAGTTATTTCCTCTACAATTATACTGTTACCTTCAATTCCCACCACCTTAATTTTCACGCCTTTATCGACCAGTCCTCCTTCTGAAACCACGCTGTATCGCTGTCCCTCTATTTCGGCGATCCCGGAAGGGCGCAAAGCGGAAACGGCAGTACCGGTCCTGCCGACCAGTTCACTGAAATTCTCATCATTGACTCCATTTTTACCCCGATCATTCTCTTCCTCCACGGAAGGCTTCAGGGACATTTCCTTCCCAATCGGAGTATTGGGTAAAATCTTCAGGCCTACCACAATGACAATCGGCAATAATATGAATGTTGCCAGTAGTAAACCAAAGCCCAGCATCTCACTGGATTTAAAACCCAGATAGACAGCGCCGGCTATGGCGGCCGCGGCCATAAAGCCCAGTATCCCGCCCGAGGGAATAAGAAATTCCATAATGATCAGAAAAGCGCCCACAATCAGTAATACTATCGCGTATGTCAACAAAATGTGTACTCCTTAAATTACCGCAATAAAACGCTTTTGCCGAACAGGCATTAAGAAAACCATGTTATACCTGTTCTTCTTTTATTTCTTTTACAATAACACTATTTCCTTCAATGGCCACTACCTGAATCTTTTGTTTGGCCTGAATCAATTCTCCCCGGCTGATGACTTCCACACGCTTGCCGTCAAATCGGCCAATACCTGCCGGGCGTAACGGGCTGATGGCTATTCCTTCCTGGCCTATGGTTACCGGAGGTGCTTCAGAGGGAGCGGCCTGTCCGCCGGCGCGAACCTCGACACTGTCCTGCAGGCCGGCCAGGGCTAATTTGTTCGTGACCGGCAGCTTGTGGATGTATTTGCCCAAAAAGTAACCGCCCAGACATGCACCAATAAATCCGGCCAGTAAACCGTATACTTGTTTCTCAAACTCAGCCCATTCCCAATCCGTGGTAGGTAGCGGGAATTCGCCGGGTCGGTTGTTGACCATCATAGCGCCTAAAGCAAAAAGGACCAGTAAAATTCCCGTAATGCCTGCTAAACCAAAGCCCGGAATGACAAAGATCTCAACCAACAGCAAGCCCAGTCCAATGAAAAATACGGCGATCTCCCACCAGTTGGCCATCCCGATCAGGAATTTGCTACCAAAAAGAATCAGCAGCGCCGCCACCGCCACCGCTCCCGGCAACCCTAAACCGGGGCTGTTCAGTTCGGCATATATTCCCAGCAGGGCAATCATCAATAAGATAGCGCTGACGGCCGGGCTTGTCAGCCAGCGGACCAGTTCTTCCGACCAGTTGGTCGTCAGATAGGATACCGGTCGCGCAAAGGTGATATTATCCCTCTTCTCTAAAAAGGCCAGCACATTATCACGGGCCTGGTCATCAATTCCAGTTACCACTTCGCGTGCCAGGCCATATTCTTTGGCCTTATCCGCGTTCAGCGTCAAGAGTTCATTGTCGCCCACAATCAGCTTTTTATCGGCCAGGTCATATTCTCGTGATTTTCGGGGCAGATCGTTTTTTTCAAAATATTCATACTCACCGGTTCGATTGTTTTTTACCCGATAGACCTCATGGGTAATCGTGACCATCGCCTTGCATAAAGCAACCGGATAACCATTTGTTTGGGCCGCATCCTCAAAATAACTGCGCAGCGGGCTTTCCATCTTTTCCCGTTCCACGCCTTCCAGGGTGCCTCCCATCATGATGGGAGCGCAATCACCCAGTTGGGTGTTGGCCCGCATGATGATATCCTGACAGGCCACGCTGATCAGGGCGCCGGCCGAAATGGCCTTGGTGCGCACATACGCCACGGTATGGGCCCGGGGCGCGACATCATGCATAAAATATTTCCAGATTTCCAGGGCGCTATCCACGCGCCCGCCGAAAGTGTCCATTTCATAAATGATATAGGTGGCCCCGTTCTCTATGGCATATTCCGTGCGCCGCTTTATTGACTCATACAATCCCTCATCCACCATTTCCGAGCAGACAATAAACGCTGCTTTGGCATCCTGACCCGTCAGGATTATATCTTCAATCACATTCGGTTCCATTTTGACATCGGCTGCCTCAGCCACTTCTACTTCAGTGGTCCCCTTAATATCACCGGCTGCAATAATTTCTATGCCAAGCAGTCCGGCCAGGTCTTCTTCATTGTAGGCCAGGCTTGAAACCAGTCCGTATTCCAGGGCCTCATCGCCGCTGAGCAGCATGACTTCGCCGGACGCCACTATCGGGCCGGGGCCGATCATCTGCCAGGGAGGCTGGCTGTTATGTACAAAGATTTCAAATTCCTCTTTATCAACGAATTTTCTATCTTCCTCCCGGCCAATCTGATACAGGATCATCTTTCTGTCGGTCATGGCCCGGGCCAGCATGGGATCGTGACCGCCGGCTTTGGCAAAACTGGCTATACGCGTTAATACCTTCTGTTCGTCAATGTACTCCCTTGGCTCTTCATCCGGAGGTAAATCCCGGGATATAACCTTTCCTAAAATCGCGGACCGGCGTGTTATAATTTCCCGACAGGCCATAACCGCCAGCATGGTCATGCCCTGGGCTTCATGGGGTATATAAGCAATGGCTCTAATGCCCTTGTTATCTGTCAAATAAAGGATACGATCACCCAACTCCGAAAAATTATCAAAAGACCGGCCTCTGCCCTCGAAGTTGAATATCAAGGTCTTTATCCCCTCGCTGACCGCTAAATCAATGGCACTGTTGAGTTCATCCAGGTCCTCACGATTTAAACTTCCATCCACATCCAGAATGACGGCCTTATGATCCCCTGTATCGGTAGTATCCTGAGCTTCCGAGACAATGACAGAACCTGATAAGATAACGAGTAAAAAAGTTACAAAACAGATATTGAAATAAATTTTGTCAAACATATGTATCTGCCCTACAGTTTTGGGTATCAATTCTTATGCAAAATTGCATTAAACCAAGCCATTGCGTATTTTAGCGACATTTATCCTTGGAGAGCAAGAACAAAGTACTGCTATAATGGCGGATAAAAGAATATAATGTTTCAGATATAATTTGTGATCTATATCACATAATTCCCTTTTTATGATTGTTACTATGGTAAAACTGCCACCTGTAAATTATTGTGAATACCTCTTGCAGAAAACAGCACCTAATTTTATAATAGGGTACCGGGAGGATATGAGTATTAGACGAGCTGGTTGACCCTTTTTCTTAAGGATTAACGCATCTGGTCATTTTTCCACCAGCAGGCCTTTATAACTTTTTGGCCAATTCATCATAATGCCAGCGTTAAAAGTATTTCGAACGGTTGTTTCTGGATAAAAAACAACGATTTTAAATGCCAAAATCCACTTTTGACGGTGGCATCCATCATAAAATTACTGTTGTAAGTTTATAAAAACTAAAATGTATAAAAGACCATTATTGTTGTAATTGCTTTAATATTAAATAGTTATTGAGGATTTACAATGTTTCAGGAACGCAACTATATCAGGAATCTGGTTAATCAGGCAGACAAATTTATCATTCTGGCTGAATTTGTTCCCCTTCCAGGCCATAAATTGGATAATTTTGAGAAATTTCTTAACGACTATATTAATAAAAAGGCAGATTTGCCTGAAGATATTATATTAGGTGGCATTACTATCCCGCAAAGTCCCAGTGGTGTGCCCTCCCTGAGTCCGGCGGACATTTATTCTGTCATTGATAAAAAGGGGTTGTGGCAGGATCTTGATGTTATACCTCATATAACCACAAAGGACCATAATACCGATGGAATAAGGACTTACCTGTTTGGTTTACAGAAATTAGGGATCGAATCCATCCTGGCCCTTACCGGGGATAAGCCCGGCGAAAGTCAGGGCGTCTTTGAGGTGGATTCCATTGGCTTAATCAAGCTGATTAAAGAAGTTAACTATCAGAGCTTTACCAGGGCCATACCCGGTAAATTTGACCAGGTTCATCAATTTTATATAGCGGCGGCTGTCTCCCAATACAAATATACCGAAGCCTCTCAGATGTCGCAATATTACAAGATGGGCAAAAAAATTCGAGCCGGCGCTGATTGCCTTATAACGCAATTAGGATGGGACTGGCGAAAATGTGAAGAATTGTTCAGGTATCTGGCAGAAGAAAACCTGAAAATACCCGTATTTGGAAATGTTTACGTACTTACCATGATGACGCCGGCGCCCCGGCTGATGCATGAGGAGAAACTACCCGGATGCGTGGTGACGGATAAATTCTTTACTACTCTGCAAAATGAGACCGTGGCCCAGCAAATAGAGCGTTCCGCCCAGCAAATGGCTATGTATCGTGATTTGGGGGCTGTGGGTATTGATTTGGGCGGCCTGAAAGACTTTGACATGCTATTGCAGGTAGTGAGTAAAGCAAAGGAAATTGGTAGTAATTGGCGTGAATATAAAAATAATCTTGACTTTGGGGTAGAAAACGGGTTTTATTTATATGATAATAAAGGCCAGCGACGGCAATTAACCAGGCCGCGGGCCAAGTTTGGTAAAAAGTCTTTTGACTTTTTCCATAATACATTGCTGGAGCCGGGCCGGGGGCTCCATGGCACGGTGAAAAAAGTCCTGGGTTCAAGTAAAGGGTTACGCCAGGGCAGCGGTGCCTTATATAAGATGTTCTTTGCCGGATTTGAAGCACCTGTGAAGAAATTGATGTTTGGCTGCGAGGAATGCGGCGATTGCTTCCTGGTAGAGAACTTTGGAATTTGCAGCATAGGAAAATGCGAAAAAGGGCTGGATAATCCTCCGTGCGGGGATGCTAATCCCGACGGTACCTGTGGTAATAATCCTGATATTCGTTGTGTAGGCGAGTTGATATATGAAGCAGCCGCCAGTGAGGGCCCGGGGGGATTAGAAAAACTGGCCTATATGATTAATCCCAAGCGAGATCCCGCGTTGCAGGGTACTGCCTCGTTACTGAACTATTTATTTGAAAAAGATCATATGAAAAAAGTACCATTGATTCAGATTGGTGAAAGTATTCATGCCAGTATTCCCAAGACCGGCGCCGCCATGCGGGAACTACTGGATAAGGGACCGGATGCCTACGAGAGGCCCGGCGGGGTTCTGGATTATATCATCTCGCTCATCGAATCGCAGGTGGAACATAAAGCAGATTATATTGCCGTGAATGTCGATGCCTTTGGCGAAGACGACCCAAAAATGGCAATTGAAATAATGTGTCAGTATGTAAAACTGGTACGAAAATACAGCCGCGGTGTGCCTGTCTGTGTGGACAGTAGTGACGATAATATCCTTAAGGCCGGTTTGGAACAATGGTATAGCAACGGAGATTCCAGCCTGGCGATGCCGTTGATCAACTCGGTCAAGGTCTATACTATAAACGAAATTTTACCTTTGCGCCGGCGTCATCCGTTTAAGGTTATTGGTCTATTGGTTGACGACAAAAGCGCCGGCGCTGATGGAACCTACGGTATTGACGACCTCTATAGAATGGCCCGGAAAATTTATGATGAAGCCACCGGCAAATACGGATTCAAGCCCGGGGATTTATTCTTCGATTCGACGGTATTTCCGCTGGCTATTGACATGCCCATGATGCCTGATACCCCGGGTTATACCTA
>JAFGHE010000218.1 GCA_016930295.1 Sedimentisphaerales bacterium
AACCTGCCCCATTATGCCGGGCGATTATATATTTTTAGTACGCATCCGATATCCGTATAATAATAAGGATACTCAGACCATATGCCGGAAAATAAATTTTCCCATAGGAGAGATGTAAATGGCTTCGATAACAATTGCAAAATATATGTGTAACAGGAAGAAGTTCCATAAAATTGCCGGTTTTACGGCCATACTTACTGTTTTACTCTGGGCCTCTGAAACCATCCAGGTGTATGGCCAGGAGCAGGCTCCGCCAAAAAACGAAGCAAAGGATAAAAAACCGGCTCCGCCCCAGCGCATAACCGCCAGCTTTTATTATCCGTCCATGGAGCCAAAACAGCTCTTTCAGATTCTCTCGGAAACCTATCAGATTCAATTCGAGGGCACTGAAACCGTAACCGGCCCGCTCACCCTGATCAGTCCGGAAAATAAGAAGGTTGATCTCAATGGCATGCTGCAATTACTCAATGAGGCAATCGCCAAACAAAATAAGGCGGCACAACTCAAGGGAAAAATCGTCCGCATTGTTCCGGTGCAGGACATGGAGGACAGAACCATCACCTTGAAATATGCCGACCCCGAAGATGCCAAACGGATTCTCACCACACGCTTCATGGGCAGCGGCGAAGAGGACACCGAGGAAAAGAGCCGGCAGCCCAGTTTTATTGAAATCCATCGTCAGATAAAAGCCCTTATCGTGCGCGGACCTAAAAGTGTCGTCACGGAAATCGAAAAATATGTCACAGACTATATCGATCTGCCGTCCGGGCCGGCAGAATCTCCCGCCGCGGCGGTTCCTGACGCAGCCGATTTCATAAAAAAAGATATCACCCTCCAATATGCGGACCCCGCTAAAGTAGTGGCGTTCTTACGCGAAGTGTATTTAATGCCCGAGGGCACAGAGCCCGATGAAAAAACTGCCAAGGCCCACGTCATCGCCCTGCACCCTAATTTACCCAGGGTTATTGTTGAAGGTCACCCTGATGTGGTCGCTGAAATCGAAAAGGTAATCGCTACCGAACTGGATATCAAACCGGCCGAACCACCCGTGAAAATCAGTTATATTTCACTTGATTATATGGATGTCGAGGAATTCATGAGGGTCCTGGAAAATAATGATGAGTTACGCGGAAAATTTAAATCGTCCCTGGCTCCCAATAATACGCTCATCATTTCATCGCATGATGAATCCATACCGCTTAAAATTGAGGAATTAAAAAAGACTTTCGATCTCGATAGAATGGAAATCCGCTATGTCTCCCTGCGCAATGCCCAGGCCGCTGATATCGCCAAACTACTTAAGGCGATCTACCCTGCCGAAGCGCCGGCGCTGCCGCCGGAATTACAACGGGCACGACGTGGACTATCCCGATATCCTCTGCAGGAACAATACCTGCTGAACGCCCGCCAGGTATTAACCGAAGCGGGCTTCCTCGAACCCGATATCGAAGAAATGCTCAGCGGGGCCATATCCATCATCCCCAAGGGAGAACTGGAAATTATTGAAGATACCACACGCAACGGCCTGTTGATAAGGACATTTTCCCGCAATTTCCCCAAAATCATTGAACTCATCGATGAACTCGACCAGCCGCGACCCCTGGTCATGATAGACATGTTTATTACCGAGGTCACTCTCGATGATTCGATTGAACTGGGGGTTGACTTCACCTATATAACCGATACGGCGACCGGTACGACTCATACCATCACCCAGAGTTTCACTAATTTATTTTCCGATAGTACTGCGTCTCTATCGTACCAGGTCATCAATGATAATATCACCGCTTTTATCAGAGCCATGCAGGAAACCGGAAACCTCAATGTCATCACCCGCCCGCAGATTCTTACCAAGGAAAACTCCGAAGCCAGCATATCCCTGGGCCGTGATGTCCCGGTCATTGATAAAACCACGGTCAGTACCGAAGGCGCTATCAATAGCACGGTCAAATATGAACAGGTCCAAACCATACTGAAAGTAACCCCCCAGATTCATCCGGACGGGTATATCACCCTGAAAATCGATCAAACCATCGACGACGTGGGCACCGAAACGTTCCAAATTTCCGAAAACTTCAATCCCCAGGTATTAATACGCCGGAACGCCAAAACAGAACTGCGCGTCAAAGACGGCCAAACTGTGTGCCTGGGCGGTTTCGTCGGTGATACTATCGCGGAAAAGGAATCAAAAGTGCCTCTCCTCGGCGATATCCCCCTGCTGGGCGAACTTTTCAAATACTCCTCCCGCTCCCGGATTAAAAAAGAACTAATCCTCTTTATTACACCTCATATATTGACTACCCCCGAAGAAATGCTGCGCATGACCAACGAAATGCGACGCAATAGCAATATCGAAAAACGAGAAGACCGAAATACCAATGTCCTGGAACCCCAGCGCCACCTGGTCTACCCCCTTTACCGCACCCCAATACCCAATCTGCCCGAACCGCAATCTCCCGAAGAATCCCAATCACCCGATGAATCGCAATCACCGGAAATACTTCCAGAATAAATTAATGAATCAAAAACATCCTGTGCGGGTTACAACCGCTTCCGCACAGTGATATCTTGAATCCAAAAAGCTGAATTGTAATCCGGAATGAGCCTGGATTATTTAGAGTTATCTCTTGTTATTCTTCATTCGGCTGCAGGGCGTCTCCTAAAATCGGCAGGGCTACTGATTCGACCCGGGGCTCTTCAAAACTGCCGCTCACCCGTAATTGCATCAGCCCCCCCCGGATCGCCTGATAGAAACTTGACAGTATGGGAATACCGTCCAGATAGCCGGGCGCGTCAACCAAAAATACCAGATCCAGGGTATTGTCATGGCCTATTGTCTTTTTAGTTTTGTCCGATGTCTCTTTATCTGAGACTATATCCTGATCAGTAGAAAATAATCCTTTCATGGTTCCCGTCCCGGCGAGTGAGAGGGCACTGCCGCGTAGATGTAAAATATCGAAATACGCTCGCTCGCCCACGATATTACCATATATCTCCGCCTCATTGAATGCTCCTGCACGCGGCAGGCTCAGATTGATGACATGGAGTAATCGCCCTACCAGCGGCAGCTCGCCCAGCACGGCCTCGGTGATAATGTAACCAAAACTGCCCCGTCGCTGCTCCTGTGGTGACTGACGGCACATACTGAGCCATCCGTCAAATCGGCCCCGGAGCCCGTAGTGCTGGCTTGACGATTCCTTGCCGGCGTTAAGAAATTGTTCCAGGTTAACCTCTAAAAATTGTAAATCCAGGTTATATGTGCCTTGATTGGGATCGCTACTGGTTTCAAATCCACCGGCCAGACGCCCGTCACACAGCCCGCTGCTGATGTCGGATAATGTCATGCTTTTTTCCCTGCCGTTAAATTCTACGTCCGCCGTCAAGCCTGTCATGGCTCGTTTCATGAACAACAGTTCCGCACACTCCAATTCGCCGGTCAGCATGAAGTAATCAGCCCGACTGTCCCAATAGGCCTGCCCCTTTATCTGCCCGGTAATGTTCTCGGCCCGCTGGGGAAATTTCCCCTTGCCCTCATGGATATCCATAACGCCTTTAAAATTCCATATCCCACCCTCCGCTGCTTCCTGCCGGTAATCTATGTCCAAATCAAGATCCACTCTCCCGCCCGGCTCATGCCGGCCCCAGAATTCCCGCCCTCTCTTGCCCAGCGCATCCCGGAGCCGCTCATCCAATTCCAGGCTCCTGGTCGTGACCTGTAAATCATACTCCCGGCTGCCGGCCCTGGTTTTCAATTCACCCGAGGTGGTTATTATGGTTGAGTCACTGTGGCTGACAACATCAGTTAAAGTTATATGGCCCGGCTCAGCCAGTATACCGCCGGTTACGTTACGAAACGGATAGGCAAAAGCCTGCGGCTGAAATCCTCCCCCCAACGGCTCAATCTTAATCTGGTAATTAAGGTCTGATTTATCCTCTGCACTCCCCTGTTCAAAATGCAATGACACATTCATCTTTCCACTTGGCTTGACGCGATCCCAGATATTAATCTCCATCACCTCTAATGACCGGCGCAACTGCTCAGACATTTCCAGCTTCTGACAATCCACATCTATCTGAAAGGGTCCATCTTTTGGAAATAAACCACTCATTTCAAACAGGCTCTCTCCATTACGTCCCTTGAAATCATCAATCCGCAGTTCTCGTGTACTCATCCGTCCCCGGGCCGACATATCCGCCAGCGGATAAGGGAACCTTTCGTAGTTTATCCGCCCTTCACCGAGGTCAAAATCGATATCATAATTCCATTTAGGGGCCGGCTCATCAGAATTCAGCCTGGTAATTACCTCTGGCCGGGACTGAATCTCCGTCCAGACACGCCCCCGGCCGCTGAATTTACCCCGCAGGCCAAACTTCCGTTCCAGCTCATCTAACGGACCGACTAAATTGTCTGCAATATCATCATTTATCAGCATATCCTCACATTCACCCTGAAAGTCCATCATTTGGCCCGGCTGATAGAGATTTTCTATCCGGCCGTGCAAACGCACTCGACCCCCCGGACACTGAGCCTGATTTATATCAAGCGTAACCAACCGGGGATTCCATAACACTTTTCCCTGAATGGCCGTCAAGGGAATAGGTATACGCTGGTACGCAGCGCTAACATTGACCAGGTCCAGGTCCAGGTCCTCCTGCCCCTGTTCGCCCGGCTCAAGATGATAGGCATAAAGACAATCTATTCGCCCGGACGGCACAAAATCATTCCATACCTGTTGAGACCAGCCCGGCAGTGCCGTATAGAGATCATTATCCAATGCAATGTTCCGGCCATCTACGCTGATATCCAGTGCAGACCCTTTCGGACTTTGCCGATGTTCTCCGGTAATAGTGATAAAACCCTCTCCATGACGACCGGACATAGGCCCGATGGTTGCCCTGTCGGACTCCAATAGAAATTCGCCTTTTACCTTGTCAATCAGATAAGGAAACTGGTGATACAGAAACGATCCATTATGTACTATAACCGGCCCTTCTATCTTAACGTGATTACCTTCTCCCCTTTCTTTGCTGACCTGGAAATGGACATCAAATTCACCGGTAGGTCGAGTATTCTGAACAAATCCCTGCAGCCACCCGGGTGCAATATCATACAGAGTATGGAAAAGTAACTGTAATGATGTATCCTCATGCCCCTGCCCTTCCTTAATACCGGACAAATCCTTAGCCGACAACTCATCCCACTGTCCGGCCGGTATGGAAAGCCCTTTCGTTTGCAGTGTCACCTCGTAATCACCTTCCGGTAAGTAACCATTTAAATTCCCTTTCAGCGCCAAGGTAAATTCATTTTCAAAATTGCCCTGAAGATCCTCAATTTTAATCATCTTATTATTCAGGACCACTTTTCCTTTCACATCCTGAAGAGGTATTTTATAGTCAACTCCGGTTAACGGCAGCTTCAGTCTGCCCCCCTGTAACTCCATCTGAACCATGTAGCCGGCCTGCGGATCAAACGTGGTAACCGACTGAACTTCTCCGGACGGTTCAATATCCTCATACAGCCGCCGCCAATCCGCAAGCCGGCCCGGCAATCCTTCTACATGTACGGCCTCCAGGAAAAAATTCCCCTGTGTAATTAATTGATGTGTTCGCTTGTCATAAGTCCCCCGTAAAGAAAATTCCGTCAGCAATCCTTTTTCCAGGCTTCTTATCTCAAATCGGATAACACCCTCATTATAACGAACCGGATCAATACGTCCGGCGATTTGCTGCAGGAGCAGGCTGCTGCTTCGGCCCTGGGAAATTTCGCGATAACTTATCAGACTCTCCCGCAGAAATACCCTGGGACTCTCATCCGCTCCGGCCGGTTCAAACCGGAATAACTGGAGATTGGTAATACCACGGTCGATATCGTACCAGATATTCAGTTGAGCCCCTTCCGCAATAATTTCCTTAATCACCAGACGTCTTCTTAAAATGCTCAATGGTTCATGTTTCAGAATAACATCGTCTGCCGCAAAGACCAGGTTCTCCTGTTTATGCTCCTGCCCCGGCAGATACACTCGTAACCCCTGGATGCGAATATGCTGTAAGACCGACAGAGTGGCATTATCAAGCTCTACCTCACCACCACTGAGCGATTCGATCGCCTCAATCGTGTGACCACGAATACGCTCGTCCCCCAAAAAATACTTCGCCACCCCCACCGACACTCCTAACAGAACCAGCAACACCAGCGCCCCAACCACCTTGCGCCTTCTTACCCGCGCAGACCGCCGCCGTGGCCGACGCCTCATGACATACCCCCACCATACCTGCATCCGTCTTGTTATCTTATTGAAAATCTTCAACACATGTTTCGTTTTATCGATTAATATTTAACGACTTATTGCTTCCAATTGATCTACCCATTCCTTAAAATGAGGACACTGTTCATAAGTTTTTTTCAAACCAGCCTATAGAACGATTAACCGCCCGGGCGCCTTGACTCCCCGTGTAATGTATTCTCTCATCACTAAAAATCAATCGGTTATCCACCGTAGATTCCAAATTAAAAGTATAACCATTCATACCAAAATCTATATGGCCCGCTATCTGTTCCGTAACCTTTGGCCCCATAAATAATTGATCGTCTGCACCCCCATATTTATTAATATGTTTTTGGAGGCTGCCATCAATAACTTCACGCAGCAATGAAAAAAAACTTACAAAATTGCTTTTACCCGAACCATTGGCGCCAATAAGAATGTTGATTGGGTGAAGTTTAAAGTCTTTCAATTGCCTAATAGACTTATACCCTTCAATAGATATCTTATCTATAGGCCGCCTATGTACTCGATTTACCATGACAGTGAACCTCAAATTAGTAAAAA
>JAFGHE010000219.1 GCA_016930295.1 Sedimentisphaerales bacterium
GGCCAGGGTTTTGGCGGCGGTCACCCCGATAATGAGGGCCGGAGTCAGGCCGGGGCCGGCGGCCACGGCCACAGCGTCGATTTGGTCGCGTGTTAATCCGGATTTATTAAATACTTCGCGTATAACGGGGATGATATTGCGGATATGGGCGCGCGCCGCCAGTTCGGGTACGACTCCGCCGTATTTTTGATGCACATCCACCTGGGAGGCAACCACACTGGCGAGCACATCCCGACCGTCGGCTACCAGGGCCGCGGCTGTTTCATCGCAACTGCTTTCCAGGCCTAATATAATGGTTCTCATCATTTTGATCCGGAAGTATAATATATCTGGAAATTAAATTTATTTATCTACTATTTATGCTTTAAATTCAGGAAAAACAGCATATCATTAAATAGACGTATTGTCAATAGTGGTAATGATCCATCATTTCGTAAGGAGTGATAGTGAATATGTTTATAAATCGATGTCTTTCAAAAAAACTGCGTATATTATTTGCAGGTTTGATATGTAGTGTATTCCTGTCGGGGGCGTTTGACCAATATGTCTGTAGCGGCGCCGAGACTCAGCCGGGTGCCGAGGCCGGCGCGATAGCGACCCCGGAGGTCGCTAAGACGAATGGTCAGCCGACGGAGCCGGCGCCGATTACCCTGGATGATCTGGACGCCGCAAAGAAACGAATTACTGAAACTAAAGATCTCGATGAGGAGTCCAAAAAAACCATTATCGATATCTATGACAAGGCCATAGCCGAGCTTAAACTGGCCCAGGATCGTAAGTCGGATCGGGATAAATTTCAGCAGGCCCGGCAAAGTGCGCCGGCGGAACTGGAGAACCTGAAAAAGTTAATGGCCCAGCCGGTTGCCGAGATAATCCCTGAAATTGGGCCGGATGCGGGTATGGCCCAGTTTGAGCAGTCTCAAAAAGAGGCCCAAATAGCTCTGGATGAACTGCGCAAGAAACAGGCGGAGATTGAAAATGAGCCGCGTCGGAGGGCAGAGCGTAAGGCCAAAATTCCGGAGGAGAATAATAATGCCAAAGTGCAGCTGGAACAGATTGTAAAAAAATTAGAAGTCCCGGTTGGGGAAGGGGAGGTGTCGGAACTGGGCAAGGCCCAAAGGCTTTTGTTACAAATACAGAAGCAACGTTATGATAACCGCCTGGAAGCCAATAACGAAGAGATTCTGTGGTATGATGCCACGGGTGAACTGCTCACCTTGCAAAGGGATTATACAACTCGTTTAATTAGTGGTAAGGAAAAACTGGTAGAGTTCTGGCGGACTAAAGTGGCGGAAACACGCCGGCTGGAAGCGGATAAGATTACGGCGGAAGCCCGAAAGGCCCAGGAAGAGGCCCGACGGGCCCATCCGGTGGTTAAGGAACTGGCGGAAAAGAACGCCGAACTGGCCCAGGAACAGAATGAATTGACGGGTAAAATTGAGAAAGTCGTAAAAACTACTCAAAGTGTCGTCGAAAAAATAAATGTCTGGGAGAAGGATTATAATGATTTTAATACCCGGATGGAGACAGCCGGAACGGTAACCAATGTGATGGGGGTTTTACTGCTGGCCAAGCGTAATGATCTGCCGGATATCACCGAGAGTTTGCGAAATATTGAACCCCAGACCAAGGAGATCACCCTGGCCCAGTTCCAGGGCATGGACTATGACCGGCAGTGGTCCGAGTTAAAAAATATTGAAGAACGGGCATCCAATACGCTTGATATGCTGGATTCTTCGGTGGATGAATCACAGCGAGAGCAGATTAAAAAGGATGTTATCGATTTGCTCCAGAGTCGGCGCAGCATGATACGCAAGCTCTCTGATGATTATTTTACGTATTTCACGGAATTATCCAATCTGGATGTGAAAGAAAAGCATTTTATTGACATTATAGAAAATTATAATCAATTTATCGATGAAAACATTCTCTGGGTTAAAAGCAGTCTGCCACTTTCTCTGGCGCACGGCCGCCAGTCGCTACAGGCATTGGGCTGGCTGGTTTCGCCGGGAAACTGGATGGAGACTATTATACAACTGGTTCGTGACATTAAAACGAATATAGGACTCTATGTTATTCTTATATTGATTATTTTTTTATTCATTTATACGGATGGCCGATGCCGGAAGATGAAGGATGTAATTTCCGAGCGGGTCAGTCATACGTATACAGACAGTTTTGTCCTGACCCTTGAATCGATTGGTATTAATCTGTACATGTCGCTACGGTTACCGTTGATTCTCTGGTTTATCGCCTGGCGTTCGATGATGTTCAGGGGCACACAAAATTTTACGTCCGCGATTGCGGCCGGACTTGATAAGGTTGCCTTTCTTCTTCTGATCTATATGTTCGTAAATTCCATTTGTATGCCGGGGCGGCTGATGGAAAAACATTTTCTGGTGGATAAGGAAGTTACGCGTTTTATTCGCCGGCATATTACATGGTTTATTGTGGTCTTTACGCCGGTCGCATTTGTGTCAGAGGTGTTTCTCACTCAGCAGGCCAGTGTGGAATGGAGTGATTCACTGGGCCGGCTGGCATTCATTGCTCGGGTATCGATTCTGGCGGGATTTCTACTGGTTTTGTTACGTCCTTCCGGTGCGTTACTGGGAATATCGGGTCTGAATAAGAGACCCGGCTGGATGTTTCAGTTCCGGTTTCTGTGTTATCCGATCCTGGTTCTGTCGCCGATTTCGTTTTCAGTGGTAGCCGGTATAGGGTATTTTTACGCGGCCCGTCATTTGTATGAAAAGATGATTTTGACGTTTTATTTAATTATAGGGGTGTTTTTTCTTTATCGATTACTGGTCCGCTGGCTATCGGTCATGCAGCTTAAGATTGTATTGCAGGAACAGCGCCAGCATTATCTGGCGGAGCAACAGAATAGCGCGGCCCGGCCGATGGTGGTATCGGACGAAGCCGGCGATCTGCCGGTTGTGGATATGGCCTCGGGAGGAGAGCAGACTCAGGACATATTGGTATCCATTTCGCAGCAGTCGCGCCGGCTGATTCTGGCGATTCTCATGTTGTTGGTTGTTATCGGGATATGGGGGATATGGAGAAATCTGCTGCCGGCCCTGGGGATATTCAACAAGATTGAGCTCTGGAATACTACGGCGGCGGACGGCACCCCTGGCTTTATCAGTCTGGCACAGGTTTTACTGGCAATCGTTATCTTTACCATGACACTTATTATTGCGCATAATTTTCCCGGTTTGCTGGAGATGTTCATACTGCAGCGTTTGCCGCTGGACCGTGGGGTGCGTTTTGCGATAGCCACGATTTCGCGCTATTTTATTTTTGCGATTGGTATTGTCTTGGCATTTAACAGGATTGGGATTGGCTGGTCCAAGGTTCAGTGGCTGGTGGCGGCGGTATCCGTGGGTTTGGGCTTTGGATTGCAGGAGATATTTGCCAATTTTATTTCGGGTCTGCTGATTCTTTTTGAGCAGCCTATCCGGGTTGATGATATTGTGACGGTGGATAATGTCAGCGGCAAGGTGACCAAGATACGGATTCGGGCCACCACAATTCGCGACTGGGATCGCAAGGAATATATCGTTCCCAACAAGGAATTTATCACGGGTCGGCTCATGAACTGGACGTTATCGGATACGGTCAACCGGATTGTGGTCAAAGTGGGAATAGCGTATGGTTCCAATGTGGAGTTGGCGCTGGGGACGTTACGCAAAATAGCCGCGGAGCATCCGGATATCAGCAAGGATCCGGAACCCATGGTTACCTTCGAAGGATTTGGGGAGAGTTCTCTGGACATTATCCTGCGTTGTTTTCTCCCCACTCTGGACCGCCGGCTGAATGTGATCAGTGAACTTCATAACACGATTGACCAGGAGTTCCGCAAGGCGGGTATCGAGATCGCATTCCCGCAGCGGGATTTGCATATTCGTTCTGTCAAGGCTCCCTTTTCTGTCGATATTGACACAAAAAACCAGAATCATTAGTTTGAATATCCCTGATAAGTTGTCGGGGAAAGAATGAGTCACTGGATTTCAGGCGATATAAATAGATGGCTATTTTAAAGAGACAACTTCGTTTGATTGATGTTTTTTCGATAGCGGCCGGCGCCATGATAAGCTCGGGTCTGTTTATCCTGCCGGCGATTGCCTTTGCGCGGGCCGGGCCGGCGATGATCGTCTCTTACTTTCTGGCATCTGTCTTATTCTTGCCCAGCATTCTCAGTAAGGCGGAACTGGCCACAGCCATGCCGCGGGCCGGGGGGACCTACTTTTTTGTGGAACGAAGCCTGGGCTCCCTTTGGGGTGTTTTCAGCGGCCTGGCAGACTGGTTTTCACTGTCATTGAAGAGTGCTTTTGCCATCGTAGGTATGGCGATTCTGATCGAAATTACACTGGAAGTGATTTTTTCGATCAGTTTCAGTCCCTGGTTACTTAAACTGATAAGCTGTCTCTGTTGTCTAGCTTTTACGGCCCTGAATGTGGTCAGCGTAAAACACACAAGCCGCTTTCAGACAGTATTGACCTGCCTGCTGCTGGCTCTGCTGGCCCTGTTTGTATTGTTAGGATGCCGCTCGGTGGAAGCAGCCCGATTCAGTCCTTTTATGGGAAAAGGATGGCTGGCGATGATAGCGACCACCGGCATGGTTTTTGTCAGCTTTGGCGGTGTCACCAAAGCGACCACGGTCGCTGAAGAAGTCCGGCATCCCGGCCGGGATCTGCCGCTGGGGATGATTCTCGCCTGGTGCGTAGTGAGTATTTTTTACCTGGTGGTGATTATCGTAACGGTGGGAGTACTCGAAAAAGAGGAATTGATGGGCAGCTTTCTGCCGATTTCCCTGGCCGCAGACAAATTTATGGGTTCCGCCGGTTTTGCGCTGCTGGCTCTGGCGGCAACCGCAGCCTTTATCACGACCGCCAACGGTGGTATTCTGGCGGCGTCCCGATCACCGCTGGCCATGAGTCGGGATCGATTACTGCCCTCTTTTCTCTCTCATGTCAATGAGCGTTTTAAAACACCTCATGTCAGTATTATTCTCACCGGCGGATTCATCGTGACGGCCATTATATGCCTGAATATAGAATCTTTGGTGAAAACAGCCTCCACGCTGATGATCTTACTCTTTATCCTGGATAACGCCAGTGTGATTATCATGCGTGAAAGCCGTATTCAAAGCTACCGCCCGAAGTTTCGCTCGCCGTTCTATCCATTTATTCATATCACAGCAATTGCCATATACATCATTCTCATTATCGATATGGGGAAGATTCCTTTATTAATCAGTGCGAGTTTTGTGGTGATAAGTTTTGCCTGGTATTTTTTCTATTCCTCCAGGCATGTGGTCCGGGCCGCGGCGGTCATGCACATTGTGGAGCGAGTGACGGACAAGGCGCTTAAAACTGTTACGCTGGAGAATGAGCTTCGGGATATTCTGCTGGAACGGGATGACATCATCGAGGACCGCTTTGATCGGCTAATCCGGGAATGTATTATTCTGGATATACCCGAAGAAAGGCCGGCCCAGGATGTGTTCCGGGAGCTGGCGGGTATCCTGGCCGAGCATCTTAAGATGGATGAGAGGGTTCTGTATGAAAAATTCCTGGAGCGGGAAGCCGAAGGCAGTACCGTAATCCAGCCGGGCTTTGCCATTCCGCATATTATTGTGGACGGCGAAAAAAAATTCGATGTCCTGCTGGTGAGGGCCCGAGCGGGGATTACGTTCCCTCATGCTCCGGAGCCGGTGAAGATTATGTTTGTGCTGGTCGGCAGCAAAGACGAGCGGAATTATCATCTGAGGGCCCTGATGGCCATCGCCCAGGTGGCCCAGGAAAAAGAGTTCGAGAAACGCTGGCGGGATGCCCGGGATACCGAATCCATACGAAACCTGATCCTTCTGTCAACCAGAAGGAGAGATACCAATGTCTGAACTATTTTGAATTAAAACAGGAATCAAGTTATGAAAGGCAATAAAAAAAGAGCAAAGAAAGCCGGGCTGGCGCCCGGCACACTGGTCCATATTGGTGAGCAAAAAATTGATAAACCGCGTATTACCCTGATTGATTATGACCAGGAAAGTTGTCAGGAAAAAGAACTGAAAAAGGTTGAGGAATGTTTTCCCTTTAAAATCACTCCGAGTGTTTCCTGGATTAACATTGATGGCCTGCATGATGTAAAGGTCATCGAAAAAATCGGCGCCCGCTATGACGTAAGTTCTCTGGTTCTGGAAGATATTCTTCATACTACCCAGCGACCCAAGATGGAGGACCATGACAGCTACATGTACGTGGTATTGAAAATGATTCGCTACGACGACCAGCAGGCCGGTATCACCATGGAACAGATCAGCCTTATTTTACGTGACACGATGGTCATCTCATTCCAGGAGAGCGTGGGTGATGTATTTGATGCGGTGCGGGAGCGCATCCGTAATGCCACGCTGCGCATACGTAAGATGGGAGCGGATTATCTGTTATATGCGTTGATTGACAGTATTGTGGACCATTACTTTATTGTGCTGGAAAAGCTGGGGGAAAATATCGAGGTCTTGCAGGAACAGGTGGCGGAAAACCCCACGGAGGATCTACTGCATCAGATCCACAAATTGAAGCGTGAGGTAATCCTCCTGCGTAAGGTGATCTGGCCGCTAAGGGAACTGGTGGGCAATCTGCAGCGCAGCGAGTCCGAGCTCATCCGGGAATCCACCGAGATGTTCCTCAAGGATGTGTATGACCATATTTTTCAGGTGATCGATACCACGGAAACATACCGGGAAATGGTCTCGGGGCTGTTGGATATTTATCTTTCCAGTATCAGTAACCGGATGAATGCCGTCATGAAGGTACTGACCATTATCGCCACGATATTTATCCCTTTAACCTTTATCGCCGGTATTTACGGGATGAATTTTGAGTATATGCCGGAATTGAAATACAAATGGGCTTATCCCACCGTATGGCTGGTTATGTTAGTTACCGGAATAATTATGTTAATCTTTTTCAGGAAAAGGAAATGGCTTTAAGTTAATGATTGACTTATTTTTTTGTATGATTTCGGATATAAAATAATATATTATTAGTGTATATTCAGTCGTCCCTCCGGGACTCAAGTATTATAAGGATCCAAACCTGCCAATAAATTGGCGGGCTGTTTTCATTCTGTCCCTCCGGGATTATTAACAGGTAACCGCCTGCGGCGGATGATGACTATTTAGAACAGGAATGAGACTATGGAAGAACGCAGGATTGCATATTTTTCGATGGAGATTGGCCTGGATGTGGTGATACCGACATATAGCGGTGGTTTGGGGATTCTGGCCGGTGATACGATACGGTCGGGCGCCGATTTGAAGGTGCCGATGGTGGCGGTAACCCTGCTGCACCGGAAAGGGTATTTTTTCCAGCGTCTGGACGAGAACGGCTGGCAGCATGAGGAGCCGGTGGACTGGGTGGTGGAGGATTTTCTGCAGGAGATGCCGGAACGGGTTGCGGTCCAGATAGAGGGCCGGCAGGTGCAGCTTCGGGCCTGGAAATATGACGTCACAGGTTACGGCGGTTTTATTATTCCCGTTTACTTCCTGGATGCGAATCTGGAGGATAATGCCGAATGGGATCGGGCGTTGACACACCGGCTTTATGGCGGGGACCTCTATTACCGGCTCTGCCAGGAGGTGATATTGGGGATTGGCGGGTGTCGCATGCTTAAGGCGTTGGGGTATACGGAAATAGAACGGTTTCACATGAACGAGGGTCATGCCAGTCTGCTGGCCCTGGAACTACTGGATATGCAGTTGGCCCAGGATCAGCAGGATAAGATTACGGACGAGGTAATCAACGCGGTGCGCGAGAAATGTGTATTTACCACACATACACCGGTGGAAGCCGGACACGACAAGTTTCCCATGGATATGGTACGTAAAGTATTGGGAGATCATCCGGCGCTGGAATTGTCGGGATTGCTCTGTTGTGACGGAGAACTGAATATGACCTATCTGGCCCTGAACCTGAGCCACTATGTCAATGGGGTGGCCAAGAAACACGGCGAGGTGTCGCGTCTAATGTTTGCCGATTATATCATTGATTCGATTACGAACGGTGTGCATGCCGGGACGTGGGTGTCGTGGGCGTTTGCGGAATTATTTGATAAGTATATTCCCGGCTGGCGGGAGGACAATTTCAGTCTGCGGTACGCCTTGAATATTCCCAATAACGAGATCTGGGATACGCATATGAAGATCAAACAGAATCTGTTTTCCTGGATCAACCGGGAAACCAACGCGGGCTTGGATATCGATGTGTTGACTCTGGGATTTGCCCGTCGGGCGGCCAGTTATAAGCGTGCGGACCTGATGCTCAGTGATATTGGTCGTTTGAAGTCCATGGCCGGGGAGGCGGGGGCATTACAGATTTTATATGCCGGCAAGGCTCACCCGAACGACCAGAAGGGCAAGGAACTGATCCAGCGGATTTATAAGGCCAGAGAGGCTCTACTGCCGGAGATTAAACTGGTTTATCTGCCTAATTACGATATCAAGCTGGGCAAAATGCTCACCGCCGGAGTGGATGTCTGGGTCAACACCCCCAAGCCGCCCATGGAAGCGTCCGGCACCAGCGGCATGAAAGCCGCCCTCAATGGTGTTCCCTCCCTGAGTATTCTGGACGGCTGGTGGATCGAGGGGTGCATCGAACATATCACCGGCTGGGCCATTGATGAACATACCCAGGCTGACCTGACCCCGCGCGATGACGCCCGGGACGCGGAGAGTCTGTACCAAAAATTAGCCGAGAAAATCATTCCCCTCTATTACCATGACCGGAGACATTTTATCAACGTCATGAGCCACAGTATCGCGTTAAACGGATCGTTCTTCAACACCCAGCGCATGATGCAGCAGTATGTGCTGAAGGCCTATTTTTGATAGTGTTTTTTGACACAGAAGACCGTGTTCCAAAAAATATTAACTATGGAACTTTCTCTTTGTAATTGATATAATTTCACTTTATTTTATCCCGCAGGGACTTAGGAGCAAAAGCATGCTGCTATAGGTCCTCCCGCAAAAGTAGGCATCCCACTGGTGGAGGGCGTTATTCATTAAGAATCTCAGGTAAAGGATTTTATAGCCCGATAACTGTTTCTGGTTGGGATTCTTCTCGCAGGTCTGTCAGTCTTGACAAGACGGATTTTTATGATATATTCTCAGGGTCAGGTATACTTTATTAAAATAGGTGTGTAGAATCATGTATGAGCGATGTTAACTATGTAAACCTTTGGCTGTGACCGGATTCACAGGGGAGTCTTCCAGGAGTTATGCCAGAACAGCAGGTATCAGCAGGTAAGCGATTTGGTTTCATCTCGACCCGGTTTGCCGGGACAGACGGAGTGACGCTGGAGGCCCGGAAGTGGGCACAGGTACTCACGCAGTGCAGTCATGAATGTTACTGGTTTGCGGGCCGGCTGGATACACCCCCGGACCAGAGCATGCTGGTGCCGGAAGCCTTTTTTGAGCATGAGGAAAACCTGTGGATTAATGACCAGATTTTTGGCAAGAACAGCCGGAGCCGGGAATGCACCCGGAGAATTCAGCAGATGAAGGATCGGTTGAAGGATTCGCTGCACGAGTTTATTGACAGGTTTAAGATAGATGTTCTGATCGCCCAGAATTGTTTAACCATCCCCATGCATGTGCCGTTGGGATTGGCGCTGACGGAAGTGATTGTGGAAAACCGGCTGCCCACCATTGCCCATCATCATGATTTTTACTGGGAGCGTGACCGGTATGCAATTACCGCGGTGCCGGATTATCTGCAGATGTCGTTTCCGCCGCGGTTTATGAATGTCCAGCATGTGGTCATTAACTCTTCGGCGCGTGAACAACTGGCCTACCGTACGGGTATTACCTCGCTGGTTATCCCCAATATACTGGATTTTAGCGCAATCCCTCCGGAGATGGATGCATTTTCTTCAAGTTTCCGAAGTGATATCGGGCTATCAGATGATGATATCCTGATTCTACAGCCTACCCGCATTGTTGCCCGTAAAGGCATCGAGCACGCGATTGAGCTGGTCCGGCGCCTGGAGAATCCTCGATACAAGCTCATTATATCGCATGATGCGGGGGATGAGGGGATGGAGTATCAGGAATTTCTGACCGACTATGCCGCGAGTGTGGGGGTGGATATGCGGATCATTGCCAGAAAAGTATCTCCCGAGCGTGAGGTGGATAAACAAAACAATAAACATTACAGTCTGTGGGATGTGTATCAGCATGCGGACATGGTGACCTATCCCAGTTTATATGAAGGCTTTGGCAACGCGTTCCTGGAGGCGGTGTATTTCCGGAAACCGCTGCTGGTCAACCGCTATTCCATATATGTCCGGGATATCGAACCCAAGGGATTCCGGGTGATAAAAATGAACGGATATATTACCCGATCGGTGGTGTCCGAGGTACGGAAAGTGCTGGAAGATGCCCGGTATCGTCAGGAGGTAGTAGCGCATAACTTTGATCTGGGGAAAAAGTATTATTCATATAAAGTGCTGCAGCAAAAGATTGAATATATTCTTTCCAGTATGTTTGGCCTGGAATAAAGACGGGAGAGGAGTTTTTAAATGCCTTTAGTGACATTTTATTTTGAACTGCATCAGCCGTATCGGCTGCATCCTGATGTGAATAAATTTCTCTGGGACGAGAAGAACCATGAAGTTTTTCATAAGGTGGCCGAGAAGAATTATCTGCCGGCCACGCGTATGTTCACGGAGATAATCAGGGAGAATCCGAATTTTAAGATTACCTTCAGCATGTCCGGCACGTTTCTCAAGCAGGCCCAGCAGTATCAGCCGGAGGTTATCAAGGCTCTGCATGAACTGCTGGACGCCGGCAAACCAAACAATCAGGTGGAATATCTGGAAGAGACGTTTTATCATTCACTGGCCGGGCTCTTCCATGATCCTAAAAAGACGGAGTTCAAGGACCAGGTATCTCATCATCGCCAGAAGATGAAAGAGGTTTTCGGGATCAAGCCGTCTTCGTTTCGCAATACGGAACTCATGTATAATAATGAGATCGCAAATATTGTGGCGGATATGGATTATAAGGCCATTTTGTGTGAGCAGCGGGACGATATGTTCCGGGCTCAGGACGGGCGTGCGATTTCGCCCAATGCCGTATTCAAAGCCATGGGCCGTCGGGGAAAAACTCGCAACCTCATCGTTATCCCGCGTAACCGCAATCTCAGTGACGATATTGCCTTCCGTTTCAAGGACCAGCATATGTCTGCGGAGCAATATGCCGAATTTATTGCCAGGGTGGACGGTGAAGTGGTCATGCTGGGTTATGATTATGAGCATATTGGCGAACATCTGTGGGCGGATACCGGGATTTTTGATTTCTGGCGCAGCCTGGCCCGGACACTCGCCAACCATCCCAGTGTTGTCATGGCCAATCCCACGGAGATTGCTGAACGATTTATGGCAGCGGACTGTCCGACGGTTGATATACACCCTCTGTCCACATCCTCCTGGGCGGATGTGGAACGGAACACCTATGGCTGGCTGGGCAACCAGACTCAATATACTCTGTTCCAGGACCTGGAGGCCATGGAATCGGAGGCCCGGGCTGCCGGCGGGGAACTGCTCCAACGCTGGCGATTGCTGACAACCTCCGACCATCTCTATTACCTGCATGAGGGAAAGGGCGCCGATCGGTCTGTGCATGATTATTTCAGTCCTTATGGCTCCCTGTCCACCGCGACCTACCTGTTAACCCGAAATATTGACTTTCTTAAGGATTCCATCAAGCGGTTCAATATTCAAAAAAAATCGAAATCGGAAGTCACACCGGTCATCATTATCGCACCGGAGACGGCCCAACTGCCGGGTGAAGGGATGGGTAAACTGGCACAGTTGGTTTCCGGTAAAAGCGGGGGGATGGGTGAAGTGATATCCGCCTTATGCAAAGGGCTTCTGGAAAGAGATATCACTACGCATATTATTACGTTGAATCTGCGCCGCCGATTTCAGCTGGAAGCCCATCTCACGGACAGCGAATGGGTACAAAGCCGGCATAAATTGCATCCGGAGCATGTGCATTTGATCAGTTCGTCGGTTTTTGAGAATAATTGGAGTGCTTATGAAGGGGACCCGGTAGGCACGGCGGCTGAGTTTCAAAGGCAAATTATAAATATTTATTTGAAGGAGATTCGCAGCCGGTATGAAGGCCGGGCCATTATCCACAGTCATGACTGGATGGCCGGTGGAGCGATTACCGCGTATGCAAATCTGCGCCAGGTGCCGGTGCTGCATACCATCCATAACACCCATACCTCCAATATCCCCCTGGAGGCCCTCTGGGGTGTGAACCTGGGTAAAATCATGAACAATCTCTATTTGTGCTGGGACCAGGGCCATCATTGCATCGACTCCCAGGCCACGGCCATCAAAAATGCCACCAGAATCAGCTATGTGGGAAAGACCTTTCTTAAAGAGATTGTAAATGACTTTTTTCTGGACCGGCCCATTATCCCCTGGTCAGTCAGAGAGGAGACCAAATCGAAATATTATCTTAATGCGGCCCTGGTGGTCCCCAACGGTATCTCGTCGGATTTGTATCCGGAAAACCAATTGGAAAATCCCGACCCCGACCAACCCGGCCTGGCAAAAAAATACGGGCCGGACGATGCCATTATCGAGGCGAAGAAAGCAAATCTGGTCAAATTTCAGAAGCAGATTGGTTTGAACGTGGATCCCGATGCCATTCTGCTTTATTGGCCGTCGCGACTGGACTCATCGCAAAAGGGTATTGAACTGCTGGAAGATATTGCCCTGAAATTCGTGATTGAAAATCCGGACGTCCAGATTGCGGTGGTGGGCAATCCGGTCGGCCCCAGCCCGAACCATTCCGATATCATAGGGAAAATCGCCTGTGCATCCGGCGGTAAAATTGCATATCACGGGTTCGATGAACATATGAGCATACTTGGTTATGCCGCGGCCAGTGATGTGTTCGGTGCGTCACTATACGAACCGTTTGGCCAGATCGATGTGATGGGAAATATCTATGGCGCCACAGCCACCAACCGCGATACCGGCGGCTACAGCGACAAAATCCATCACCTCAGCCTCAAGGCCCTGGGCGCCCCTCTGGACCAGGGCAACGGGGTGCTGTTTAAAAATTACGATTCCGGCGGCCTGTGGTGGGGCCTGACCCATACGGTGGAACACCACCGCTATTTCCAGAAACATCCCCGCGAATGGGAAAAGCAGGCCCGTCGCATTATGAAAGACGCACGTATAAACTGGTCTCTGGAGAACATGATCGCCGGGTATATCACAGTCTATGAACAACTCAACAACTCCCGGCCACTGGGTTAATACTGATTGGGGAAGAAGGATTATACTTTTTGGCGGAACGGATTATTAAAGTGG
The DNA here is from genome assembly GCA_016930295.1 of Sedimentisphaerales bacterium. GTDB lineage: Bacteria > Planctomycetota > Phycisphaerae > Sedimentisphaerales > SM23-30 > JAFGHE01. The sequence continues at coordinate 13,396 of JAFGHE010000219.1, forward strand.
GAAAGACAAGGGGACACTATTTAACTCTTTTCGGAACAGGGGAAAGACAAGGGGACACTATTTAACTCTTTTCGGAACAAGGAAAGATCAAAAACTCTCCCCCTGTTTCAGGGGGAGTACCCGAA
>JAFGHE010000220.1 GCA_016930295.1 Sedimentisphaerales bacterium
ACAATCGATGTGATATTGCCATGATGAGCCGGTTCATGAAGGATAAGGAATTCAAATCGGCTGTTGATAATTCGGTCTTCCCCGTGGCCCACGTAATTGCCAATGACGGCGTGTGTGTGGTGGTTCATCCCTCCAATCCGGTTACAGAATTAACTTCAGAGCAGGTGAAGGATATCTACACCGGAAAGATCAAAAACTGGAAAGAACTCGGCGGAGCGGATATGCCGATTGTGGTGATCAGCCGGGATACCAATTCCGGAACCTATGAAACATTCCACACAATGGTTATGAATAAAGAAAAAATGGCCGGTAACGTTGAATACGTTAATTCCAATCCGCAGGCCCATGCCCGGGTGAAAACCACCAGAGGCGCCGTTGGATATGTGGGATTGGGTTTCGTGGACACTAATGTTAAAGCTCTGAAAATCGATAAGATTATGCCTTCCAAAAAAACCATTGCCATGGGCACTTATCCGGTCAGCCGGCCGTTATTTCTGTTTACCAACGGCTATCCCAAACTCGGCTCCATGACCCATGCATTCTGCACGTTCCATTTGACTGAAGAGGGCCAGGAAATTATCGAAGCCAAAGGATTTGTACCTCTGACGGATTATTAACATAAAGGCTTGTTCTTAATGGAATCAAGTGGTACCCCTAATCACATGATAGACCTGTCATCATCAGCGGCCGAATTTAATCGGCCGTTGTTGCTTACACCCGGTGAGGATCTCAAGGGCTATATTCTGGGCCATGTCGGCCGCTGGTCCCTGTTTACCATAACCTCCGCTTCGGTCCTGGCGGTGCTACTGATTTTTATCTTTGTTATCCGGGAGGCGCTACCGTTCCTGACCCAATTCAGCTTAACGGAATTTCTCACCAGTACCCGCTGGTATCCCGAGGGTACTCCTCATGAGTTTGGCGCCCTGGCACTCATCTCAGGTTCACTGTATGTGACCCTGGGCGCCCTGATCCTGGCGGTTCCGCTGGGGCTTTCCGCCGCCGTGTTTCTCAGTGACATTGCGCCGTTTAAAGTGCAGCAGATATGCAAACCCATTATCGAAATCCTGGCCGCCATCCCTTCGGTGGCGTATGGTTTTTTTGCTATCCTGGTACTGGCGCCCTGGATGCAGAAAAACCTGCATTTCAGTACCGGCGCCAATACCCTCAACGCGGCCGTTATTCTGGCGATCATGGCACTACCCACTATCATCAGTGTCGCTGAAGATTCCCTCTCCGCCATTGGGCGTGATATCCGCGAAGCCTCCTACGGCCTGGGCGCTACCCGAGCCGAAACCATGCTGAAAGTCGTTATCCCGGAAGCCCATAGCGGGATCATCGCCGCGGTGATTCTGGGTATGATGCGTGCTATAGGTGAGACCATGGTGGTCTGGATGGCTTCCGGAAATGCCACCCAGATTCCTTCCCCCTGGTGGGACCTATCTCAATCCGTACGCACCATGACCGCCACTATCGCTGGGGATATGGGGGAAACACCCAAAGGATCGGATCATTATCATGCGCTTTATGCCATTGGTTTTCTGCTGTTGATTTTTACATTTTCCCTGAACCTTGTCAGCGAATATTTCCTTAGCCGGGTGAGAAAAGCCAAAGGACGATAATCTGTTATGAAAATTGGCTATCGACAAGCATTTGATAAGACCTTTACCATCACGGCCGGGCTGTCCGTATTTCTGATGGTCATGGCTCTGGTGATTATCCTGGGACCCATGCTCAGTCGCGGCAGTAAAGCGGTCTTTTTCCGGGGAACTGTGGAATTCCGAAAAATGCAACTGGCCATTTTCAACCATGGTTCCAGTGACCAGGTACAGGCCGAAACCGCCCGGGTGGAAAAGGCTCGGGAGCCGGTTTATGAACTCCTGGAAAATTTTCAAATCGGTATCGATGTCGAATTATTAACGGATAAAACACGGGAAATATATCGAGAACTGGGCCAACAGCTCCGCCAGATGGATGTTGACCGGGAAACCTATGCGGCGATTCGGGCCAAAGCCAAGGATATCCGGGATACCCTTAGCGACATACTGGAAAGTACGGACAAAGACTATGTCAATCAGGGAATAGAGGTCATTCTGAAATTGAGCGATGACCCGGATTTTAAAAATACCGTGGCCGAGCAGTTTTTTCCCCTGGCCCGGATGTATGGTGAAAATGTTAAGAATATTGACCTGACGCAGCGTGACCAGTATATTGCAGCCCTGGAAGAGGTCAAGGACGCCTTACGGAAATTATTTGGCCCTTTGCCTGGCGAATCGACGCCGCCCATGCCCAAGGACCGATACGGTGCGACCCGCTGGGATACGGCTCAACAAAGTCTGCATCAATTATTATGGGCCCAAGCCTGGGTTGAAACAAAACCGGGTGAGTCGCTGGAAAAAATCAGCGTGCGCCGGGACGACCCTCAAAAAGGTCAGTTCGCCGGCACGTCACTGGAGCCGTTATTTTCGTTAGTGGAAAATAATCTGGACGACATGCTCCAGCCGGAATTTACCATTTACTGGCGTTATTTTCTGGATGACTGGGTCAACAGTCACTATTTCGGCGGCGTAGGCTCTGAAATAATCGGAACCCTTTTACTTACCCTGTTATCCATGATGTTTGCTGTACCGCTGGGTGTCATTTCGGCGGCTTATCTGGTCGAATGTGCCGACGAAAATATGGTAGTTAAAATTATTCGCACCTGTGTCAACACCCTGGCCGGGGTGCCCAGTATCGTATTCGGTCTGTTCGGCCTGGCCTTTTTTGTATTATTCCTGTTCCCCCGCCTGAACATGCCTTCCAAACCCTGTATTCTCTCGGCCGCCCTGACCCTGAGCATCCTGGTGTTACCTGTAATTATCCGGGCCAGTGAAGAAGCAATCAAGTCAGTGCCGCAAACCTATAAGGAGGCATCGCTGTCCCTGGGCGCCGGGCGTTTTCGCACGTTTGTGACGGTCACGCTGCCGGCAGCCCTGCCCGGTATCCTCACCGGGATTATCCTGAGTCTGGGCCGTGCAGCCGGGGAAACAGCCCCCATCCTCTTTACCGGCGCCGTGGCCATGGGACCACAGCCCAAATCACTTTTTGACGGCGTGAAAACACTGTCCTACAGCAGCCTGGATATTGCCACCGGCGACCGGCTGGCCATGATGGCGCCGCACAAACAATATGGCGTGATTATGACCTTGATTATTCTGGTTTTGTGTCTTAATATTTTAGCTATCATTATCCGCTGGCGCGTGGCTAAAAAATTAAGAGGTTACTAAAACAATGGAAGACAATCAACCACAGGAGAAGCCCGTGACCCAGATGGAAACGCAAAGTCCGGTTATGGAAAAAATACTACCTGCGATACACATAAAGATGGATAACCAGAAGCAAGTTACTTCCGGAACCACGCAAGACAAAGCCACATGCAACCGTTGCGGTATCATTTCCTCGAAAGAGTTCAGTTTTTTCTATGGCAATACCTGCGGTGTAAAGAATATCTCCATGGATATTTACCCCTGTATGGTCACGGCCATCATCGGGCCCAGCGGGTGCGGCAAGAGTACGTTTCTCCGCAGTATCAATCGCATGAACGACCTGATCCCCCACACCCGCGCGAAAGGCCGGCTCGAGGTGAACGGCATTAATGTATATGATAAAAGGACCAACCTGGTGAACCTCAGGCAGCAGGTAGGCATGGTATTCCAGAAGCCCAATCCTTTTGCCAAGAGTATTTTTGACAATGTCGCCTACGGCCCCCGGCTCCAGGGGATTCGAAAAAAATCAGATCTGGAATCGCTGGTGGAACAGTGTCTCAAGGATGCGGCGATCTGGGACGAGGTCAAGGACAACCTGAACAAATCCGCCCTGGCCCTCTCCGGCGGCCAGCAGCAGCGGCTCTGTATCGCCCGCGCCCTGGCTACCCGGCCCAAGCTGCTGCTCATGGATGAACCATGCTCCGCGCTGGATCCGCTGGCCACTACTCGTATCGAGGATTTGATCGAACAATTGAAAAAATTCTATACCATTGTTATTGTAACCCATAACATGCAGCAGGCGGCGCGCGTGAGTGAATGGACCGCGTTCTTCTGCCTGGGCGAACTGATTGAATACGATAAAACCACCAGACTCTTTACCAAGCCGGGTAAAAAACAGACTGAAGATTATATTACCGGCAGATTTGGATAAACGATTATGACCAGACATTTCCAGAGAGAAATCGAGATACTCAAGAAGAAAATCCTCACCCTCGGCAGCCTGGTGGAAGAGACCGTCAGGCAGGCTACCAGCGCGGTAGTGGACCGTGACGGCGAACTGGCGCGTAGTATAATTGACAAGGATATCGATATCGATCACATGGAAGTGGAGATCGAAGAGGATTGCCTCAAGATCCTGGCCCTGCATCAGCCGGTCGCGATCGACCTGCGTTTTATTATCGCGGTCCTGAAAATCAACAACGACCTGGAGCGCATCGGCGACCTGGCGGTCAATATTGCCGAACGGGCGGTATATCTGGCCCAGCAGCCCGAGGTCAGTGTCAGTCTTGACTTCCCGGGCATGGCCCGCAAGGCCAAGCAGATGCTCAAGGAGTCGCTGGACGCACTCATTAACCTCAGTCCCGACCTGGCGCGCAAAGTATGCTGTGACGATGAAGAGGTCGATAACCTCAATCGCCAGATATATGTCAGGGTTCAGGAAGGGATCCGCCAATATCCCCATCAAATCGAATCCCTCATCCATTTGCTGAGTGTCTCCCGGCACCTTGAACGAATCGCCGACCACGCCACCAATATCGCTGAAGACATCATCTACATGGTCCAGGGGCAGATCGTCCGGCACAAAGCCGAAATCTACACACAACACCACGAAGACAACTCCTGAACCGTTTTCCATTCCTGCAGAATAGCACACGGATAACACGGATGATACGGATGATACGGGTTTTCACGGATTTTTTAAGACTCGTTTTCAAGACTTAGGGCAGTATTTAAATAGAGACGAGAATGTGCCGATTTACTCGCGAATAACTCATGCGTTTAATATCAAAATCTGTTATCCAGTTATAAATGATAAATAAACGGGCTGTTGCCCAAATCAAAACTTTACAATCGGGGAATCCATGATATAATAAGATTTATCAAAGAGTATCAAGGAAAGGATTCCA
>JAFGHE010000221.1 GCA_016930295.1 Sedimentisphaerales bacterium
GGCCGGAGCGGTATTCGCGGGCGGCAGCGAGATTTTCGTTACAGACCAGTCGCTCGTCATTTAAGTGGGCCAATTGTTCGCGTTTGTTATTGAGCTGGGCCTGGGATTCGTCCATGAGGGTGCAGATATCGGCCCGGCGTATGTCCAGCTGGGAACGGCGTGAGAGGTAATCTTCGATTTCCTCCTTGATCTTGCTGTAGCGGTCGTTGAGCCTGTTTTTCTGGCCGGAAAGGTTATCACGTCTTAAGTCCAGTGATTGGATCTCGTTGTGAATCTGGGCGGTGCGACGGACGATATCAATTAAACCGCTCTTTTCATCATCCAACTGGGCCCGAACCTCATTGAGCTGGAGGGCCAGTTCCTGACGGGCATCCTGCATGGTTTTAAGGTTGTCCTGTTGTTTGCCGAGCTGAACCTGGGCATTTTCGATCTGTTCCTGGTCCAGGGCGATTTCCTGTTTGAGTATCTGGCTCTGGTTGCGCAGGGTTTGTAACTGCCGGCAGTTTTTTTCGAGAAACTGCTCGAGTTCCTCACAGCGTCGATGGCCCATTTCGATGCGATCTTCCTGGGTGCCGATCTGCGAAGTAAATTGCAGCATTTGGTTATCGGTTTGCCGGATCTCATCGTTACAGTGGTCGAGTTCATGTTCCAGTTCTGTCAGTCGAATCTGAATTTTTTCGAGGGAGGTGGTAATACGAACGAGTTCGTCCTGTGACCGGGTGAAGCGGGACTGCAGTTGGCCGGCGTTATGATTGAGTTTATAGAGTTCGGCCAGGAACTGGTTCAGTCGCAACTCGTTGAGTCGCCGGGTGTAGGCCTGATAGTTGCGTGCCTTACCGGCCTGGTATTTGATGGAACGGAGCCGTTTTTCCAGTTCAGAGATGATGTCCTGAATTCGCATGACATTCTGTTCGGTGCGTTCGAGTTTGCGCAGGGCTTCTTTTTTGCGGGCCTTGTATTTACTGATTCCGGCGGCCTCTTCAAAGATGGCACGGCGGTCCTGTTTGGACGATTGCAACAGGATTTCGACCTTGCCCTGTTCGATAATGGAATAGGCGTCCGCCCCGACGCCGGTGCCCAGAAACATATCACGGATGTCTTTCAGGCGGCAGGATTTATTGTTGAGCAGATAGTCGCTTTCCCCACTGCGATAAAGTTTTCGGGTAACGGACACTTCCTCCATATCCGTATTGAGGAGTCCCTGGCTATTGGCAAAAACCAGGGTTACCTCGGCAACGCCCATGCTTTTTCTATTGCTGGCGCCGTTGAATATCACGTCGAGCATTTGTCCGCCGCGCAGACTCTTGGCGCTTTGTTCGCCCAGAACCCAGCGGAATGCATCCACGATATTGCTCTTGCCACAGCCGTTGGGACCGACCACTACGGTTATTCCGTCATTAAAATCAAATTCGGTCTTGTCGGCGAAACTTTTGAAACCGTAAAGAATGATTTTCTTTAGCTGCATGACTTAACTGCGTCCTCCATGACTGAGTATAAATCCTTTCAACGTATAAGATCCTCGGAATTTCTTAATAACATAAATTCCGCCGGTATTAATTTTTCCTGGCAAAGATGGTATAATATGCCCGCAATCTGGCTGAAAGTCAATTGTGTTCCTGTTTTTTGCTGGTTGTTTTTTCCGATTAAAGGCCGGGCCATGGTATCAACGAGATCCTCCACCAAAAGGCTGCTTTCGGCTGAAATATACAGATTACTATCAGGCATTTTTCTTGATATTTGGATTTCGTATTCATCCGGATGAGAATTTAAAATAATGGATTCGTCATTCGTTTCATAAAATAAATTATCATTGCATTTTAAATTCTGGCCCATGAGTACGACCTTCGGCTCCAGGTCGGCCCAAATACAGATTAGATTTTCGCCGGTTGAATTAACGGATTCGAGTTTGAAGCCGCCAGGCAAGGTAGTGGACTTTATCCGACGGTTTAAATTGCGTCTAAGCCCCTGATAAGCTAATATGCGAATACGAGTATTTTTATGATCAATTAACTCAGCCAGAGCCGCCTGGGAGCGAATATCATCACTGGCCTGTCCCAGGGTTTGAATAGCCAGAAGCTGACAGATATGCTGGTCATTTTTAGCCATGATAATGAGAGGATCGATAGCATGCTTGTCGCCCAAGTTAAGAGCGGTTCGGGCGGCATAGAAACCTTCCAAGCCATAGCCTTTCTCGTATAAGGGCTGGAGATATTTCAAAGATTGTCGGCCCAAAGCCTCCCATTTAAGGGTAATGGCCTCGTAATTTGCACCGGGTAGTTTTACCTGTTCGCTTAATTCCTTGAGTTTTAGTTCCTGATACAAGGCACTATCCTGGAGGGGAATGGTCAGAAGAAGTTTTATAAAATGCTGGTATTGGTCGCGATATTCATCGGGTATAATAATACGAACAGAATTACGGTTGGCATCGGCCACATTAGCTCCAATAGGAGCCTGGAAACGAGTATTGATGCGTCGTTGTATCTGCTGAGCTACACTGGAATTGGGCTCCAGCAGGGCTAATTGAATATTTCGGTCTTTGAAGGATATCCCCCCGCCCAGGACAATTCCTTTACGGGGGTCGGCCTTTCGACCGGTGTCAGCAACCAGGGGGAAAGGATTAATAAAAATGGGGCCGGCTGCCATAGCTGACCTCTGTGATGCCAGGGCCCTGCCCTTAGAGCCAGACACAACGACCTGTAGTTCGGTGGGGAAAAGGATGCCGCCCTGTAAGGATGTAGTCTGAGTTGCCCACGGAATTCCGACATCAACATTGAATTTGGTGTCCTCCGGGGCCCCTGCCGGTACTATTCCTTCAACATGGACTACGGCAGTGCTAAAACTGTCAATGATCTGTTCAGCTTCCATGAATTCGTAGTCGGTGCCGGAAAAAACCGTGTTTTTGAATTTGCGAATATGTTGAACCAGATACGAGCGTTTAGAGGACGGACATTCATTGGAACCTGTTCCGGGCAGACCCCACACCAGGGAAAAACCCTGGACTTTAACGCTTTCATAGCCCATCAGTTCACACAGATCACCAATGGTTTGGTCGCCTCTTGAATCAGAAGGCGGGGGCGTGATCAAAGGTAAAGGGCCTGACGAAAATTTACAGCCATAAGTTATTGTTAAAAAAGAGATTATAAATAAAGCGGTGATTCTCTGTGCCATGGACGGGACTAATTTCTTATTCGTCAATGACATAGAGAATAATTGCGTGCATTTAATAATAAATGCGTTTGGAATTAATAAAATGTTGCGTTTCATTTTCTCCCTGGGCCAGTACAGTGTATATGCAACATTACAATTACAGTAGATTTATCGGACGATTATATCTAATTCCTTTAATTACAACAAGTAATCTAGACGCCAGCGTCAAAAGCATTGCGAACGTTTGTTTCTGGATTAAAAACAACGGTTTTAAGTGCCAATATCCATTTTTGACGGTATCATCAATCTAAAATTGCCTTAATCAGGAAGGCCCCCTTGCTTTGTCCTTACTATTGGCATCCGTGTCCAAAAAGCCACTTTAGAGTCTATCCTCGCCACAAGTATTTGCAATAATAACACTTACATCAGGTATGTCAAGATGAATTTATTCGCCAATGTGCTTTTTGGATAATTTTATTTTTTGCTGTAATGTGTTATCAGATAAAAGCCATATGATACTGCATCAACGCAACAATGCGATGTCTTCGTTATGGTATTCCTACCAGCCAGAAGGCAGTGAGGTATGACAGGTCGATGAGATTGACAATGCCGTCCTGGTTTATATCTGTGAGATGGCACCATTCGCTTTCATCACCCCCGTCGTATTCACAGCCGGTTTCCAGCCAATGGCTGATGATGGCATTTAAATCCTCTGTGTCAACTTCGAGATCCCTGTCAATATCGCCTGCGAGAGGAAATACTTCATCCGGACCTATATCTACACGGGAGTAGGTCACCCGGGGTTGGCCGTCCATATCGGTATCACCTGAACCGGCCACATAGGCAGGATCCCCCCTATTTATACAGGGGGAGTTCCAACGTAAATGATAATCACCCGTGTCCGCATCGACAAACAATGGATCTGAAGCGATACAGCCTAAACCAATGCTGCCCTTTTCCACACAGCTATAAGTCGGAATGGAACAGAAAACCAGGGGATCGGGCTTGTTCCCCCAGATAATGCAGTTGTTGATACTTCCATTACAATCGAACAATCCGCCTCCGTTTGAGGTAGCCTTATTTTTCAAGATGGCGCAGCTTACTATATTTGCATCAGATTCCATCACCCCCCCGCCATCACCCTCGGCCGTATTATTAGCAATAACACAGTTTGAGATGGTTCCATTAAAATTTATTATACCATTACCATAAAAATCCCTGATAACACATTTTGAAACAGTACCGTTTGCATTGGAATTACCATTGATTCCATTTCCCGGGATGATAAAGTCTAAATACGTTTCATGTACTGTTCGCCGAGAAATAGTGACACCGGTAATACTTCCACCCCAGTCGGGATCTAATACCATAACATTGGAACCATTACAATCTAACTTGTCAAGGATGATGGTAGATACCACAATGGCCGGGTCATTGGGGTCCTGAGATATGATGGAAATATTATCATTTAAAAACAGACTGCACCAGGGATTGTCATAATTACTTTCAAAAACTGCCGGGGGGAGGATGATCGCCTCCTCATCGAACGCGCATGGGTCATCAGCCGCATTGAGCGCTTCATAAATCGTATTGTATGTCACCGGTTCGTTGTCAATCATCATATAGGGTTTAAAACTATCGAGCCAATTTTCCAGAGAGTTGATATAGTTATCAAAATTCGGATCATCGGTTATCTTTGTTGTTTCGCGCAAGTCATTGTCCAGATTGTACAGATCATAGCTCACTATTTCATCCTGGCCAACGTATTGTACCGACTTAATCAATTTTTTACTATCCACTCTCATGGCGGCGGTATGGAGTAATGCCCAGAAGAGTCCTCCGGCATCCCGGGTAAACTGGTTTTCCTGCCCTTTCATCAGGGGAAGCATGCTTTCCCCGTCAACAGCAGGATAATGAAAGGAATCAAAGGTTTCGGGATAGACCATCTCCAGGATGGTGGGAAATATATCGGTACAATGGACGGGGATATCGCAGGTGGAGTTGGGTTCAATAACACCTGGCCATTTGACGATTAACGGGACACGGATACCTCCCTCGAAGATGGTGCTTTTTTCTCCGCGCAAGAGTCCATCGGAAGTAACACTTTCAAGAGCGCCATTATCTGACATGAAGAAAATAACAGTGTTATTGGATTCATCGACGGACTCTATCACCCGTCCGATATTCTGGTCGAGATTATGTATCATGGCAAAATATTTTAACTGGTTTCCGGTGAGATTCGGGTCCCAGTTTTGTGCCGCATCAATATCTTCTGTTTTTGCCTCCCAGGGTTCGTGAACGGCATAATATGGCAGGTACAGAAAATAGGGTTCACTGTTTGCTTCTCGTTCATTAATAAAGGTTATGGCGTAATCGGTCAACCTGTCGGCCAGGTATTCGCATGGATCACCCGGATTGTATGGATCCAGATTAGGGAATATATTCTGATTCCAGCCATTACGCTGGAAGTGGGTGGGAGGAATATTTATATAAGAACCTGCCCAATTATAATCAAAGCCCTGTAATTCCGGGTGGTCGGTGTCCTGATCGGGCGCCTGGCCGGTACTCACAATATTCCATTTACCAATACTGGCGGAGACATAATCGATTCCGCCGGCATCGAGTGCCTCCGGAATGGTCACTTCGCCTAAAGATAATGGAGTAGTATCCCAGGCCGTCAGGATACTCAGGCGTGAGCTGCTTTTGCCGGTCATCAAGCTGACGCGGGTAGGTGTACAGGTAGGATAGGCATAGGCGCTGGTAAAACGCATGCCTGCTTCTCGTAATTGCTGTATATGAGGAGTCTGGATAATCTGTGAATCATATTCATTACCCGAGGCCGAGCAGGTACATAGATCTTCTCGACCGGTACAGCCGGATTCGTGACAATTGATATCCGTCCAGCCGAGGTCATCGATCAGGATGAAGATGATATTGGGCGGGGTACTGGTTTGAGCTGTGGCATTGTCAGGACCGACTGAGAGGAAAACCAGGGCCGCCAGCACGGTACAGGCGATATCCGGCACATGGCGGCGGGACTTGATGATGAAAACATACCATAGATCCAGCAATATCCGGCCTATCTGAATTATCAGATGGCCGTGCTTTGCTTTAGGAGGATTTTGTTTCATGGCATTGTTTTCCAAGACTATTTTAACACGATATAATTATATACTGTCTGCCTGTAAAATGGCTGGTTCCCGCAATAAGATTAAACGATATTGATCCCAATGTTAATCAATGGTGAAAAATGCTGGTTGCATCTAATAATTCTCTAACTCCTTCTTCTCATATCCTTCCTCCATGTAAAAAATCGATACATTTCCCCTCGGAATGAACATGATAAGCCTATCTATTATATATATACCAATTTTACCTGGATTTGTCAAGAACAAATCATCGTTCTCTTGAATTTTAAATCCTTAATTAACAACAGCTTACAAATATTGCATCGAGGCGCCGCCGTCTTGCTGCTGAGACAGGGGTCATTATCAGGATACATTTATTCGGACGTGGGCTTTGGGGGCAGTCCCATCTCGTGTCGCAGCTTATTGTCCATTATAAACATATCAGACGGGTCAAACTCCCTGGAAACATGAGTAAAGTACATAAGCACTGCAATAATAAATATAAATAGTGTGACATATAGAGATGACTTTCTTAGAGCTTTCTTATGGTTTTCAGATTGAGTGTTTTCTTCCATTTTGATAGCCTCATGTTTGCAGATGTTGTTTTCGGAGTTGTCCGCAGGCGGCGTTGATGTCGGGGCCGTGTGAGCGGCGGAGGTGGGTGTTGACGCCTCGAGTAGTCAGGCGGGCCATGAAAGACTGGATGGTTTCGGGGGAGGCGGGCTGGAAAGGAGTTTCGGTGACGGGATTGTAGTTGATGAGATTGACGTTGCAGCGGGTTTTATGCACCCAGTGGGCCAGTTGGTCGGCGTGAGCGGGCAGACAGTTGACGCCGTCGAGCAGGACGTATTCGAGGGTGACTTCTCGGTGGGTTTGTTGATAGTAATAATCGATGGCCGAGAAGATGTTTTTTAGCTTTATCTTACCGGCCCAGGGGATGAGGTTTGCACGTAATTCGTCATTGGCGGCATGCAGGCTGACGGCCAGAGTAATTTGCAGGGATTCGTGGGCGAGCCGACGGATCTGGTCGGGCAGGCCGATGGTGCTGATGGTGATATGACGGGCCCCGATGCCAAGGGCCCAGTCGGCGTTGATAATTTTTACGGCCTTGAGTGTATTGTCATAGTTGGCCAGGGGTTCGCCCATGCCCATGATGACCACATTGGTGATTCGTTCATCCTTGTCCAACTGATCCTGAGCATGGAGAACCTGTTCCACGATCTCGCCGGATTCGAGGCTGCGCTGGAGTCCGTCAAGACCTGAGGCACAGAACGCACACTGTACAGGACAGCCGACCTGGGTGGAGATACAGACGGTACGCCGGGTTTTACTGAAGATCAGGACGGTTTCGGTCAGGGCGTCGTCCGGCCAGCGTAAGAGGAGTTTTATGGTTCCGTCGGGGCTCTGAGAGAGTTTATCCAGTCGTCCGGCACGTAAGGTAAACTCCCGGCTGAGCCGGTCCTTCAAATCAGCGGGCAGGTTGGTCATGGAGGTGTAATCGGTACAGTTCTGCTTATAGATCCATGCCAAAATCTGGTCCGTGCGATAGGAGGGGCAGGATTTTTGCGCCAGCCATTCTGCGAGTTCTTCCGGATCAATGCCGATTATGTGCTTCATGTAATATGAAATATTAAAAATAAAATATCAAAACTTCATATAAAAAACTAAATATTCAGAGTGAATCAATGTATGTAGACAAGCCATCCCCACTCCCGCCAGGGGCGGGTTTGAGGCTGCCACCCAATCGTGTTTAACTGAGTTTAGTATCGATTTATTTATCATAGTTTAAAAAGGGATCCATAGACGGTTAGGGTTTCGGGTGATTGGGTGCGGGCGGAGAGGTAGGCGGACTCGATGATGGCGACATTGCTGAGGTGTTCGCGTGCGTTATTGACTGGTTTGATCTGGGGATCTGACATGCCGGCGGCAAAATGGCTGATCTGCCGGGCTATCAGCGAGGCCTCATCGTCCTGCCAGGATTCCTCGCGGGTGACTTTGCCTTCAGGATTATAGATGCGTAACGAGTTGATGCCGGTTTCGATAGAGCCTTCGGCGCCATGAAAAAAAATGCGTTGGGATGGTGGGCCGGTCATCCAACTGCAGAGAATATTGCCCATAGCACCGCTGGCAAAATGCATAGTCAGCACGGCGGTGTCTTCGGTGCGATACGGCGGTAATACCCGTTTACTGCAGCGGTTGGTATTGAGGCTGTAGAGCTTTTCGGGAGCGCCGAGGTTCCAGGTTATCATATCGAGCAGATGATAGGCCTGTTCCAGGAGGACGCCGCCGCCGGCCAGGATGGGATCCCCGCGCCAGTCGAAATTTTCGTTATTTTCCAGGAAGTTCATAAAACATTCGGCCCGTACCAGGTAAACTGGTCCGATGTGATTGTCCTGTAAAAGCTGATGGGCCAGGAGAAAGCCGGGTGCATAGCGGTTCAGGGCCATGATTTGAAAGTTCTTTTGTGCCTTTTCCATCATTTCCACCCACTGCATGGCTTCCGGCAGTGTGCGTGCCAGGGGCGCGGGTTTTAAGACGTGGATGCCGGCTTTGGCGGCAATATGGATATATTCTCCGCAAAGGAAGGTGGGCAGGGTAAGGAACAGCACGTCCAGTTTTTCCTGGACGATCAGAAGGCGATAATCATCATAGGCTATCGCCTCATACTGAAGGGCATAGTCTTTGGCCAGTTCAATGCTCTGGTCGGCAATGGCAATGATGTGGTAGAGTTCATTTTTGCCCAGTTCAGTGAGGACTTTAGTACCAAAGCCGCCGATTCCGATTATACCTGTTCTCAGTTTATTCATTATGGGTATATCACTTTAAACGAATACGCTTCTGCATTTGACTTTGGGCCGTTGGGGAATAAACATGCTTAAATCCGGCTGCGCCGGTTTAAGCATGCCACCCTAATAGAGTTTACATATACTGATGGGACAGTATATTTATTAGTATCGATAATGGTCCGGTTTATAGGGTCCTTCAACGGGAATACCGAGATAGTCGGCTTGCTCGGGAGTTAGGGTTTCTAGTTTGACGCCGAGTTTATCCAGGTGCAGTCGCGCGACTTCTTCATCCAGCTTCTTGGGCAGGGTATAAACCGCTTTTTTGTAATTCTGGTGGTTTTTAAACAGCTCCATCTGGGCCAGTACCTGGTTGGTAAATGAATTACTCATCACAAAGGAGGGGTGGCCGGTGGCACAACCCAGGTTGACCAGTCGTCCCTGGGCTAATAGTATGATGCTGTGTCCGTCGGGGAAGGTGAATCGGTCCACCTGGGGTTTGATGTTCTGATTTTTAATGCCGGGGATAGCATTGAGGCCGGCGACATCGATTTCAATATCAAAGTGTCCGATATTACAGACAATGGCTTCATCTTTCATACGGGACATGTGTTCGGCCGTAATTACCTTATAGCAGCCGGTAGCGGTGACAAAGATATCTCCTTCTTTGAGGGCCTCATCCATGGTGGTCACCTCGTACCCTTCCATGGCAGCCTGCAAGGCGCAGATAGGATCGATTTCGGTAACAATAACGCGAGCGCCGAATCCCTTCATGGCCTGGGCACTGCCTTTGCCGACATCACCAAAGCCGGCTACGACAACCACTTTGCCGGCTACCATGATATCCGTTGCACGTTTTATACCGTCGGCCAGGGATTCACGGCAGCCGTATTTATTATCGAATTTACTCTTGGTAACAGAATCATTTACATTGATAGCCGGGCATTCCAGTTTACCATCGCGGGCCAGGCGTTCGAGATTATGAATACCCGTAGTGGTTTCCTCAGAGATACCCCGCACATCATTCATGAATTCCTTATACCGTTCTTTATGCATCATATTGGTCAGGTCACCGCCATCATCAATGAGCATATTCGGTCCTTTGCCGTCCGGCCATTCGATGACCTGCTCGATACACCAGTCGTATTCTTCGAGTGATTCCCCTTTCCAGGCGTAAACCGGGATGCCGGCCGCGGCAATAGCGGCCGCGGCATGGTCCTGAGTGGAAAAGATATTACATGAACTCCAGCGAACCCGGGCGCCCAGTTTAATCAGGGTCTCGATTAGAACTGCAGTCTGAATCGTCATATGGACGCACCCTGAAATTCGGGCCCCTTTTAAGGGCTGCTGAGCTGAGAATTGTTCCCGTATTGCCATTAAACCGGGCATTTCTTTCTCTGCTAAATTAATCTCCTTACGCCCCCACTCTGCCAAGTTTATATCTTTTATTTTGTAATCCTGAACCTGCGTGACATTGTCCATTTTACTTAACCTCTTTCAAAATATGTAGTTAAAAAACATTTTTCCTGTATTCCTTAATACCATCGCATAATAAACTATAAATACTAAAGAAATTCTA
>JAFGHE010000222.1 GCA_016930295.1 Sedimentisphaerales bacterium
AATAAGAATTTGAAAAATATTTTATATAATTTTTTTTATAAACGGCCTAGAGGTATGAAGAGATAAACAGTCATATCAATACTGATATTGATTTTTTTTAAAAATACAATAACATCCCTGGACAGACAGGTGTGATTTATTTGGCAAAATATTCCTAACTTAAGGTTATAATTGATGTTATAATCGTATAAATCATAAAGGATAAATCTGTAATTACCGATAAAAATGGTACATAAAATAAGAGAATCAGGAGCTTAACTGTGGCAAATACATTGGCTATTTCGACACAAGACAGACGCCAGCGTCAAAAGCATTGATGCTGGGTTAAAAGCAACATTTTTAATTGGAAATATCTATTTTTGACGTGAGCATCAAAGCAATCAATAATTTAATGAATTATCTAAGAACACAAAAGAGCATAAGTGAACAAAGAATACATTTGGTCCTTTATTGTATGCTAACTGTTTTACTATTAACAGGTTGTACGGATCCATCGACCATAGGCCGGTTCAGAGCGACCCCTATAACCAATATCATATTAGATACTCTGGGAGTTGTAGATGAGGAGCCGGAATTATTTGCCGGGGCCAGAGATCCCGAATCTCGTGATTTAATAGTTAATGAGAAGGAATATGTTATCCATTCGGGCGATGTTATATCCATAGCAATACTGGATCTTTTTCAATCCGGGATGGAATGGGCGGACCGCCGACAGGTATCGGAGACAGGAAGGATTACACTTCCGGAAATTGGTACATTCAAAGTAACTGGCCGAACAGAACTTGAATTAGCCGATGATATCAAAGATTTGTTAAGTCCGCATATACTCAAGGATCCCACAGTAAATATTGTAGTCATTGGCTCTACGTCAAAGGTATATTCAATATCCGGTGCTATAGCCGGGGCAGGTCGTTATCCATTAAGTGAACCTGATTTTCGTTTATTGGAGGCTTTAGCTCAGGCTGGAGGTCCGCCTACTCGAGGTGTCGATTTTGCCTATGTATTGCGTACCCTCAGTGAAGAAGATATGACTACAGATCAAGAAGCAACGACATCAGGAACGGCATTGATGGAGCAGTCGGTACCCAATCCTCCCCAAGTCACAGAGGCACAAAATAACCTAAAGAATCTGCGTGAATCATCTACTCCTGAATATTTTTTGCAGGAGCAGAAGCCTGATAATGTATGGCAGCCTCCGTGGTTTGAGTTTACTCCGGAAACAGAGGAGACGGCGACTCCATTGCTGGAAGAGACGGATCCGGATTTGGATAAAGATATAGATACCGAGTCACCCGAGGATTTATTACCCTGGGACGATGATAAAAATAAACTATTGAATATAGAATTAAACCAAAATAACCCTGAAACGGAACAAGACACTCATATCGATAAAGAACAGGAACGGTTGGGATTACTGGAAAGCATCACTCCCATGGCGGTGATGGTTAAGCCAGAAAGAACTAATATAGCAGGCAATAATCGGTACGGATATCATGGTTTAGTCACAACACATAAAGACAAACTCAATAATACATATTCTTTATTTACTCCCGATATAATGTTGACCATGGATATCGCCCAGCCCGTAAAGCCCCTGAAAGTCATACGGAAAGGGGGCAGATTTCATCTGGTCCCCGCTGAAGGAGAGGGCGTAGAATTAGAAGAGCCGCTTCTTCCAACGCCGGAATCCAGAATAGCACCACCGCTACCGCCACAGCCGGGAACACCCGCTCTTCCCCCAAGACAGACGCGGGAGACTATGGCGGCAGCCGCGCCCTATCAGGAAGTGATACGCATAGATCTCAAGGCATTGCGTCAGGGGGATCTTTCTCAAAATATCGTCATTCGACCCGGTGACTATATTCATCTGGAATATAATCGTGTCGGGGTATTTTATGTACAGGGTCAGGTGGCTCGTCCGGGCCCTTATTCATTATCTGGTGAACGGATGACCCTTAAGGAAGCGATAGCCGCTGCGGGGCCCATAACCGGTCTGGCCAGTCCCTCCCGATGTGATATAACCCGCCGTCTGGGGCGTGACAAATCTGGCAATTTCAAAGAAGTCACGGTAAGAATAAATTTACAAAAATTACTGGAAGGATCCCAGCCTAATCTGTTTATAAAGCCTAATGATATCATCAATGTGGGGTCTCATCCGGTGGCGCGGTTTGTAGCGGTAATCAGAAACAGTTTTCGCAGTACCTATGGATTTGGATTTGTTTATGATCGCAATTTTGCGGATAAAGATTTTGGACATTAAGCGTGTTACTTTATATCATGTGATACCAACGAAATACATCCAGAGATTTTTGGGGTTATTCAGAGGACTTAGAGAAATATAGAACGGACGTCTTTTATATGAAAGATACTTCAGCGGACAAAGAGACATTGCCAACGACCTCCGAGCCTATTGACTGTTCAGTCGATCCGTCTGAATCATCCGTACAGATGATAGATCGAATATGGAAGATAGTGATATTAGGTTTTTTCTTTGTTGTATTTTTTCGCCAGGAGCTCATCAAGCTATTTAAGAGTTGGGGAACGCCCAGTGAATCACATGGCCTTTTAATTCCATTTTTCAGTCTATACTTTATCTATCAGGAGCGTGAGAGTCTTCGTCAAACAGCCGGCAAAAATTGTTACAGTGGATTAGTTATCATTTTTCTCAGTATGTTGGTTTATTTTTACTGTCTATCCGCCCATATTTCTTATCCGCAACCGATAATGATGATTTTTATGTTAGGTGGAATCGTCCTTTTGGTGGGAGGCTGGCCTATATTTCGTATTGTCTGGCTGCCCATATTTTTTCTGATATTTGCGATAAAACTTCCGGCCTCCATTCATGAAGGTCTTACCATCCCCATGCGAATTCTTGCTTCTTCGGTGGCGTCTTCCCTGCTTAATCTATTGCCTGGTATTGAATGTGAGTCAAGTAATGTCTTGATTCACGGTACTCATCTGGGAGAGCCGTTTGATTTAAATGTGGCCGAAGCATGTAGTGGAATGCGTTTGCTACGGACATTTGTAGCTTTGGGTGTGGCCATGGCCTATTTGGAGAAGCGGCCCCTGATCCATCGAATCATTCTTTTAATAAGTACCTTTCCCATAGCGATATTTTGTAATATGATAAGGGTATTACTGACCGGCCTAATATATATATATATGGGGCCCCAATATGCCCAGGGGACATTACATGATGTTCTGGGTATTTTGATGTTAATTCTGGCATTTGGCCTATATGGGGTGTTAGTATGGTTAATGAACAATCTATTTATTGAAGAAGGTGAGGAGGAGGAAGAAGAAGATGATATTCTGGTCATCAATCAGTGATCATTTTTCCGGAGCCCTTTGAGGTAGTACCAAGGACAAAACAGGATTCATTAAAATTTAATTATAGACTTATTTGCAGTCAACAGGAGATATGTGACACCCGTCCGGGTATACGAGGGATGGTGACGATTTTATAATTCCCGAAAAAGGTGATTATAATCACGTCAGGACAATCAGGTAAATATGATTGGCATGTTTAAACGCTATTAGAACGGTGGAGCTAATGCAAAGATATCTCACAGAACGACTGAAGCGGATATTACAGGACAAGGCTTTTGTGATATGTATGATATGTCTGGTCCTGGGAGCGAGCGGATTTGAGTTATGTGCCCAGATATTAGGATTACATCTGGTTAAAGAGAGACTGGAACTACAAAAGCCGTTAGATGAACTGGACGAAAGTCGGCTATTACCCTACCGGGTAATTTATAAGGAGAAGATTGAAAATGACGATGTGTTGACCGAACTGGGGACTGAGGATTATATTCAGTGGTATATAGAAGATACGGAAAACCAGGAAAATGATTCTGCCCATTATATGACATTATTTATAACCTATTATACCGGCGATCCGGACCAGGTCCCTCACATACCTGATATATGTTATGTGGGCGGTGGCAGTACCATAAATCAAAGAACTGAGAGAGTTCTCACCTTTTCTCCCTCGGATACCATGTCCGAGGAGATACCGATTCGCATATTAGATATATCGGCAAAAAATTCTATTGGAGAAAATCGGCAAAAAGTGGTCTATTTTTTCAGGGTCAATGGGTCCTTTGAGTGCCAACGCAATAAAGTGCGTGTCATATTAAATAATCCGTTTAATAAGTATGCTTTTTTTTGTAAGATTGAATTGACTTTCCCCTATGGTAAGAATATGACAGATGAAGAGACTATAGCCGCGACAGAGAAACTCTCACAGGTATTTTTGCCGGTGTTGTTAGAGGAGCATTGGCCGGTATGGCCCCCGGATTCAGACAACAAAGATGAGAATCAGTAAAGCAGACGTAAGTTTATAAGATATTTGAGTAAGTTCGTATAAAACCATAATCAATACAGGATACTGAGGAGTATACCATGGCAAGAAAAAAGAAGAAAAAAGTTAACAAAAAATTAATATCCTTACTTTTATTGATAGGAGTGCCCATTTTTCTGTTAGGTCTGTATATATTGGATTCCAAGCGGCCTTTTTTGCCGGGATTTGTTCATAAAATTTTGGGTCATGATCCGGAAAAGCTATTTGAGGAATCTCAGAAGCTGATGGAGGAAGCAGACCAGATTAAAGCTGATAATGAAGCGAAAGCGGCTCAGTTGGAAGATCCGGAAGAGGCTTTTAACCTGCTCCAGACCTTGAATGAAGGAGACTATAAGGATAAACAGAGGGAAGCTTCGCAGACATTTGGTCAGGCCTATAGATTTGCCAAAGGAAATGAAGAACTACTCAATCAAATACTCACCTACCGGGGTGAATATTTTCTCCGGAATTCAGATTATGAAAACGCCCTCAAAGTATGGAGTACCCTCAACCAGCTTGATGGGACCAATTTTTATGCCAGAAAAAACATAGTGGAATATTATTATGAAAAGGCAAAGAATATTGGTCGCAGCGACGCCTGGTCAGAACTCATCAAGTTAACGGATCCGCTGATTGATTTGGAGGGTAATGATCCCTTTGGTTATTTAGTTAAAGCCCATGCCAAACTCGAGTTAATGATAAGTCAAACCACCGACGAGGAGCCGGATAAAGTTCATCGTGAAGTCGAGGAACTTCTCCAGAAAGCTCAGGAAACAGATGATCAACAAGTGCTTATCTATCGTTTGGGCGGGATGTTAGCCATGTTTGACGCGCAAAACAAGAAGACCCCGGCAGAAAAGGAGAAATACTGGGTCCTTGCGGAGAAAACACTACGCCAGGGTATCGATAAAAATCCTGATGATATTGAAGCCTATAAGGCTTACTATGAAGTGTATCAGCAGCCTTTGTTGGCAGAGAAGTTGCTTCAGATTCAATCAGACAAGTATGTTATGCAGACGACGGAATCAGAAATAGAAAAGGAACAAGCCCGGCTTAACCTGGAAAATTCACAGGCTGATTATGACTCCCTGAAGAAAAGAGCATTGGAAAATATCGACTCATGGCTGACTCAATTTTCCCAGGATGGTTATTTTTATACTGTTAAAGCTGGAATGCTGCTGGGTGAGGTTAAAGAATTAAGTGACACCCAAAAAGTAATTAAATTATATGAGAAAGCCCTGGCTTGCGACGATACCAATGCCCTATGGCTTACATCACTGGGACGGCTGTATCTCTTAAACGCTGAACTTGGAGACGATGTTAAACAGGATTTACAAACGGCCTTGAAGTTATTCCGTCGTGTCTTATATCTTCCACACTATCAAGACGAGCCAGGACCCCGTCAGGCATCCATTCGAGCTTTGCGCTATGGGCTTTTAATGCCGGAATTGATCGAGGTCTGTATCCAATTGTCAGATAATGTGGAAGAGTCTCAAAAAAGCATTTATTTAGAGATGGCAAAAAAATATTTGATGGAGATGAGAGATAAAATTGGTGAAACGCATAGTCTGGTGAAGGCATCCGAAGGAGCCATTGCTCTAGCAGAAGGGAAACAGGAGGAGGGGATACGAATCCTGTATAACATAGAAAAAGAATTGAAAGAGATGGAAAGTATAAAATATATGGCAAGCCGAGTGCAGTGGAAACTGTTTCGGGCCCTTCGTGATACTGAATATAAAGCGCTGGCCGTTTATTATGGTTTTGAATCAATCCAGATAATGACCCGCTCTTCTCGGGATGAGTTGGATTATGTGGAAACCTATTCATCGTTACCTTTAAGGATCAGTAAAGAACAAGCTCTCAGATTAATCGAAATGTTTATAGATAAATATCCTTCCAACGAGGAATTGAAACAGAAGTTTTTACTGAAAAAAGCGGAAATACTTGCAGTATTGAACCAACTGGAAGCAGTTAAAGAGATATTAACTGAACTGAAGGGAGAAACAAAGGAGTTGAGATTTTTGCGTGCCATCGTACTGGATAATCCGGTGGAGCGAGAGCAGGCCGTAAGGGAATTAGCCCAAGAGTATCCCGATGATATGGATATTCTGGACTGGTTAAATGAATTTTACCGTCAATACGGCCCTCAATATCCTGATTTTTATGATAAGGCACGTAATATCATGGAGATAGCGGTAAAGGCCCATCCTGATAACTTTATCCTTCAAAAGAGACGACTGGTTTTTCTGGAATCCGATCCGGTTAATATAAGTGCGGAGAAATTAGAGGAAATCGATCTGGCGGCAGCCAAAAATATTACCGATCCTTATCAACAGGCATTAGTCCTGGGTACGCATTATATCGATTTGGCTCAGCGAGGCATACCGGGCGAGGAAACGCAGCGCCAATGGAAGCGGGCATTAGATTATATTGAAGAGGCTCTTAAATTTAAAGAAGACATGGAGCCTCTGATTCATGCTTTTAATATCTCGTTGGAATTAGAGAATTGGAGTAAAGCGGAGGAACTACTGGTTAAGATTAAGAAACATAATGAGACTGAAATGCTGTTTTATGAGGCCAAACTTTACCAATACCAGAATGACTGGGAAACGTCAATAAATCGTTTGCTGAGTTATTTGGAGAAGCGGCCGATCTCGATTGAGGGGCATTTATCATTAGCCGAGTCATATTTTAGAGTACAACGAATAGAGGATGCGATTCGGGAAGCCCGGACAGCCATATCTCAGGACAGACTCAGTTTTCAGGCTAACAGGATGTTGGCCATCTTATTACATAATAGAAATTTGGAATTGGGTTTGAATAATCTGGATTTGGAACAGATCAGTGAGATACTGATCCCGTCCAGAACTGTTATCAGAATCAATCCTAACGAGACACAATTAAACCGTTTATATATAATATACAGCACTCTTCAACTAGCGCTTCTTGGCGAACAAATTAAGCGTCCGGGGACCACGGAATTAGCGAAAGAACAGTTTGGGGAAAGGGTCGAACTCATACATCAAATAGTGGACAGAATTGGACGGCTATCCCTGATGTTAGAACCTCAGAATGTGAGCAACTGGGATTTACTGGCTGGTTGGTACTATCAATATGCGGAATGTGTTGATGATCCTGTCCTCAGGCAATCTTTATTAACAGAAGCAGAAAAACTATATCAAGACGGGAAAGCCCAAAATCCTCAATCTGCGGATTTACTGGCGTCCTATGGTGAATTTTTAAGAAAAACCGGACGAGCGGGTGAAGATGAAAGGTTACTGCAGGAAATGATCGCCCAAAATACAGGC
Source organism: Sedimentisphaerales bacterium (assembly GCA_016930295.1). GTDB lineage: Bacteria > Planctomycetota > Phycisphaerae > Sedimentisphaerales > SM23-30 > JAFGHE01. The sequence goes on from JAFGHE010000222.1 coordinate 7,654, forward strand.
AAAGTGAAACATGAAGCCATGATAAGTTTGAGCAGATTATACGAGCAGAAAAACGAAATAGATAAAGCGGGAACGTTGTTATTTGAGATTCTCAAAGAGGATAATAATAATCGGCTCGCGGCAAGTATGCTGCTCGAGCTTTTTATCAAAGTTCAACGATATGATGATGCACTTAAACTATTAAGCATGATGCGTTCGGGAGAAGACAATATCTATTTAATGACCCGAGAGGTCGATGTACTTCTAATGATAGGACGGAATGAGGATGCGGAACCTATCCTGAATCAAATCAAGGAACAATATCCGGATTCGAGAGAAGCGATTATTCTTTCGGCCCGTCTGGCCATCCTCAATACCAAATATACGGAAGCGGTGGTTTATGCTGACCAGGCCATCGTTAAGGATCCGACGGACCAAGTGGCCTATATCCTCAAGGGAAGAGCCTTATATTACAGTGATCAGCTGCAGAAAGCTTTGGACACCTTTAAACAACTTAGAGGGTTGGTCACAGGAGATAATAATCTGGGCAGAATAGATATGGCCAGAATTAATTGGCGCCTGGGATATTACAGTGATGCAATCAGTGAATTACAAACCGCCGTCGAAGCTGACGCATCTTATATCGAGGCACGAAAGTTGTTGATAAAAATGTTACGAGCGCGCAATCGTTGGAGTGATCTGGAGCGATTGTATGACTCAACTCTAACGATATATCCCCAGGAGGTGCTGCTCTATGTGGAGGCTGCCATGTCTGCGCTTTTTGCCGGGGATCAATACATGGAGAATGAGGAGTTCAGTGATGCCAGTCGCCAATATCAAAACGCCTTAAAACTAATGCAGGATGGATTAACAGTCAGTCAGGAGACTAAAAAGCATACACTGGAAGCAATCAACGGTATGTTAAAAGTATTACTTAACAAAGAAATCGGCCAATATCAAAAAGCACTGGCGATAGCAGATCAAGTTATAACCAGAGGTGGCGCCAGTCCTGATATGTTATTAAACAAAGCCGAAGCCCTGTATCGTCTGGGCCGGCCGCAGGAGGCTTTGGATTTATTTGAAAAAGTATTGAATATGGTCAATGATCAACCTGAGGTGAGTGATCTGGTACTGGCTAATATAAGAAGAATTGGTGAACCTACTGATATTATATCCTGGGGTAAAAAGAAACTTTTACAAAATCCAGACTGGACGGCGATGCACCTGGTATTGGCGGGGATTTATCGCGATACCGGCCAGATGGAACAAGAGATCACTGAATTAGAGGCCGCACGTTCCAGTGCTTCAGAAAAACTTGCCGAACCTATTGATAAACAATTGTCAATAAGCTATATGAGTAATAGACAATGGCAGAAAGGCATAGCGATAAGCAGAGATCTGATTGAAAAACATCCTGAAAATAGTTATTTTCTTAATAATTTGGCTTATGCCCTGTTAGAACAAGGCGATCATGATGAGGAAGCAGTAAAATATGCCCAGGAAGCCTATGATCTAAATCGACTTGATACGAATATTATGGATACCTATGCCATGGCATTGATGCGTTTTAAAAATTATGAACAGGCAGAATTGATAATGCGACGGGCTATCCAGGAATCTCAGAAAACCGAAGGCAGTGCGCCTCCGGAATATGAATATCATCTGGGCCAGGCACTCATAGGCCAGGGAGAAAATGAAAAGGCACGTCAGCGTTTAAGCAGGACCCTGGAACTTTTATCAGACAGCAACGATCCGGATGCCCAGGAATGGCGTGACCGGATTAATAAATTAATGGAAACATCTTCATGATAGGCTGAGGATTCATACGAATAATGCCATGAGGATAGTTCTGAAGTTATTATTGTTCCATTGAATGGATACAAACATGATCAGGAAAATATCCGGATACAATTTTACATTGTACTATAACCATACATGACAGATAATGTGTTAACTGGATTGATATAATTAAATATTTGAGAGAATGGTTGAAATGACGAGACAGATATCAATGCCGTCGAATTTACCCGGTCTGGCTCACCGAGCCGGCATGCCGCTGCCTGTCTCCGGAGGCGGAGTGGCGCCATCAAGTCTTAGTGTTAAAGACGTCTTAGGAATTATTCGACGTCATCTATGGTTGATTATACTGGTCACGCTGTTTACCGTCATCGTGAGTATAATTTTGTTTTATGTTTTTTTACGGGGGGCTCCAGAATATACTTCTACCGGATATATACGCTGCAAGATGCCCGCTCAGGAAGGTCTGGGAAGTAAAACACTCATTCCTCGTAAAGAAGTAATTGCCATGGAGACGGCCAGTAATGCCGCCATATTAAACAGTGAGACGTTTCTAAGCCAGTTATTGCAGCGTCTGAATGTACAGAATACCGAGTGGTATAAGAAACGCAAGGATGATCCGGAAAAACTTCTGGAAGACATGCAAGACAGTTTTTCCGCCTCCGCACAGCGTGATACTGAATTTGTGGTAGTTAGAATGAGTACCCAAAGTGCTGATGAATCTAAAATCATTGTCGATGAAACGCTGCAAGAATTTGTTAGCCAGAAAACGGCTTCCGCCACCGGAATTTTTCGGCAGACTTTGGAAGCCTTGATAACACAGCGTGAGCAAATAGAAAGAGATTTAAAAAGGAACCAGGAGAGTATGGCGGAAATGAGCCGTACCACCGAAATCCCGGGATGGCAGGCAGGTCAAAAAACCGTTGTTTATCAGGAGCTCAATCTACTCCATGAGGAAACCCTGCGTTTACAGACTCAGATACAGCAGATCAAATTATATGCCCAGCAAATACAGGAACAACGTCAGCGTACCGGAAGTTCAGCTACAGTATCACAGGCTATCCGAGATGATCGATTTATTTTGGGATTCACTAATCAACTGGCTTCCTTAATACAACAACGTGATATGCTGATAAAGAGATTAGGTGAAGATCATCGGCAGGTCAAACAGCTTCAGGCAACCATCAATATTGTCATAAAACAAAAATCCGAACGCGAAAGCTTATTAGAAGAGCAATATAGCCAGCAGGAATTAATGTCCCTGAATAATCAGATCATGAATTTAATGCAGCAATTGCAATCGGTAAATACTCAGTATGAGGCCGCGGCCAGCAAACAGCGTGATTTGGACCAGAAAATGATGACATTTCTCAGGACGCAGGAGAGCATCGATACACTTAACCGGCGTTTGGAGGAGGTTGACCGTGAAATCAGTTCGGTTAAAGTACTATTAAATGATCCGGACAGATTGACGGTAGCGATAGGCCAGTTTGGACACAAGCCGCTCAAGATCAGTTTTCCCGATTGGAAGGTTTTTCTAATAGGAGGAATATTTATAGGTTTATTGCTATCCACAGGACTGGCTTTTCTGATAGAATTCACGGATGATTCTTTAAGAACGCCCAGTGATGTTATGCGGCATCTCCATGTTCCTCTCCTGGGTATGATTCCAAAATACGACGATGAAGAGGAGGAGGAAGAAGAAGATGAAGAGGTATGTATTGAAAAGATTGCCTTAATCCGGCCGGAATCCTTAATGGGTGAGTTTTATCGAAAGCTCAGGACCAATCTGACATTCAGTGCCCCTGCGGGCGAACTAAAGACTCTATTTATAACCAGCAGTGCTGCCGGTTGTGGCAAGACTACCACGGCTATTAATCTTGCTATTACCTTTGCCAGTGAAGGCAGACGTGTTTTACTGGTGGATGCGAATTTTCGCCGGCCGACATTGAACCGGTTATTCCCGGCAGACGGTCCGTTACGTGGCCTTAGTAATATTTTAGTAGGACATACGACGGTGGCTGATGTTGTCAGGCAAAGCGGTATGGAAGGTCTGGATATAATTGACAGCGGTCCCTCTCCGCCGAATCCGGCTGATTTGCTGGGCAACAAACGAATGCGCGATTTCCTTAACAGCCAGAAACAGTATTACGATTATATTATTATCGACGGCCCGCCGTCTTTGATAGTAATAGATGCCAATATATTGGCCGGTTTGGTTGATGGTACCATAGCGGTTCTGCATGCGGAGCAGACTTCACGTGGTATTGCCGGTCGGATGATCAGAGAGTTCAAAGCTAATCAAATACGTCTTTTAGGCGTCGTATTAAATGCCGTGCGCGCCAGAAAAGGAGGTTATTTTGAAAAATCATACCAGTCCTATTATGATTATATTCATATCCAGCAGGAGATATCGGAAGCGCTTCCGGCAGGCAAGAGTGATACGTACGATAAATCCTGAATGATACATTCATACCAATATTCAATAAAAGACGCCTGAATTCGGGCGTCTTTTTTTCTGGATTCCCGGGCCGAATTGTCTTAAAATCCATTAAGAATGTTACGTTCAACTGAAATATCCATTACATATAAGTCAAAATAGAGGATGAATCATGAGAGTACCATTATTGGATTTACCAAAACAGTACCAAACCATCAAAGAAGAAGTCGAACCGGGTCTTTTGGGATTACTGGAAAAGCAGCAATGTGTATTGGGTGAGCCTGTGAAATCCCTGGAGGATAATATGGCCCGCTATTGCCAGTGTAACTATGCTATCGGGGTCAGTAGCGGAACAGATGCCTTGCTTTGCAGTTTGATGGCTCTGGATATCGGTTCGACAATGAATCCATCACAAATGAATTCCGGGGTGCAAGATGAAGTTATTGTCCCGACGTTTACATTTTTCGCCACTGCAGGGTCGGTGGTGAGGACGGGAGCCCGTCCGGTTTTTGTGGATATTGATAAAGATACTTTTAATATTGATATTGATAAAATTGAAGCCGCCATTACCGAGCACACCAAAGCCATCCTCCCTGTACATCTTTATGGACAAATGGCGCCCATGAAGGAGATTATGGTGATCGCCCGAAAGAATAATTTAAAAGTGATCGAAGATGCCTGTCAGGCCATAGGGGCCCGGCAAAACAATAACGGGCCCGGCCATTTGTCCGACACTGCGTGTTTAAGTTTTTACCCAACTAAAAATTTATCTGCGTTTGGTGATGCTGGAATGATACTGTGTCAGGATGAGCATATCGCTCAGAAATGTCACCAGCTCCGTGTCCATGGCGGCCTCGATCGTTATCATCACCAGAATATCGGGGCTAATTTTCGGTTGGATGCGATTCAGGCATTGGTAGTGGATATTAAGCTGAAGTATTTGGATATCTGGCAGAAGAGACGTTTGTCTCATGCGCACCGTTATGATGAATTGCTTTGTTCCGATGTGAAAATCCCCCGGATAACTCAGGGAAACCGTTGTGTATATCATCAATATGTGATTCGTGCACCTCAGCGAGATACGTTGAAGAGTTATCTGGAAGAAAAAGGAATATCAACCGCGATATTTTATCCGCTGCCGCTGCATGTACAGGAATGCTTTGCTTATCTGGGCGGGAAAAGAGGCGACTGTCCGGTGGCGGAGCAGCTTTGCCAGGAAGTACTGGCCCTGCCGGTCGTTCCCGAATTGACTCAAGAACAGATTGACTATGTGGCTGGATGTATTAATGACTTTTACGGACACAAATAACTGTTCTTCTTTTTAGATAATAAGCAGTCAGATTAATTTGTTAATCAGGACAGGTATATCCGATTGGAAAAGCATCATAAATCACTATCAGTCAATGCGTGTTGGGCGGTACTGGGGAATATCTTTCATTCGGGAAGTCGGTTTCTGATTTATATCATTATCATTAAATACTTTACCAGTGACCGGGTAGGACAGTTTGATTATGCTCTGGCCATTGCAACACCCCTGGCATTTTTAATAAATATGGAGTTACGAACAGTTCTGGTAACGGATGCCAGAGGGCAGTTTCATGCCGGTCATTGCCTGAGCACTCGGATTATGAGTAACATGATTTATATCATATTCCTGGTGATTTTGGCCCTGGCAATGCGTATTAATGGCTCCCGGCAGGAGATGGAACTGCTTGTTTTAGCTGGTTTTATCCGTATTGTGGAAAGTTGGGCGGATATCTATCTGGGAGTATTGCAAAAAAATGAACAGATGAAACGTTGGGCCATATCACAGATAACCAAGACTACCAGTGTTTTAGTATGGGCCTTGTTCATATCGAGATTTACTGACAACATTTCTTCGATCCTTGTGGGTTGGTTAGTAATAACCGTAATGGTTATAGTGCTCTATGATCGTGTTCAGGCCGGTCGATTTGGCTCATGCAGGCTTATCTGGGATCGTGATAAAACTAATTTATTGATACAAAAGGGATTACCCTTAGGGGTTTTTGTTACCCTGGCTATCCTGAATCATCAGGTTGCCAAGTATTTTATTGCCCCGATATTGGGTAAAGCACAGGTGGCATATTTTGGTGCACTGATGAATTTTGTATTTGGAGCAATGGCCATCCAGAATGGCATTAATCAATCGCTGTTACCACGATTGTCACGATATTACACTGAAAGTATAAAAGAATTTAAACGTCTGTTATGGAGGCTTTTAGGTATTTCATCTCTGGCCATGCTTGCCGGCGTACTAGGTGTTCTCTGGCAGGGTGAATTTATCTTACGTTTTTTGTACAGTCCGGAATATGCCCAGAATGTGAATCTTTTTTTTCCGGTGGTCCTGGCTGGTTGCCTTATTTTGTTGGGCATGATTTTGGGTGATGCCATCACGGCCTGTCATAGATTTAAAAGCAGAATGATAGCCATGGCAGCCGGGCTGGCGGTAAATATCCTGATATGCTGGTTGTGTATAAGCCGATATGGTTTAAAAGCCGCTGTTTGGGCCGCACTGATATCGTCGGGCATAACCACATTTATATGCTTGATAGTATTAATTAATGTAATGAAAAGAAATGATATCGCAGCAGGATATGATCAGGGTGAATCAGGCGTGGACATCGATATTCTGACCTAGGCCGGATACTATAGTGCCCCAGGTAATATTACTGCCCTGACTGGCGTTAGCCTCTTTAGCCAGATCAGCGGCCGCATCCAGTAAGGTTAAAACAGCCTCGCCCTGGTCCCGAGCAATATCAAGGCTCTTGGCGGCCAGCTTGGTGTCGATATCGCTACGTAGCTTTAAGCTTTCTAACTGGCTTTGTACTAAGGAGTTATTAACATTACTGATTAAAGACATCGGTACTCCTGATCACTATTAAGTCACTATCTTTTATATTTATCGTCAAAAAACAGTCTTGAATAGAGAAAATTCTCAAAGTCTGTGAGAACCTGAACTTATAACGATAATTAATTACATAAGTCATTGATTTACAATAAATTATACAAATATGCCATATAAGAAAATGGATAGAATATATTGTATTTTTTTTGTTTCTAATTCTTGTTGCAAAAAAACCTTATATAGTGTAGAAATTACTGTTTTACTGGTAGCTTTCATGGATGGCTATTCAGGTAAGTAGATAAAAATTAAATAGTTATGTATATAAAAGCCGGGTAGGTAGCTCAGTTGGTAGAGCAACGGACTGAAAATCCGTGTGTCGGCGGTTCAAGTCCGCCCCTACCCATTGAAATCGAATTTTTGGGTTGTTAGCGGGATTATTCTGGCCCAAGTTACACAGTTAACCGATAGAGAGTCAAGGGTTTTAATTGATATTTTATGCATGATACCTACTCCTGTTTTTTGTAGATATTGCATGCGTCTGTAAAACCTGGTGAGAAGAAACAAATAAGGTCACTTACTTATTTTTTTGTTCATATCTAAATT
>JAFGHE010000025.1 GCA_016930295.1 Sedimentisphaerales bacterium
AAGAGGATGGGTAGATGTTAATTTTCACTCTTTTACAAATTGGAGGTTGATGTCAAATGACAACAACAGCGCAACCTGGTGTATCACAAGAAGTTACACCCCCTAAAGAAAAAGTAATGCAAACAATCGACGGTAATACGGCAGCGTCTCATGTAGCGTATGCGTTCAGTGATGTGGCGGCGATATATCCGATTACGCCGTCATCACCCATGGGCGAGATAGCTGATGACTGGGCGGCCTATGGGAGGAAGAATATATTTGGCCAGACGCTTCGTGTGCGTGAGATGCAATCGGAGGCCGGTGCGGCAGGCGCGGTGCATGGCTGCCTGGTGGCCGGGGCCTTGACAACAACATTTACTGCCAGTCAGGGTTTGCTGCTTATGATTCCCAACATGTACAAGATTGCCGGTGAACTGATGCCGTCCGTTTTTCATGTGTCTGCCCGAACAGTTGCCAGTCATGCCCTGAGCATTTTTGGCGACCACGGTGATGTGATGGCGGTTCGTCAGACCGGCTTTGCCTTAATGGCCTGCGCATCGGTACAGGAAGTAATGGACCTGGCGACGGTATGCCATCTGGCGACGCTGAAGGCGAAGGTGCCTTTTGTGAGTTTCTTTGATGGGTTCCGGACCAGTCATGAGATTCAGAAAGTGGAGATGATTGACTATGAGACCATGGCTCAACTGGTGGACTGGCAGGAGATAGAAAACTTCCGTAAACGGGCCATGAATCCTGAAAATCCTCAATTGCGCGGCACGGCCCAGAATCCGGACACTTTTTTCCAGGCCCGCGAGGCGTGCAATCGTTATTATCAGGCTGCGCCGGCTATAGTGGAAGAAACGATGAAACAATTAGGACAGGCCATAGGCAGGCAGTATAATCTGTTTGACTATGTGGGCGCCCCGGATGCTGATCGAGTGATTGTTTCCATGGCCTCAAGTGTTGAAGTGATAGAAGAGGCGGTGAATTACCTGAATAGCCAGGGCGAGAAGGTGGGATTGGTTAAGGTTCGATTATACCGGCCGTTCTCAGCGGAGCATTTTCTGAAAGCATTACCTGAGAGTGTCGATAGGATCGCGATTCTTGATCGTACCAAGGAGCCGGGGAGTCTGGGTGAGCCGTTGTATCAGGATATATGTACAGCCTTTATGGAGCGGCGTGATACACCCATTATCGTGGGCGGCCGTTACGGTCTTTCCAGCGCTGAATTTACTCCCAGTATGGTCAAACAGGTGTACGAGAATCTTTCTCAGAGTGAGCCCAAGAACCATTTCACAGTGGGGATTGTGGATGATGTGACCATGACCTCCCTGCCGGCGGCAGATCCGATCGATGCTTCTCCCAAAGGAACGGTACGTTGTAAGTTCTGGGGACTGGGCAGTGACGGTACTGTGGGTGCTAATAAGAATGCCATTAAAATCATAGGTGACAACACGGACATGTATGCCCAGGGTTATTTTGCCTATGACAGCAAGAAATCCGGGGGTTTGACGGTTTCACATCTTCGATTTGGACATAAACAGATTCAATCGTCTTATCTTATTGATGTGGCTGATTTTGTGGCATGTCATAATTCGGCCTATGTTCATCTGTATGATGTTCTGGAAGGTATTCGTGAGGGTGGCACATTCCTTCTGAATTCGCCCTGGTCACTGGCAGAGATGGAAACGGAACTGCCGGGCTCCATGAAGCGAACTATAGTCCGGAAGAAGCTGAAATTTTACAATATTGATGCCGTTAAGATTGCAAATGAAGTTGGTTTAGGCCAACGGATAAACATGATCATGCAGACGGCGTTTTTTAAGCTGGCGGATGTGATACCCGTGGATGATGCGATTGCTTATCTCAAGACGGCTATCAAGAAGACATATGGCCGTAAGGGTGATAAGATTGTCAATATGAACAATGCCGGTGTGGATGCGGCGTTGGAATATCTGGAAGAAATTAAATATCCTGATAGCTGGGGCCAGGCCGAAGTGGAAGAAAAACCCCGGCGAGATGAGCCGGAATTTGTAACGGAAGTGATGCGTCCCATGCTGGAACAAAAGGGGACCGGTCTACCGGTCAGTTCCTTTGCGGGGGAGTTGGATGCCTCGTATACCGGCTGCGCGGCGGACGGCACCTATCCGACGGCAACGACCCGATATGAGAAACGGGGGGTTGCAATTACCGTTCCCCACTGGATCAAGGAGAATTGCATTCAGTGTAACCAATGCGCCTTTGTTTGTCCGCATGCGGTGATCCGTCCGGTGCTGGCGACCCAGGAGGAGTTAAGCGGGGCGCCGGAAGGATATGAGACCATTGAAGCCAAGGGCTCGGGGATGTCGGAATATCGTTATCGGATTCAGATCAGTGTACTCGATTGCACGGGCTGCGGCAACTGTGCCGACATCTGTCCGGCCAAGGTGAAAGCCCTGGAAATGACTTCTTTGACTACTCAGAAAGAGGTTCAGGTGCCCTGCCAGGAGTTTACCCAGAGGATTCCCTATCGCAGTGGCGGCATGTCCAGGGATACGTTAAAGGGAAGCCAATTCCTCCAACCTCTGTTTGAGTATAACGGCGCCTGTGGCGGCTGTGGTGAAACACCGTACGTCAAGTTGTTAACGCAGTTGTTTGGTGATCGGATGCTTATCGGAAACGCGACGGGATGCTCCAGTATTTATGGTGGTTCGGCTCCCAGTTGTCCTTATACGGTTAATGAAAAGGGTTACGGCCCGGCCTGGGCTAATTCGTTATTTGAAGATAATGCCGAGTTTGGTTATGGCATGAACCTGGCGTATACACAGCGCCGGGAATATCTGGCGCAGAAGATCAAGCAGGCCTTAAAGCTGGATATTTCCGCTGAATTGAAAGAAGCCATGCAATCGTGGCTGGAGCATATGCATGATGGGGACAAGAGCCGGCAGATAGGTGATACGATGCGGGAATTGCTCGCCAAGGAGAGTTCTGACAATGAGGTGCTCAAGTCGATTTTTTCCATGCAGGATTTGTTTACCAAGAAGAGTATCTGGGTTTTTGGCGGTGACGGCTGGGCGTATGATATCGGGTATGGCGGGGTGGATCATGTATTGGCCTGTGGAGAAGATGTGAATATTCTGGTGTTGGATACGGAAGTCTATTCGAACACGGGCGGCCAGAGTTCCAAGGCGACACCAACCGGCTCGGTAGCCAAATTTGCCGCATCGGGCAAGAAGACCAAGAAAAAAGACCTGGGTTTGATGGCTATGACGTATGGATATGTTTATGTGGCCTCGGTTGCCATGGGGGCCAATAAGAATCAGCTCGTCAAGGCCGTGGTGGAGGCGGAGCGCTATCCCGGCCCGTCATTGATACTGGCATATTCGCCCTGTATCAATCATGGTATTAATATGGGCAAGAGCCAGGAAGAAGAAAAGCGTGCCGTGGAATGCGGTTACTGGCTTCTTTATCGGTATAATCCGCTTCTCAAGGAAGAGGGTAAGAATCCGCTGGTTCTGGACTCTAAAGAACCTGTGGCGGACCTGAATGAGTTTATTATGGGTGAAGTGCGCTACACTACCTTGGTCAAACAGTTTCCGGAAGAGGCCAAGGTCCTGCATGAGCGACTGGCCGACGAATATGCCGAGCGTTATAAGATGTATAAGAACATGGCCCAGGGATGATATAAGTAATCATCCGGAAGCATACAAGCTAAACGTGAATAAAATGGGAGTGTAGAGCCCGGTCCCGACGCCGGGCTTTACTTTATTTAGACGGTTTATGATATAAATATAGTAAGGAAGAGTTTATATTATGAAAAGCACTTTTTTATATAGACAGGCCGGATATTTCCCCAAAGGATGTTTTTCAGCTCGAACGAAAGAAGTAATTTTTTTGGTGCTTGTATCAGCAGGTCTAAGTTTTATGATGGTATCCTGTGACTCTTCTGAAAACAACCCTCCGGCCGCTGACCAAGAGAAGATGTCTGACCGTAAGAAGAATTTTCCCAACATATTGTTGATTTCCATGGATACGGTTCGAAGGGATCATTACTCTTTATATGGCTATAGCAGAAATACCACCCCTTTTTTGGATAGTTATGCTTTAGAAGGCACCTGCTTTGATACTGCCTATTCTCCGACATCGACGACCGGGCCTTCTCATTCGTCTATTTTCACGGCCTTGTATCCCATGACACATCAGGTTTTGAAAAACGGTTTACCCTTGAAGGATGATTTCCTGACAATGGCTGAAATATTGTCAGAACAGGGTTATCAGACATCGGCTATCGTGAGTTCTTTTGCTTTACACTCCAGGTTTGGTTATGCTCAGGGATTTGACTGTTTTGAAGATGATTTCGAGTTGTCGCAATCCAAGATGTCGGTGAAGGTATGGGAAGGACACGAGGTAAACGGGGCATTTGACCGGCGTGCTAATTTTACAACGGAACGGGCTATTCAGCGTTTACGCGACTATTCTGACAGTGATGCTCTCTTTTTTATGTTTGTTCATTATTTTGATCCCCATGATCCCTACCGTCCGCCGGAACCCTATTTGTCTCGTTTTGCCCCTTCGGGGAGTCAGACGGATGCCCTGCAGGAAGAAATCGGACGATATGACGGCGAAATAGCGTTTATGGATCATGAGATTGGCAATCTGATAAAGTCGTTGGAGTCCCTGGGTCTTGCTGAAAACACATTAGTCATTTTATTTGGCGATCACGGGGAAGGATTAATGCAGCATGGCTGTTTGAGACACGGACTTACTATTTATGAGGAATTGGTCAGAGTGCCTCTGATTTTTTGCCGGCCGGGTCATATAAAGCCAAATAAGGTTGTGGAGAGACCGGTATCGCTGGTTTATCTGTTACCAACCATACTTGAATTAACAGGTATGGAATCGACTAAATATCCGAATCATGGACATTCATTTGCATCGCTGTTTACGGGACAAGACAACGTTAAGGATGCCCCGGAAGTGTACTTATACCGGCGCCATTATAAGGAAAGCAGGGTAGGCAGGCTTTTTGTCAAGGGAGAAAAATTCGGGATCCGTTTAGGTGACTGGAAATACATAGAGGGCCCGGAAGAGAAAACCAGGGAATTGTTTGATCTGTCCAAAGATACAGAGGAGTTGAACAATCTTTATTCTTCTGAAGCGGTCAAGGCGCAGGAACTAGCGGGCCTGTTATATGCATGGAGGAAGAACAATACCAGTGCCGATTCCTCACCCGGTCGTATTTCTGAAGACGATTTGGAAAAACTCAAAACGCTGGGATATGTTGAATAATGGAATAAGGGTTCAAATCTGGTTTTGCATTTTAATTGTTATTTGGTTACACTGATGTGATTGTATGCCAGAGCGGCTTTTGGCGGTTTACCGGATGACCGATGTAATAATTTTATAGGCAAGGAGTTATGGTTAGTGAGTGACTTTGGTGTTTTTTATGATCTGGATTTAAGGAATTATCAGAGGAGATGATAATGACTCCAAATAATTACAAGAAATTTTGGGTTTTGAGCTTAATATCGATATGTATAGTATCAGGTAGCGGGTGTAGTACCCGGCTGGAGCGAATGCGTGAGCGTTTGGGATTAGTGGATGATCCTCGCCTGGATAATGTGATCCGAGAGAATCTTGAAGCTACCGGCGGGCTTGAAGCCTGGATTCGGACTGTATCCATCGAAGCTCAGGCCGTGGCCACTGTATTTGAGTCGGGAGGCGGACAAACCTTTGTCCATCAGTATCACACGGTGGAGCCGCTGTTTCCCGAGGGCGCATTTGCTCTTACTCTGATCAGTAACGAACCGGAAGGCCGTTTGGTAGAGCGATTGGATCACGAAGGTCAGGTTACCATATCGCGTGAGGCAGGTGATGGAATATACTATGAATCGGATATGGAGGAGTTATATGGAGCGGCTTTGAAATTACTTCTGGAAGGCCAGAGTCTGACGCAGACGGCTTCCTTATTACGGGAGGATGTTTCCGTTTCTTATTTGCAACTGGAGCGGAAGGGGGGGCGGCCAAATCATAAGATAGCCCTGAGCGGACGACTGGTGAGACATGTGGCTGAAGGCAAAAAGAAAGAGGATCGGCCTGGCAGGGTTGATGATACACTTGTAGTGTGGATTAATGAAGAGACACACCTTATTGAAAGGATGTGGCTGCGTTATCAAAGGCCGAATCAGCCGGACAAATTCGGTTTTTTAGCGGTTAATGTCTCAGAATATCAAGCCACCCCGGATGGCTTGACGTTGCCGCGGCGGCTTGAATTTGTTCCCAGCGATGAGTATCAACAATTCAGTCGGCGTCTTTTCCTGGTCGTTGAATTTCAAGAGATAGGGGTAGTTATGGAAATACCCAAATAGGCCAAGATGGTTGATGATAAAGATTCCAGAGAGTTACTGCCCATAGGCAAGGCAGCGGAAGCGGCGGGAGTATCAAAGCAGACGCTGCAATACTACCTTATGGTGGGATTAATTGAACCCACCCGGCGAAGCGAGGGCGGAAGGCAGCTTTTTGACATGGATTCTATCGAACGGATCCGCCTGGTAAAAAGACTCAATGACGGAGGTTATCCCCTGCGTGAGATTCGAGAAATTTTTCTGCGGGACAAAAAATTTCTTTGATAATAATAATTATTGTTCTGACGGATTATAATTATTCAGAATTTCAAAATTGGCGGGTTGGTTCTGATTATCGATGGTTAACTTGATACTGCCGGCGCTGTAGAAGCCAAATGGCATATTGTCATTATCTGAATGGACGGTGCGACCTTTACCCGAGCTGAGGGCCCCGCTGCCGGCGGAATATTCAGCACCACTGGGCAATAGATTATAAAGAAGGCTGTAGATACTATCAGTCATGACCCCGCAGGTGACATAGGAGTTGCGGTAATCTCCGCCGAATTCGAATTTTCCGATGTTTCCGGGATTTAACGAATCGTCCGTGTAGTTACGTATATCAACAGACATTCCCACATCATAACCGGCCAGGACAAAGGAATCAATTATATCACTTTGGATGTTTACGGCGCCGATATTAGCAGCGCTGATCAGAGCCTGGTTGAAGTCATTGGCATTAATCTCTTTAAGATTTTGGGCTCTGATGGTGCCGGTAAACGAGCCGTTATTAACGGAAACGGTACCGATGCTGTTTTGAACCAGGATGGCCCCGGTTAATCCTGATGCGCATTGAATTTTATCAAGATTACCCTGGAGGGCAATGATATCGCCGGTGAGTTTACCTTTACTGCTGGTAATGGAACCAATGCTATTTTCTGCCTGGATATCTCCGGTGATATTCTGTTGTGCCCTGACTTGCCGGATATTGCCGCTGAGTGCCAGCAGGCCGGCTCCGAGCGAGCCGTCGGAGATATTGATTTTATTGATGTTTTGAGCGGTTAATTGGCCGCTGGTATAAGATTTGGCTTGGAGGGTATTTAAAGGGCTGTTCAGGTTGAAATTGACATTATTGCTGATATATTCGGCTTTTATGGTCATGGGCCTGAAGGATGCATTCTGGTTTTGAACAGTTACGGCGGCACCGGCTTCAACATCACCCAGTAAGAGTTTATCCAGAGAACCGGCGATGAAAATTCCTGTTTCGATGGTGACTCCCTGGGCTTGAATGGCGGAGAGGGATTGAACTGTTTGGGAATCAACCTGGGGGACTGTGTTAATACTGCCTATGGTGGTTTCCCCCCTGGTACTGATTTTCAATTTTGATTTTTCCGTGGTGTCAAACAACCGGATGGCGTATATATCAGCGTTATCGTGCTGACCGTTCTGGAGATATAGCTCGAAACTGCCTTGGGTTAACGAGATTTTAACCAGGTCGTCATTGCCGTCGCGGAAGGTGTATTTTTTGGGATTATCCGGTATCAGTGGCCGTCCGTCACATTCTCCGGTGAGAGCCAGTGTTATGTCAGGGGCCATCAGGTCATTGGTAGATAAACTCAGAGGGACGGTTAGGGTATTTCCCAGGGTGGGAACGTAGGGGGAATAACTAATCTCGACAGGTATGGACTGGCCGGGGGGAATGGTCAGGGGAGCCATCAGATTCAGGTTGAATTGTGTATCAGTGCTGTTCCAGTCCTCAATCACCAGATCAGCGGTCCCGGTCAGGTTGGAGATAAGGATTGTCTCTGTGGTTTTTTCTCCAATACTGGTGTTGCCGGTAAAGGTGATATGAGAGGTGGGCAAGTTGGTGGCCGGATCAATAATTTCTGCCCTGGGACTGATAACTTCTGTAAAGATATTCAGTTTTGTTTGATTGTCGGCACCGGGATTGATAATAAGTATTCCGTTATATAGTCCTGGGTCAAGATCGGTGGCATCGAAGAGGATATCCACCCGGATGGCCTCATTAGGAGCCAGTTTTGATCCGGGAACATTCAGTGCCGTGTCAGCCAGGCCGTTATTGAGCAGGGGAGAGATTATAGATAAACCTTCGCCCTCCACAGTTATATGCGTATCAGAAGTAAATGTATATTCGACATTGCTGTTTTGAATCAGGAACCACTCTGTGGATGAGGGGGCGGGGTTGTGATAATTTTTCAGGGCAGGATCAAGGGTGAGTTTTCCGGGATCATCAATGATATTTCCGCCGGAAATGATTTCGACCTGAGGCAGGGCAGCGCTGCCTATGAGATTAATAGTAACAATGCCGCCGTCACTGGGTATGTGCAGTTTGCCGGTAAAATCGCGATCAGAGGTATTTTCGTCCGCTGTTATCAGGAACTGGACTTCAAGAGGATATTGTTCACCCGGCGCCAGGATGATCTCTTCCGTGGGATAATTCTGGAGAACGGAGAATACCTGATCTTTACTTTGCAGTATCCACGGTTTGATATTGAGTAAAGAGGCAGAGGAGTTGCCGGCGGCCTGGGCCAGTTGCGGGTCAGCCGTATTGACTAAATAAATGGTGGTGGTAAAAGGAAAATTAAACGGATGAAGACCAAAATCCAGAGAACCGTCATCCTCCCCATCCAGAGAGGGATCCTCCACAATGGTCAGTTCCGGTTCAATCGCGAGCCCGGATACATCCAGTTTATACAGGTATTGGGAATAGCGGTCGGAACTCTTGATGATAATGCTGTCGGTGAATACGCCGGACTTACCCTGGGGATCGAATCGGACCTGATGGGTAAACTGCTGACCGGGCATTAGTTCCTGGATTTGCTGATAGGCACTTGTCTCAAAAAAAGTATTCTCGTTTTGCAGGGAGATATCGTTTACATACAGAACCTGATCCCCGTTGTTTATCAGGGTGAAATCATACCAGGGGGTGATTGTATCGGGCCGGATCGGCTCGAATTCAATTATGTCATCATTTATTGTACCGTAATTTTCTTCCACCAGCAGGTCCGGCCCGGTCACGATACCGGACAAATTAACGGTGTATAGGGCGTTTTCGTCTGTACCTATAAACAGGGTGTCCTGTTTCTGGGAATTATAGTAAATACCAAAGGAATCGGGTTTAAAGGTGACATGAATATTCCGTTCCTGTTGGGGCAGAATAACGATACCCGGATCGGTTTGGCGGATAAAATCAGAACCGTCGGCCAGTGTTATCTGGTTAACGGTTATCGGCACATCACCACGGTTATAAACCGTTACA
Source organism: Sedimentisphaerales bacterium (assembly GCA_016930295.1). GTDB lineage: Bacteria > Planctomycetota > Phycisphaerae > Sedimentisphaerales > SM23-30 > JAFGHE01. Next base: position 9,580 of record JAFGHE010000025.1, read on the forward strand.
TAATGATATTCGGATTGACCGATAGCGGTTTTATTATACCGGATGAATCGGTCTAACGGATCGCCGGATGAATCGAGAATTACGGTATTGTAGGGGTCGATAGAAACGGACATGGAGGTTGTGTTATTGTAATCCTTGAGTTCTACTATACGATTTTCTCCATCTACTACAGCAAAGAGATAATAATCACCCATCGGGACCTCAGGAATAGAATACGTGGCAGTATAGGTTTCGGTATCCTCTGCCCATATGATATCAGGATCATACAACGGAGTTCCTGCCGTCCTGGAAAGCAGCAGGTCCTTGCTTTTGTCCAATGTATTATCTGAACTCAGGTAGAATTGCATGTTTACCGGATCTAAAATAAGTCCCGGGCCGCTATTGGCAATTTGGGCTGAAATGGTCAGAGGTTTGCCTGACTGAATATTAGGGGGATATTGCTCTTGTGGGAACTGAATAGAGTCAACCGTCATATCTCCGGGTATGGCGTGTCCGCGCAGTTCGATAAAGTCCCGGGTACCATAGGTTCCGGCGTCGGTCATGATAGTAATACTACTGGTAAGCAGATAATTTTTTGGTTCTTTCGGGCCTGCTACCATGGGATTGAACCAGATCGGAATCTGCTTGGCGTTATCCTCACCTCGTACAAATTCCTCGAACACGGAGCCGGTCCTGGTCACGGTTAAACTATAATCGTTGGGTTCCTGGGGGGTGTGATTTCTCAGGGAAAAATAGTACGTGCCTGTTTCCCAGAAGGTTAAAGTCAACGGTGGATTATCTTCTTCATCGCCATAACCATAGGCGCCATAAGCCGACTGAAGCTCAAGTCCATCACTTCGATAGATATCAGTCCAAAGCGTAGTGGAGAGGGTATCAAAGGAGAACGTGACTTCTGTACCAAAATCGACATCGAGACTATACCAATCGGTGTTAGAGCCAATCGTGTTTTCAAGAGTGACCCCCTCAGGGGTTAGCGGCACAGGGGTTTCATTTACATAATTTCCTATAGGAATTGGGTTTAGGTTAGTGGGGGAAAAAGAAAAGGTATCATCTGCAAACTGGATGTCTGTAATTTTTACGGTAGTAGTAGCATAACCGGATGTGTTCAAAACAGTCAGATTAAAATCAGCCTGGGTACTGTAACCGACACCAGTGTCAGGAAATTCGATTATATCGACTGGATTGTTATTATATAATATAGAGATGGAAGAAAGCAGACATCGTGTTTCCAGGGTTTCAAGAGTTAACATAATTTGGTTTCCTCAGGAATAAACTATTTCGGCGTGAAAATTATCTCTTTGGCTGGCGTGCTTGTTACCGGCCTATCCACGGGCACGGCAACCTGCTGTAGGCAAATTCAATTCATTACCTTGCCTGGCTTTACATAATCCTATATTACAAAAAAGGTCCTATGTTTGTCAACCATTTTTTATCGACTATAAAATCCGGGATATGATTAGGAGATATGGGGTGATTTGTGTGAATATTGAACTATTCAATGGGAGCCGGGTAAAGATTGCCTATTTTAACATTGTATATCTGATTTTAGCTATTGGATAAAATATTCGCTGTGTAGATGTAAAATAGCCTGTTTTGGGAAAAAGGGCGTGTGAATTTTCTTGATTTCAGATTTTGTTTCCTATATAATTGGCAATTAAGGATTAATGGCTTAACGCAGTTAAAACCTCTTATATCATGCCGAGGTGGAGACAACTGGAGAAAACAGATACTTATGCCCCTGATTCATGAGGGGGCACCCACCCAGAAACTAATTACTTTTATTATGGATGTTTGTGCCATGAAAAGAATCATTTCCAAAGTTATTTTTTTGTTATTTGTTATTTTGTTTGGGATTAACAGCCTGGAAGCGGCGCCGGTGGCCGGAACCAGGGCGCAGGCGGTGGTCAGGGGATGGATGAAAACGAGTACTGAACCGATGGGGGAATCCCTGGCCGGTGAGGTTAAAAACATCGATTCTTACTCCGATGCCCAGGGTAAAACACTCTATCATATTGTCAATTTGACCAGTGGCGGCTTTGTGGTCGTACCTGCGGATGATCAGATTGAGCCTATTATCGCTTTTACTTCCAGGGGTTATTATGATCCATCTGATAGTAATCCGCTGGCCGTGCTTCTGGAAAAAGACATGAGTGCTCGTTTAGATCTGGTCGGGGGTGGGACTAAAAACAAGTCTGTTGGACCCGGATTATCCGCGGATACTTTACAACTGGTATCTCAGCAAACAGCGGCGGCCCGGGATAAATGGAGCCGACTGGAAAGTTATTCAGATAAAAGTGACAAGCAGATAATATCGGATACGGATATCTCCGACGTGCGTGTCGATGCATTAATACAGAGTCATTGGAGTCAGGGTAATGTTCCCGACCCTGATCCCGAGATTGATGATGAATGTTATAATTATTACACTCCATATCATTATGTCTGTGGTTGTGTAGCGACTGCCATGGCCCAGGTCATGCGATATCATGAATATCCCCAGGTAGGGATCGGGGTATTGCCTTATGATATTTCTGTTAATAGCAGTCCGCAGGTTGCCTATACGCGGGGAGGTGATGGGGACGGCGGACCTTATGCATGGTCTTTGATGGTGTTTGACCCTGAACTTCAAAATCCGGATAATTCAGAGCGTCAGGCTATCGGGGCTCTATGTTATGATGCCGGTGTGGCGGCCCACATGGATTATGCTTCGGGTGGTTCCGGGACCTACATGTACGCGGCCTCGGCGGCGATGGACGACACGTTTTTCTATAGTAATGTTATTAATGGTTATCCCTATGTAGGGGCGAACCTTAATACAATGATGAATCCGGGATTAGACGCGGGCTACCCCTGTATGCTGGGTATTCACAAAAGTGGTGAATCCTCGGGTCATGCCGTAGTCTGTGACGGGTATGGCTATAATGGAAGCAGTCTGTATCATCATATCAATATGGGGTGGGGAAGTCAGTCCGGGTTTGATGCATGGTATAACCTGCCGGTTATTGATGACAGTGGTGGTGAGGTGCTTTATGATGTTGTGAATACATGTATCTATAATATTTTTCCTTATAAAACCGGTGAAGTTATCAGTGGGCGGGTGTTTGATCTCAATAATGTTGCGCTGAACAATGTATTGGTCAGACTCAAAGTGGACGATATGGTTATACAGGAGACAGAAACAATTTATAAGGGGATGTATGCTTTTGCCGGCGTACCGTCCAATACCAAGGTTACGATAGAAGGATTCAAGGAAGGATACGTTTTTAATGAGAAAGTAATCAATGTCCAGCGGTCGCAGAGTGGATCAACAATGACCGGTAATCTCTGGGGAGTCTATTTAAGGGAGTCAGATCCTGTATCTGAGCATGATATATGTGATAACGCCGTGGAGCTTTTCGAAGGGGAAATAGTTTCTTCCGATTCCTATAATGCCACGGGCACCTGGTCCAGCAGCTGCGGAATAAATGACCGGCCGGATGTATGGCATAAATTCAGGCCGTCGCTGTCAGGTTCTTATAGAATAACCGTGGATAAGTTCAATTTTGATATTAACCTGAGTGTTTATGATACCTGTGATGAGTTGACGTGGCAGGAATTGGCATGTAGTGATGATCGGATATACCCTAATGGTGACTCGAGGTTCGAGAAGGTGGAGGTGACGGTTTATCTGGAAGCACAGCAATACTATTATATACGCGTGGCGGGTAACTATGATTCGACGGGCGAATATAGAATCAGGGTGCTAAAGTCGGAGGACATTGCTTTTACGGGGGAATTACCCTGGTATGCCGGGACTGAGGTTGAGAATTGTTTTGAGCTTGACGGAGGAGTTGAAGCAGACGATTGGCAGGTAGTGCCGCTTCCGGCGAATTTATATGACTATAATGATGATCACTATAGCTTGTTTACCGAGATTGGCAACCCTAAGGGATGGCATGCTTCTAATGGCATATGGGAATACGCTCTGCCCTTTACCTTTAACTTTTATGGTCAGGACTATGACACCGTTTATGTATCAACGAATGGTTTCCTGGATTTAGCCCAGGGATATTATGCCTATCCCATTAATTCCACTAATGAGCTGATGGGCAATGTAATAATCGCTCCTTTATGGGATAATCTGGAGACCCTGGGGGACTCCTCTTACGATATATATATAGATGAAAGTGATCCGTGTTCAGTAGCCATTCGCTGGAAGGCCCTGCTGTTTTGGCCTCAAAATCCGTGCAATTTTTCCGTGACGCTGTTCCATGACGGCACGATCCGTTTTGATTATGGATTGGGTAACACGAGTCTCACCCCCACGGTAGGAATATCAGCCGGTAATGGTTCTGATTATCTTACGATCAATAATTATGACGGGCAGAGTAACCTGACACTGGCTAATTCCGTATTAATTAGTTATAATATAGGAAATCCACCTTTACCGACTGGTGTTTCCCTGGATTCCGATGGGTGTCTTTCGGGCACTCCGGTGGATTTAGGTACCTATAAAGCGATTATACAAGTCAGTGATGACAGATATGCGCCGCCCAGAGTGCATGAAGAACAATTTGAATTTAATGTGGAATCGCCCGAAAAACCTTATATTACCCCCTGGTTACATGCTGAGGGCAATCGCATTAAGGACCCGGCCGGTAATGTCGTGGTGCTCCGGGGTGTAAACTTGATCGATTTAGGTTTCCTGGAGGCGTGGCAGGGCGGCGTTATCAACATGATCGACCGGCTCACGGACAAGACTGACTGGCAGGGCAGTTCACCCGGCTGGTATCCCAGAGTCTTCCGAATGCCGATTTCGCCTGCTGATATACCTAATGTCAGCGATGACAATTGGCCCAATCGCTGGAGTCCGGACAATGATGACTTCTATAATAATATTCTCCGTCCGGCGGTGGATTATTGCGCTGCGAAAGGTATATATGTCATTATTGACTGGCATTATGTGGATCATACCACTCTCCATGTTCAATCGACCAGTGAATTCTGGGAGTATATGGCGCCCCGATTTGCCAATGACAGCAATGTTATTTTTGATCTTTTCAATGAGCCGGTTAACAGATATGGCGATTGGAGAGAATATTATAGTGAGGGCTGGGATAGCGTCAAGGGGAATATGGAGACCTGGATTGATATTGTGCGTACGTATGCCCCCAACAACCTTATCCTGGTGGCAGGTCCGAGCTACTCGCAAGCCATTGGCTCGATAGTTGATAATCCTATAGATGATCCTGTAGGTGGCAATAATATCGCTTATGTGTCTCATATTTATCCTGGTCACTGGTTGTTCTATTGGCCTAATAAGGAATGGTATACAGAACAGGTTGAGATCTGTGCGGCAGAATATCCTGTATTTATGAGCGAATGGGGATTCAGCGCAACCGCAGGTTATGACCTGCTGAATACGGGTACTATAGACAACTACGGACAGCCACTCATTGACTGGATTGAAAGTATGAAAATCAGCAGTTGTGCCTGGGTGGCCAGCCTTGATTGGGAACCTTCGATGTTTATGGACTGGACGTGGGAGCTGCGCTATGGTGACGATGAGATGGGTTACTTTTTGAAAGATTATCTTTATGCCAAAAGGAACGATGACCAACCCGGCGGGACAGGAGATACCCTGCCGCCGGCGGCTCCGACGGGCCTGACGGCTATAGCCGGCGAGGCCGAGGTAAACCTGGACTGGGACGATAATACCGAAAGCAACCTTATCGGCTACCATATCTATCGTTCCACAACCAGCGGCGGCGACTACACCCGGATCAGCGACACGCTGCTGACCAGTTCCGCTTATACGGACACCAGTGCGATATTTGGTATCATTTATTATTATGTCGTAACTGCAGAGGATATATTTTCCTTTGAGTCCGGCTATTCGAATGAAGAATCGGTCAGGTTGGGCGGGCCGGCAGGACTTGTCCGTCCGCCTAAAACACTCACTGATCCTCAGGCCACGGATGAGGCGAAATCGCTCATGTCCTTTTTGGTTGATCATTACAGCCAGAAGGTCCTTTCCGGCCAGCAGGAGTTACAAGAAATAGCCTACATCTACTCCATTACGGGAAAAGAGCCCGCGGTTGGCGCCTTTGATTTAATGGATTACTCTCCCTCGCGTATAGAACACGGCGCCGATCCTACGGGTGAGGTCGAAAGCTATATTAATTGGGCAGATACGGGCGGCGGGATTGTCAGTTTGAGCTGGCACTGGAATGCGCCCACTGATTTGATCGATGAGCCGGACAAAGAATGGTGGCGTGGATTTTACACCTATGCCACCACCTTCGATATTGAAGCCGTACTGGCTGACCCGGAAGGCGAGAGATACCAGCTTCTGATTCGTGACCTGGATGCCATTGCCGTGGAACTGGCCAAGTTCCAGAACGCCGGCCTGCCCGTCCTCTGGCGTCCGCTCCATGAAGCGTCCGGCGGGTGGTTCTGGTGGGGGGCCAAAGGGCCGGGGCCTTTTATT
>JAFGHE010000223.1 GCA_016930295.1 Sedimentisphaerales bacterium
TTATATGATCTCGTTTATATATATGTGCCTTACCCATTTTTTACATCCTAAAAAAATATTAAAAATTAATTTTCAAAACTACCTGGTAATGGTTAATGAAGGTATTTTCTCGGATCCGTTAGTTTTCCTTCGACAGCCGAGGCGGCCGCAGTGGCGGGGCTGGCCAGGTACACTTCACTCTGGGGATGGCCCATCCGTCCCACGAAGTTACGGTTGGTGGTACTAACGCATTTTTCACCTTCGGCCAGGATGCCCATGAATCCGCCCAGGCATGCGCCGCAGGTGGGGGCGGAGATCACGCAGCCGGCATCATAGAATATATCCATGAGCTTTTCGTCCATGGCCTGTTTCCATATCCGGGGGGTGGCCGGCACCACAATGGTTCGGATCGACACTTTATTGCCTTTGAGGATAGCCGCGGCTATGCGCAGATCTTCAATCCGCCCGTTGGTACAACTGCCGATGTAACTCTGGTCCATAGCCATTCCGGCGACTTCGCTTACCGGTTTCCCGTTCCCGGGCAGATGCGGCAGGGCCACCATCGGCTCCAGCGCGGCACAGTCGAATTCTTCCACCTGTTCATACTCGGCATCATCATCTGAAGTATAAACCGTGTAGCCTTTATTATCGCGGAGGTGCTCATCGAGATAGGCGCGGGTGACCTCATCCACGGCCATAATGCCGTTTTTACCCCCGGCTTCAATGGCCATATTGGTAATGGTCATACGTGCCTCCATCGACATGTCTTTCAGGGCGCCACCGCAAAATTCCATGGCCTTATATCGTGCTCCGTCGGTGCCGATGCGGGTAATGATCGCGATGATTACATCCTTGCTGTAAACACCCCGGGCAAGTCTGCCATTGAGCACAAATTTGATACTGCCGGGTACCCGGAACCACAGTTCGCCCGTGGCAATCGCCGCAGCTGAATCGGTGGAGCCGATACCGGTACTAAAGGCGCCAAAGGCGCCGTAGGTACAGGTATGACTGTCGCCGCCCACGATGATCTCGCCCGGACGGATATGACCCTGTTCCGGCAGCAGGGCATGGCATACCCCTGCCCGGCCTAACGGGTAATAATAGCGGATGTTATGCCGTTTACACCAGTCGTCGAGCCGCTTATGGAGTTGGGCACTTTTAATATCCTTGGCCGGCTGGAAATGGTCCGGGGTTACCACTATTTTTTCCGGATCAAATACCTGGTCCAGTCCCCGCTCAGCGAGCATACTGATAGCCGCGGGTGTGGTGACATCATGACACATGATGATATCCAGTCCGGCATTGATGAGCATCCCCGGCCGCACCGAATCCTGACCGCAGTGTGCGGCCATTATTTTTTCTGTTATTGTCTTTCCCATGATATTAATAATTTCCTTGTATTTGGAGATCAACTTTTTCTGTTATGGCCGTTATTAATCCGGCCCACCATATGGTTCAGGGCGCTGATATAGGCCTTGGCGGACGCTTCAATAATGTCGGTACTGAGCCCGCGCCCGACAAAAATCTTACCTTCATGGCGAATTCGTAAAATCGCCTCACCCAGAGCTTCACTGCTGCCGGTGACCGCCCGGATACTGTAGTTTTCCAGTTCCGGCATTAATCCGGTAGCTTTGGTGATGGCGTTATACGTGGCATCCACCGGCCCGTCGCCCCAGGCCGCTTCCTGTAAGATATCACCTTCCCGAATGATCCGCACCGTGGCACTGGGCAGTGTTCCTGTACCGCAACTGCATTGCAGATAATCGAGATGGTAGGTTTCTGTGATTTCCAGGATTTCATCTTCCAGCAGGGCCACGATATCCTCATCATAGATTTCTTTCTTTTTATCCGCGATCTCCAGAAACTTGCTATAGGCATCATCCAGTTGCTCCGGCGTCAGTTCAAAGCCTAACTCAGTGCACCGTGCCTTAAATCCATGGCGTCCGGAATGTCTGCCTAAAACCATTTTGGCTTCCTGAACGCCCACGGACTCCGGCGTCATGATTTCATAGGTGCCGCGATGTTTGAGCAAGCCGTCCACGTGGATGCCGGATTCATGGGCAAAGGCATTCGCCCCGACAATCGCCTTGTTCGGCTGCACGATGATACCCATAAGGCGCGATACCATCTGACTGGTTCGATATATTTCCGTGGTGTTGATACGGGTGTCCACGCCATAAAGATCCCTGCGGGTCTTTAGGGTCATGACCACTTCTTCCATGCTGGTATTGCCGGCCCGTTCGCCCAGCCCGTTGATAGTACATTCCACCTGCCGGGCTCCATTGGCCACACCGGCCAAAGAATTCGCCGTAGCCAGACCAAGATCATTATGACAGTGGGTGCTGATAATCACATTTTTTATACCGGGAATATTCTCTCTTAAACGGGCGATAAGGCTGCCGTATTCCTGGGGGATACTGTATCCTACGGTATCCGGTATATTAATAGTAGTAGCGCCGGCTTCAATCACGGCCTGGATAATTTCGTATAAAAAGTTGATATCACTGCGCGGGGCATCCTGCCCGCTGAACTCGACATCATCGGTATAGCCTTTGGCATGTTTGACCGCTTCCACAGCCTTTTCCAATACCTGCGCCGGAGTCATTTTCAGCATGTGTTCCATGTGGACCGGACTGGTACTGGTAAACGTATGAATGCGCCAGCGCTTGGCCGGCTGGAGGGCATCCGCGGCTGAGTCAATATCTTTTTTGACCGTACGCGCCAGTCCGGCAATCACCGGCCCTTCGATTTCCTCACTGATCCGCCGAACAGCGAGAAATTGTACCGGTGAACTCACGGGGAAACCCGCTTCAATTATATCCACCCCCAGGCGTGCCAGTTGATGGGCAATCTCCACCTTTTCCGGCACATTCAGGCTGGCGCCGGGACTTTGCTCAGCATCTCTGAGTGTCGAGTCGAAAATTACTACATGTTCTTTTTTTGTATCTTCTTGTGTCATAATCAGATACCTCCGATTACGGTGTAAACCGGATAATCCAGAATCCGGACAAAGATTCAGAATTATATCAAGGAATTAACGGTAACGATAGAAGAATATTTTACGGCCTGCGCCTATGTTAAAGGTTCGTATTTAGCCCCGAAGGGCTAATAGACCCAGTAATAACAGGCTGAAAACTAAAGAGAGGATTTGGATAGATGTGACAGCGAGGATTCCACGTCCCGCCCGGATGGTGTTCACGGCCGGTCGTTTCATTGTTTGTTTATATTTTCGTTTAGCTGTCATGTTTCATATTATCGGCCATTCACTCCCGGATTGCAAGAAAAAAATTACATTTTTTTTATCGGGCTTGTTTTACATGGAGCAGACATTGCTTTTTTAAAAATATTAATACTCTTTCCTGTCTTAAGGTCTTGGTTTTTAACTACGATAAATAAGTCAAAATCACGTATTTATCGGGGCTGAATATCCCGAAATACAATTGAATGCAGATGTGAATTAACTCGAAAAAGAACGAATACCCGTATTTATTTATAGTCCGATTATGTAAGTAGGTCTTATAATCGTTATAATCTGGATAAACTGTAAGGGTTGGGAAAGTAAAATTTAAATCTTATAAAAAAAAAATGGTACAACGATTTGTTCTGAAGCCATTTAGAGGTTATATTTAATAGTTGGCATTTATGCGGATACAGATGTAGGAGGAAGAGCTTGACTCTTAAGAAAACTGTAGTACATATAATTGAATTACCGGCAGAAAGCGATGCCGGCTTCGATTCTATCCAGGAAGGATTAATCACGTCCAGTACGTATTCAGAAGCAGTGGACCGTACTATTTTTATAGGTCCTATGCCTGGGGACAATTCAAGGATAAAGAATCGACTGGGTAACCGTGCGCGGTTATTTTATTCATCGCTTGATGGAATATCGAATCATCCCTACGCGGACTCACTGGCTCAGGTAGAGCGTAAATTTGGGGTTTCATTGGCGTATGGTCACCGTGATTGCTATGACCGACATACCGGACAGCGCACGCAGGTGGAGGTTATTCTCATAGATGTGGATAAAGTCAATATCCATCCGGTGAATGTACTCAAGGCCTGGTTATATGAAGAGTTCAATTTACCCAGTGACCGTTATGAAAATGACAGAAAGTATGATCACTATGTCAAGCTGGCGCCGGCGGCGCTGGCGGCCTTACGTGCGGTAGGCGCCTCTGATCCGGATTGCCCGCCGGTGTTGGTGGCCTATGGCTGTTTGGGAATTCCCACGGTTCTGGGTGCTATTCTTGATCCGCTGGGATCGTTTAAAACGGTTTTCTATGCACAGGATATTCCCTCCGTCCGGCGTATTGTTGAAACCAATTCCGGACATGACACCATGTTTTATAATGCCATGAAATGGGCCCGAAAGAATCAGTATTATCTGGGTGAGTTTTTCGGTGGTCAGGATTTCTTTTACGAACACGCTTTAGTGAATGCAGCGCATCATTGTGATAATATTGTGGCCATAAACGGAGGTGTCGAACAGGAACTGCGCTTTCTTGGCCCTCATTATGATAAGGCTGAAATTGATCTGGCCCCGTGTGGGCTGAACTGGTACGAAGTGACAGTGGAAGCCAAACGGGCCAGCCGGAACCAACTCCGTCAATATGCCCAGAATTTGCTGGGCGGAGAATACCCGGACTACATCTTTACTCACGTTGGTGACATATGTACCAGCCGGGGTTTATGGCGTGACCTGCGCGTTCTCTATCATCTGGAGGACCATTTCCGGCGTACCGGAAAAACAGCGGTTTATTTCCTGCTCAATACCGACAGCCCCCATCGGAGCCGTACGGAAATTTGCGAAATGGAACAGTCCTGGGGCTGGCCGGTTGCGCATCGGGAAGAGCAGGGAGACCTGACGGGTAAAGAAGCGTCTTTTTATGCCTATGTTCAGGAGTTTAATACCCGCTGTCGGAATATTAAAATTGTGTATATCAACCAGTACGGATGGGATACTGACTCGTGCGGCCGGCGCATGCCCGGGGATATGACATTTGATGATATTATTCTGGGGGGTGATCTGGCCTTTGATCAGAGTGTCTATGAGACCAAAGGATTGTTTGCCCTGGAAACGCTGGCCTTTGGCAGCCTGGCCGTTTTAAGCAGTTCCTGCGGCGGCCTGGGCTTGTTTGAATCCCTGGATTTGGATATGCCGGAAAATATCATTGTTGCTGATTATACCCAGATTCCTGCCGGGCAATTCAGACGTAACGCCATATCTGAAATTGATCAACACCAGCGTGATATACTCGAAGAACAGATCAGCATCCGGATTGCCCGTATCATCATGCAGCGACTGGCAGGTAATCCCGGCCAGATGGAAAAATACCTCCGGCAGGGCCGGCAGTTCGCACGAGAACTGACCTGGGATACTGTCTGCCAGACCTATTTCCTGCCCGCGCTCGAGTATGCCTACCGTAAACACCGACCCCGGCAAATCGCATAGAATAATAACTCGTGCAACGGGTCCCGCTTCTTTGCGACAGAGTACTCGGACCAAATCGGAATAAATTCAGATTGGGGATTTATAAAGAAGCATTTCTCGAACACTATGTTCAATAGTTCTTCAATGATTTTTTCTCATAACATTATACGGATGCCACCGTCAAAAGTGGATATTGGCATTTAAAATCGTTGTTTTTAATCCGGAAACAACCGTTCGAAATACTTTTGACGCTAGCGTCCATACGAAGTATCTCCATATTTTGTTGATAATTATTGGACTATTCCTGCAAGGGACTGATAAAAAATATTTTAAGGTGGGCAGTCTGAAATCCGATGAGAATATATGAGATGACCTATTTATCGGATGGAGGCTCTCGTAGTGAGAGTGGTTTTATGGATCATACACAGGAAGATTTAACGTTACGGTCGAGACTGCTGATCTGGCGGGCACGTCTGAGTCTGCCGGGGTTGCTGACCCGTTATGATGAGAAAAAGGTAGTGTCCGTGGTATCAGCACTCAATGGCGGACTGGCCATCATGACCATCAGTTTGATTGCCTGGCTGCTCGATCTGCCGTTGATTTTTCCTGCCTTGGGTCCTTCCGCGTTCATATTATTTTCCGATCCCATGAGTCATGCCGGTGCGCCGCGCAGTGTTATTTTAGGACATCTGGTATGCCTTTCGACCGGTACGTGTGTGTGGCATTTTATCTGTTTTCTTTTTGGTGCACCGGTGACAGTTCAGGTCGGCGGCTGGCCTTTGATTTGCAGCGCTACCCTGGCTTTGGTGTTAAGCTTTTTATTCTTGGTAATGCTCTCGTGCAAACATCCCCCTGCCTGTGCCAGCAGCCTGGTAGTAGCCATTGGAGCCGTGGTCCAATGGCAGAATATTGTCATTATGGCCCTGGTGGTCATCTGGCTGACCTTCCAGGCTGTTGTGATGAACCGCCTGGCAGGCCTTCGAGTGCCCTTCTGGTCACCCCGGAATCTCAACTTGATATAATTCCTGGTGAATCATCCTGAAAATACCAGATGTGCCGGATGAATCATAGTCGGTTTTATCAGCAAAATCCCTGTTGACCACCATATCTCTTTGTCAAACAAAGGATTATATATAATATCATATCATGTCGTCCTCATTTTCAGCTCCATTTGAGGCCGGATCTCTTCTCTTGCCTAAATTTATGTTTTCCTTGACAAATCCGGAATTTATGATTGAATGATTTAAATATTAACCTGAAAAGCTCATATATAGTTATTTGGCGAAAGGAGATCGATCATGTCAATGAGAGATAATTATTTGGTGCAGGTCGCAGGCATGCTGGTTATTTCAGCAGTTTTTATGATGTCTGCCGGCTGTCAGCCGGAAATAATCCCGCCGTCTAAATCCATGGTGGCTGAAACCATCGATGTTACGGAAGGCGCCGATTTACAAAGAACGACCGAAGTACAACTCGTGGAACAGATGGCGCGTTATCGTGAGCAGTACCGCCGGCATCTGGATGTACTGAGGGATTTTTATGATCGGCAGGGTAATCATCTCAAGGCCAGTTGGGCACAACAGGAACTGGAAAATCTGGAGATGGGACCGCAACATGCGTATCTGGTCGTGGCGGAAATTGCCGGGCCTGAATTAAAAGCCAATACCGCGATTGTGGATGCCGACCTGCTTTATAAAGACGGGCTGGAATATTACAGGCAGGGTCGGGGTAAAATAGGCAAGCTGTTTGCCGACAACAAAAAGCTCTACCTCGCCAAGGAAAGATTTAATGAGTTGATAACCAAATATCCCTCCAGTGATAAAATTGATGATGCGGCCTTTCAGATTGGAGAAATTTATCAGCATTATCTGAAAGATTATCATAAGGCGTTAATCTATTATCAGCGGGTCTGGCAGTGGGATCCGCAAACCCCTTTACCGGCTCGTTATTCGGTGGCACGAATCTATGACGATTATCTGCACGACCGTGTGAAGGCCATGGAATATTATCAAATGGCCGTGAACCTGGAGTCAGCCTATCCGGCTAAAGTGGACTATGCCAAAACCCGAATTAGAGAAATCAATATGGAGTTGTCAAAAGAATAGGATAATCCTCTCAGGAGTTAAGTTTCGCAGTTTTTATCATTATATTTTTCATTCGTAAAGGCTTTTCGTTCGTATATGTCTGATGCTACCGTCAAAAGTGGATATTGGCACTTAAAACCGTTGTTTTTAATCCGGAAACAAGCGTTCGCAATACTTTTGACGCCGGCGTCATGTCTTAATGACAACCTATAAAAAGTGCGAAATCGTTCCAGGACATTATCGATTTTCAGGACAATAAAATGAATAGAAAACCCATCGATCCATAATCGATGGGTTTCTCTCTGTCGAGGTAGAATATATTTAGTGCAGTTTACTACGATACTAGCGGTTTTTCTGGCAGTGTTTATAGGAGAAACGGTTAACAGCCAGGATCCCGGCCGGCTGATGGCCTGGCTGGGCTATTTCCAGGGTTGGCAATCGTTACTATTTGTGGGAGGGATTATGTTTTTAATCGGGACCCTCCTGCGGATGATCTGCCGGCAGGTGCAGATACGCCTGGCGCCGATGGACCGGGATGAAACCTTTAAAAAATCTCTCTTACAGCTGCCGGGTCGGATTGATATATTGATGCGCCTCTTAATAGTAGTGACCTATGGCATGCTGCTCACCCTGGGCGGCTGGGCGCGTCTGATATATCAGGAATGGTCGCTGCAGCGCCTTATTCTGATAGATGAGCTGGTATTACTGGGTCCCTTTATAGTTTTAATGGTGGTCAAGTGGTACTGTCAATATCCCATCAGCCGTATTGTTCGTGAGTATATCATGACCGGCCAACTGAAGGAGGGACTGCCAACCCGGCCGGTCTGGAGCCGCAGGCAGTATCTCTCCTTTCAAATCCGGCAGGGGCTTCTAATCATATTAATTCCACTGTTGTTTATGCTGGCATTCAGGGATATGGTTGAAATGGTATTTAGGTATGCCTTTTCTGAGAGGAACGGGTTTATCAGCGAACCGGCAGCCACTATTTCACAAACCATAACCGGATTGGGCGCCTTCATGATCTTCCTGCTGGCGCCGCTGATGTTAAAGCGCATCTGGATTACGCGTTCTCTGCCGGGTGGTCCCTTACGCCAGAAGCTGGTGGAATTCTGCCAGAAAATAAAACTGAAATGTCGTGATATCTTATTATGGGATACCTATAGTGCCGTGGCCAACGCCGCGGTGATGGGCTTGCTGCGTCCGGTTCGTTATGTCTTAATCAGTGATAACCTGATCGAAAACATGTCGGACGAACAAATCGAGGCAGTCTTCGCTCATGAGGCCGGACACGTCAAACATCATCATATCCTGTTTATGGTGTTGTTTGTATTCGGGGGCTGCTCAGGGGTCATGTTGCTGATGCAGTTGTTCCACTACCTGCTTTATGAAAACTGGAACGGAACGCAGATCTATGCAGAATTCGGCGATGGCATGACGTATGGAGCAGGCGGACTGTTTTTTCTGGGATGGATATTGATGTTTGGATGGATATCCCGGCGTTTTGAACGCCAGGCGGACGTACATGGGGCCCTGTCGGTCGATGCCTATGGCTCGAGCAGGTTGTCCATGGCAGGCGATAGTCATGATAGTAATGGAAATCAATCTGCACTGTTAGGTCACCATGGCGCCTATGTGATGAGCACGGCCCTTCATCGTATCGCCCTTCTTAATGGTATTGCGGTTGAAAGCCGTTCCTGGCGTCATTCGAGCATTGCCTCCCGTATATTTTTCCTGCGCCATCTGGCCAGCCGGGAAGGGTCCCTCAGGAATTATTACTTTAATATTATGCTGATTAAAATCATGATAGTGGCCATCGTGTTATTATCCGGGGCAGGATGGTACTTGGCGATGAAAATGACAGAAAATATTTAACCGGCCGTGTGTACTTATTTTGACCTGACCTTATTATGGAGATAAAATTAAAAAAAATAAAATATCAAAATGCAAAA
>JAFGHE010000224.1 GCA_016930295.1 Sedimentisphaerales bacterium
AAAACCGGCTCAACATCTCCGCGTTGCGCAAGTTTATAAAACACCATGATTATCAGTTAAAGTTCGTCATCCAGGACAAAACCGACCTGCCCGAAATAGAAGCAGTTCTAAAACAATTACGCCCGTTAAAAGTCGAGAAAGAAAATATATACCTCATGCCCCAGGCACGCACCAAACAGGAACACCGCCGCCTGGGCCCCCTCGTCGCTCAAATGTGTATCGAAAAAGGCTATCGCTACAGTCCCCGCCTGCAAATCCAACTCTGGAGCAACCGCCGGGGAAAATAATTATATGAATATTTGTTAAGTGAAAAGTTATGAATTTAATAGTGGAAGAGATTGGACGACTGCCGGGGCTGGGGGGGGTGTTGGAGTGTTTGAAAGGGGTAGGGGAATATTTTGTGTTGGGGGATTTTTCAGCCGGTGGTGCGGAGCGGTTCAGTTATTTGGGAATAAATCCGGCGGAGGTGGTGGTGTTTAAGCGCGGTGGCACCGGTGATCCGTTTGAGATGCTGCGGGGGTGTTGTGATAAATATCATTTGGAGGAGAGCGGCGGGTGGCCGGCGCCGTTTGTGGCCGGCTGGGTGGGATGGCTTGGTTATGATCTGGGACGGTTTATTGAGCACCTGCCGGATGGGGTGGTTCATGACATTGCGCTGCCGCTGATGCGATTTGGTTTTTATGACAGTATTATCGCCTGGGACGGCGAAGAAGATAAGGGATATCTATGCGCCCTGGAGTATGACCGGCAGAAGATATCGGCCCCCCAGCGCATGGCACGACTGAGAGAAATAGTTCGAGCCGGGGAGAATGGTGATAATTCTCCGGCCTGGGATAAACCCGGGTTGAAAGTGACGGTTCCGGCCTCTGAAATGGTGGGAGCTATGGAGCTTAATATCGCTCGGGATGACTATCTGGGCAAGGTAGCGCGCGCGGTGGAATATATCAGGGCGGGCGATATTTTTGAGGTAAATTTATCTCAGCGGTTCAGTCAGCCCTTTGCCGGGGCGGCCGGGGATTTATACCGCTGGCTGGCGCAGTATAATCCGGCAGATTATTCAGCTCTGATCAAGGGTGACGGATTCGGGATTGTCAGCGCGTCGCCGGAGCTGTTTCTATCACGCCGGGGCGAAAAAATAGTAACCCGGCCGATTAAGGGCACTATGCCGCGCGGGCGCAATGAAAATGAAGACCAGTTAAACAAAGATAAACTGGAACACTCGGAAAAGGACCGGGCGGAACTGAATATGATTATCGACCTGGAGCGTAATGACCTGGGCCGGATTTGCCGGTATGGGTCAGTGAAGGTTCTGGAAGAGCGAACCATCGAGACCCATCCCACCGTGTTTCATTCGGTGGCCACCATAGCCGGTCAGTTGTGGCCGGATACGGATATCGCCCGGATTCTGCGGGCAACATTTCCGGGCGGGTCGATTAGCGGTGCGCCCAAGATCCGGGCCATGGAGATCATCGATGAACTGGAGCCCACGGCGCGGAGTGTCTATACCGGCAGTATCGGCTGGATCGGCCTGGATGGAAACTTTGATTTCAATATCGCGATACGGACTATTATCCTTGCGGGAAATTCAGCCTATATCCAGGCGGGCGGCGCAATCGTGGCCGATAGCGAGCCCCAGGCGGAATATGATGAAACCATTGCCAAAGCCACGGCGTTGTTGCGAGCGATTAAAGCAACTGATGTGAGTGTTTCGTGAAAAAAAAAGTACATGACACCTAATTTCATATTTTCTTTTGAAAGTGATTCAGTATGAATATCGGCAGACGCAAGTTTCTTGGTATGAGTTTGTTAGCAGGAGGGAGTATGGCCTTTGGAATACGGCCTTCAATCCCGAATAAATACAATGTTCTTTTTATCATTTGTGATGATCTAAATGATACGGTTAACGGCATGGGAGGCCATCCCCAGGCAAAAACACCGGCGATTGACCGATTGATTAAACAGGGCGTGAAATTTACTAATGGACACTGTAATGCTCCAATCTGCGGTCCGTCAAGAGCAAGTTTGTGGACTGGTTTATATCCTTCTGTTAACGGATATTATGGTTATAAACAGCAGGCAAACCATTGGCGGAAATTTCCGGCAATGACCAAAGCTGTTACGATGATGGAACATTTTAAAGCGAACGGTTATAATGTTTATGGAACCGGAAAGGTTTTTCATAATGGTCATGAAGACAATTCTGTTTTTACAACTGATCCTTTTAAGGATTCCAAAACAGGACCTTCCAGTTTTGGACCTGTTCCATGGGATGGAATATCTTTTCATAGTTATGGTAAACCTTCTGGCGCGGGGCATCCTGATATGCCGCCAGGTTATAAAGACAATTATTGGGGTAGCTTTGGTTCACTTGAGCGTATACCTGAAGTAAAAAATTTCAATGGCTGGATGGGGGACTGGCTTGGAAAAGAGGGTGATAAAAAAACAGAATCCTGGCGATTTAATTATAAAGATAAAAATAACAGGGATTTAATGCCCGATGAAATTTCGGCTGATTTTATATGTGATACGCTGAACGATAAACATGACAAACCATTTTTCATGGTTTGCGGTATAAATCGGCCCCATGTTCCCCGCTATGCGCCACAGGAATTTTTTGATCTTTTCCCTCTGGATTCAATTAAACTGCCTCCTTATAAAAAAAATGATCTTGTTGATTGTGCTCAAATACTTTTTAAAGATCCTGATACAGGAAAAAAAGATTATCAGTCCAAAGCGTTGCCGAGCTTACTGGCAGCCGGAGAAAAAACAGTAAAGGGAGGAGAATACTGGTGGAAAAAATGGATTCAATCCTATCTTGCATGTACAGCGTTTGCTGATCATCAGATAGGCAAAATGCTTTCTGCTCTCGAAAAAAGTCATTACAAGGAAAACACGATTATTATTGTTACTGGTGATCATGGCTATCATATGGGAGAAAAAGACCATATGAACAAAACCACTATCTGGGAAGAGGTGACGAGGGTTCCGTATATCATTAAGGCGCCGGGTATATCAAAAGAAGGCTGCACTTGTGACCATCCGGTTTCATTAATCGATCTTTATCCCACACTTATAGATTTATGCGGATTACCGGAAGAACCGAATAAAAAGGGGAATAAACTGACATTGGATGGGTATAGTTTAAAATCTTTTCTTGAAAATCCTGAAAAGGGTTTCTGGTCCGGTCCGGATGTTGTTTTAAATCATCTCCACGGTCGAAAAGAAATACCTCAAAACACGCCTTCGCCAATATCCGCAAACCACCATTCTGTAAGATCCAGACAATACAGGTATACTCTCTGTTCTGATGGTACTGAGGAACTTTATGATCATAATACGGATCCAAATGAATGGACCAATCTGGCGTTAAATAAAATATATACGACTATAAAAAGTGACTTGAAAAATAAACTTGAAGTATTGCTGAATAAAAGTAAGAAGAAAAGAGAAACTTGGTTGGCAAATTAATCGACATTTTTTGAAACTCCTTAAATTTTTAAAAAATTCTGGCTTTCGGGTGAGGGACCGGGTATTCTCAACGCTATGGCTGAATATGTATATTTAAATGATTCGTTAGTTGACACCCAGCAGGCCCGGGTCAGTGTGCATGACGGCGGGCTGCTGCATGCGGTCGGGCTGTTCGAGACGATGCGCAGCTATGAAGGCGTGGTCTTTCAACTGGACGATCATCTGGAAAGGCTGTTTAAGTCGGCGGCAGCCCTGAATCTCAGTATCGCCCGCACGCGTGAGGAGATTTGCGCAGCCGTCACGGAACTGCTGGAGGCCAACGACCTGCAGGATGCGCGCCTGCGACTGACCCTTACGCGGGGTAATATCCAAAAAGCAACCGAAGAGAGCCCCCCTGTGAGCACCCTGATTATAACCGCCACCAGAATGGCGGCGTATGCGCCGGAGCTTTATCGTTATGGCATGACGGTGATCATCAGCCCGTATAAACAGAATCCCGACGATCCGCTGGCCGGCCACAAGACCATCAACTATTTTGCCCGGCTGATTGCTCTGCAGCAGGCCCAGATGAAGAAGGCAGGCGAAGCACTCTGGTTCAGCACAACCAACCGGCTGGCGGAAGGGTGTATCAGCAATGTATTTCTGGTAAAAAACGAGGTATTGCTGACCCCGCCCCCGGCTACGCCGGTGTTGGAGGGCATCACCCGTAACGTGGTTATGGAACTGGCACGAGAAAACGCCATCGAGTGCCGGGAAGAGGAACTGGTAATCAAGGATCTGCTCGATGCCTCTGAGGTAATTCTGACCAACAGTATTATGGAGGTGATGCCGGTCTGCCGCGTGGAAGCCCATAAAGTCGGGCAGGAGAAGCCCGGACCTTTTTATCAGAGGCTGCACGAGCTTTACTGCCAGGAGATAGAAAAGAATTTGTAAGTCAGAATCTGGAAATCAGGAAAAAACTTTCGCCCCTTCGGGGCTATAAAAAATTAAATCATTCGTTACCGGGGCTTACGCCGCCCGGCTAAACACTGTCGCCCTTTCAGGGCTAATAAGGAAAGAAATTTATTATTCATGAAAGCCTACTTTGAAAATAGCTCGTATGATTTTTGAAAGTGTAAGATGATGAGATTAAGCGAAGTAACAAACGTATTAGAAAAGATAGCGCCGCTGGAACTGGCGGAAGAGTGGGATAATGTGGGCTTGCTGGCCGGGGATTATGAACGCCCGGTGAAAAAGGTTTTACTGACGATCGATATGACGGCGCCGGTGGTTGCCGAGGCAAAGGTGAATAAAACGGATTTGATTGTGGCGTATCATCCGCCGATCTGGGAACCGCTCAAGAACGTGGTGGCCGGGCAGGGCCCTGCGCCTCTGCTTTATGATGTGATTCTCTCGAACATGGCGATATATGCGATGCATACTGCGCTGGACTGCGTGGCAGGCGGAGTGAACGATGCACTGGCGCAAGTTGTCGGGATTGACTCACCTGAGCCTCTGCAACAACCTCCGGCCGGCGAGGGCGCCATCTGCAAGCTGGTGGTGTTTGTGCCGGAAGGAGAACTGGAAAAGGTAAGTGAGGCGATCTTTGCCGCCGGAGCCGGAAACATCGGCCCGCAGGGAAAATACAGCAAGTGCAGCTTCCGCTGTAGAGGGACCGGTACCTTCCAGTGCGGTCCGTACAGCAAGCCTGCGATTGGCCGGCCCGGCAGTTTTGAACAAGTGGCTGAATATCGGCTGGAAAGCGTAGTGCCCCGGGCACAACTACCTCAGGTTATCAGGGCCATGCTAGCTGCTCATCCATACGAAGAGGCGGCCTACGACATCATACCTTTATGGGAAAGTAAAACTACCGGCCTGGGCCGGTTCGGTGATCTGAAGAAACCCATCCCGGCGCCGACATTGATTGAAACGATAAAGAAGAAATTAAACGTAAACACCGTAAGTGTAATTACACCCCGTAAAACCCGCGTAAAACGGGCCGCCGTAGGGGCCGGGTCGTGCGGAACGCTGCTGCGGGAAGTGATACGAAACGGCTGCGACTTTTATCTGACCGGCGAGCTCAAACATCATCACGGTCTGGAACTGCAGGCCGCCGGGGTAACCACCGTGTGCGTAGGACATTCCAATTCCGAACGACTGATCCTGCCGCAAATCGCCAAAATCCTGCGCCGGGAATGTAAAGGGCTGGAAGTAAAAGTCAGCCGGAAAGATCATGATCCATTTGTATATTATTGATTGGCACGTAGAGGAATATTCGGACAAACACGTTTATCCGTATCTCTCATTATATCTTTGACAACTATGACAAGAGTGTTTGATATAAGATGCCTCAACCGATAATCAAGATTTGTTATTTATTATTTTTAATAAACCTGACAGGGTGTGAGAGTCCACAGGTTTTGGAACCTGACAATACCAGGACAGAAAAGGTTTCTGTCGCACGGGTTAATGGCAAACCGATTCGTCAGAGCGATTTGTATGACGTTCTGCTGCCGGGTTATGGCCGGCGGGTGCTGGATGAGATGGTGCGTCTGGAGGTGGTGCGTCAGGAGGCTGCGCGTCGTGAGATTGGGCTGACGGATGAGATGGGGCGAGCAGAGTTGGATCGGTTTCTGGAAGAGTTGAGTCCGGGTAAGAGCCGGCGGGAGCAATCGGCGCTGCTGGAGTATATGCTCAGTTCGCGTAACCTTTCGCGCGGGGAGTTTGACCTGATTATTCAGCGTGAGGCGCTGCTGCGTGAGATGGTGGATAAGCAGGTCACGGTCACCGAGGCGATGCTGGCGCAGGAATTTGAAGAGCAATACGGCAGAAAAGTGCTGGTGAGACAACTGGTAGTGGGCAGTTTTCGCGATATTCTGAATATACAGGAGCGCCTGAAGGCGGGAGCCGATTTTACGGAATTGGTCAAAGAATACTCTCAGGACCAGATGTCTCTGGCGCAAGAAGGGCTGAGGGGGCCTTTTTCACAGGGTGATAATACGATTCCCCCGGAAGTACGTCGCCAGGCGTTCGAATTGAAACAACCGGGTCAATATAGCAAAGAATTTCGCTACCATGACGATAATCTCGAATGGTGGTGTATAGTACGTCTGGAGCAGGATTTCCCCCGAAAAATGACCAGCCCGGATGACGTTCAGGAAGAACTCAGACATATTATTCAGAACCGTACAATCAAAGAACGCATGCTGGAGTTACAGGGGCAATTGGAACGTGAGGCGCGGATTATGATTTTGGAGCCGCGGTTAATCAGATAAAATAGCAAGCTACCGTAAAATACCATGGGTTTGATAAGTTTTTCAAAAGTTGATCATGACTTTGAAGGCGGGATATATTTAAGCCCGATAGGGGAAGAACCGGCTTTAGATGCTATCGAAACGGTGGATATTTATGAAGGTGATCTGTTTCTGCCCCTGACCGCGGGTTCAACTTCAATGCAAATGATAGTTGATATTGGACAGACGGTGGAAAAAAACACACCTGTTGCCAGAAGTGATACAGGGCATTGTGTGTACGTGCCCTGTGTGGGCACCCTGGCAGAGACAACAACTGTCTGGGTTGACGGTCAACCTGACCAGCCGGCAGTACGTTTTAAACATGGATCGGAACAGGCCTGTGTCGAAGCGATAACCGCCCAGGCGCTGCCGGAGCCGATTTTACCGGCGAAAATCGTCCAGGATGAAGCCCAGAGACTGGCCGTATTACATCTGCTGGAGCGATCCGGTCTAACTGTCGATGGCGGCGAGTTATTAGTATCGCGCCTGCAGCGTCTGCAAAGGCAGGGGAACATCAAAATGGTGGTGGCTAATGCCACGCCGCTGGAGCCGGCACTGAACACCCCGCTGGCGATCCTGGAAAGTATGCCGGCGGAAGTGTTTGCAGGGCTGGCCATTATTAAGGCATGGCTGGGCGCCGAAGAGGCGGTAGTGGCTTACCCACACCATTTCGATATCAACCACGAGGCCGCTGAACACTGGCAGGTACGCTGCCTGCCGGTCAGTGAAAAATATCCCCAGGCACGCCCGGAATCTGTTTTGCGTACCCTGCAAAAACAGCGACACCTGCCTCCTGGCAGGCAGACAGACATACCGGCGGTTGTCTTTGATATACAATTATTATTACAGGTGGAACGCATCATTATGACAGGTGCATTGCCGGTTGATAGAATCGTAACCATCTGTGGTGATGGGGTGGCCAAACCGGGACATTTTCTGGTTCCCGTGGGACTGCCTCTGAATTATTTGCTCAAGCAGGCTCTGATCCGGGATGATGCCGAGTGTGTTATAGCCGGGGGGATTCTCTGTGGCATGGCCCTTGACCCGGAAAAATCGGTAATCGGACCCGGCAGTCAATATATCACCGTAATCCATCGCTTACCCAGGTCCGCAGCCCAGGAATGTATCCGGTGCGGATGGTGTATTGATGACTGTCCGGCCGGGATCGACCCGGCACGCCTGTGGCAGTTGTCCCGGGAAAAAAAGACTGCTCAGGCAGCACAGATCGGTTTAGATCGCTGTATCGAATGCGGAATATGTTCTTATATCTGTCCGGCGCATTTACCCCTAATGCAGAAGATTATTAAGATGAAACAGGAACTAACGGAAAAGAGCGGTTAGCTTTTTCAAAGCATCAGGTAGATGCCACCGTCAAAAGTGGATATTGGCACTTAAAACCGTTGTTTTTAATCCAGAAACAAGCGTTCGCAATACTTTTGACGCCGGCGTCCAGGTATATACAAGATACTTCACTATATCCTTACTTATATGAATGAGGAACATAATACATATTCAGGGCGGCAGGCACCCTTTGTTGTGTGTCCGGAATCGGCACTGCGCATCATGCATACACAACTGGCGGCATTGCTGATCCCGGCCGCGGGTGCGGTTTGGCTGTTTGGATTTGCTGCCTTAAGATTGATGGTTCTGGCAACGGTCACCGCCGGGGTAACGGAGTTTTTAATAAGCTCGATCAAAGGCAGGCGTCAAGGCGCCGATTTCACACACAGTCTTATGATGGGCTTGCTTCTGGCCTTCACCCTGCCGGCCTGGTGCGCGTGGTATATAGTGGTATTGGGAACAGCCTTTGTCATAGTGGCAGGTAAAGCGCCTTGGGGCGGACTGGGCCGCTATCGCTGGCATCCGGCTCTGCTGGGCCGACTGGCAGTACAAATTATTTTCTCCGGTCAGTTGAACGGCCCGGTTGACCCCGGTTCAGGTTCAGGGTTTGAGGCGTTGCGTCACTGGCGGGATATTGAATTTATCAATGGCGTGCCCCAGATAGGTCAATATATATCAGATCATCTGCCGGCGCTGCAAAAGGTGATGTGGGGTGATTATGCCGGCGGGCTGGGTGAAACGGCCGGGCTGATTCTAATTTTTATTGGGATATTTTTTATATATCGCGGGTACCTGCATTGGCAGTTGCCTCTGTTTTTTATTCTTTCGACTTATGTGATGGCCGCAGTTTGTCCGGTTCCGGCCAGGGGCGCCGATGGGGCACGAAACATAATTTATTTACCACTGCTGGCCGAAAACCTCAGTTCCGGGTTTACTTATATGAATTATCATATCTTCAGCGGGGGATTATTACTGGCGGCCTGTATCATTTCTGTTGATATGACCTGCCGGCCAATGACGGTCCGGGGCCAGACCCTCTTCGGGGTGGGAGCCGGAGTATTGACCATTCTTATCCGACTTTATTGTCCCTCATTCATTGACCGGTTTCTCTGTCCAATCTCAGCCTATAGTGCAGTGTTAATAATGAATACGGCCGTTCCCCTGATTGACCGGGTTACCCGACCCCGGTCCAAATAAGACCCGGCTTTGTTTGACCAGGGAAGCATACATGCTTATAATTCGCGTAAGCATACTGCCTTTGGGAAGTTATGGCCACAGGAGAAGGTTTTCAGGCGGTAAAGTTTTTTCTTTATTTTTCTTTTATTTCCGGTACAATTACAGTGTAACATTGTTTATTATAAGGTGTTAGGATTAAGATATGCAGGACAATTACCAACAGAATGTCAAATCGGAAGAAGTCTCCCGGAAAGCTCAAAGAGAGGATCTGGTTCAGAATGATGAGATAAAGATTATTCCCAAATCTCAAGATATCCCCCCTGATGATGGGCAGGCCGAGCCGATAGAAGAGGTTGAAGATACCGGTCCGGAAGCAGTTACAGGTACTCCAGAGGAAATATTCGAGGGCGAGATCAGCACGGAATCGGTTTTGGAGGCCATATTATTTGCGGCCGACGAACCGGTTACCCCGGCCAAGCTGGCGGAGATCATAGGCGCCGGTTCCGTTAAGCAGATCCGGGAGCATATTGAGGATCTTAATCAGAAGTATGAACACATGGGGTGCGCCTTTCGTATTGAAGCTATTGCGGGCGGCTATCAGACCTTGACATTGCCGCAGTTCAATCCATGGCTGCGTAAACTGATCCGGGTTCGCAGTGAGACCAAAATGTCGCCCGCCGCCCTGGAAACGCTGGCTATTATTGCTTATAAACAGCCGATTTTACGGGTTGATGTCGAAGCCATTCGTGGGGTGGGGGCCGGTGAAATGATCCGTCAGTTGATTGATAAAGGTCTGGTAAAGATTGTCGGACGTGCCGAGGAGCTTGGCCGGCCACTGCTTTATGGTACCACGAAAAAGTTTCTGGAGATATTCGGATTGAATTCTCTTAAGGATCTGCCTTCAGCCGAGGATATAAAGCAACACAATAATAGCCAATAGAAAATTATGCGATATTTCCAGATAGTATGGTCATTGTTCCTGATTTTTATAACCTTTGGCTGTTGGGGTCTGCATGATCCGCGGGTGGAGCCGGCCTCGCTGGAGACCCGTATCAACCAGGTGCTGCTGGAAGCCCTGGAAAGTAATGACCCGGTTTTACGTGTGCATGCCCTGGAGTCGCTGGCCGAGGTTCCGTCGCTGGATGTTGTGCCCCGGATACGCAAGCACCTTTACGACCCGGTCCCGGCGGTTCGTTTTGCCGCAGCAGTCGCCGTGGGAGATATCAAGGATCATGCCGCCCGAGACCTGCTCTTTCGGCTGCTCCGGGATAATAATATCCCGGTGCAACTGGCAGCAGCGTATGGCCTGGAAAAATTAGGTGATCCGCGTTTTGTGGACTGGTTTGATAATGTGCTGTATAGCGATGACATACAACTTGCCGGCCAGGCGTGCATACTGCTTGGCAAACTGGGCGAGAGCGAGATCCGAACTGACAGCCGGGAAAAATTATGGCAGGTCGTTCGGCAAGCAGACAATGATCCGACCGTGCGCTTACAGGCCGCAGAGGCCCTGGCACGGCTGGGTGATGAGGCCATACTTAAGGAACTGTTGTTTTTTGCCAATAGTCTTTATGCCGATGACCGTATTCTGGCCATCTCCGGGCTGCAGTATATCAAGGGCAACGATGTTTTTGCCATGCTGGTCGTCCTGGCCGATGACCCGCAGATCGAGGTGAAGCTGGCGGCCATCCGGGCCCTGGGCGAGCGGGCCGACGCCGGCCATATACAGACGGTCCGTGAAGCACTGGCCTTTAATGATCCGGACGATAACCCGTTTACCGCGGTGCGAGTCCGCTCTCTGGCCTTATTGGCCCTGGGCCGGGTGGGTAAAGAAGAGGATGGGCCGCGATTACGTAACGCACTGGAAGATGAATCACGATATATCCGGGTGGCGGCCGCGCGCGGAGCTACAGATTTCATTAAAAGGATGCGGGCCGCTGAGACCGCCCGGCAAATGTATAAATAAGCTCCTGAACTATCATAGAAGAACAGGGTATGGATGAGACGTTTAAAAAAGATATAATCGTTTTAATAGCCGCCTTTAGTTTTGCCCTGTTGATTTCATTTCTGTGCTCACTATTGGAATCGGTGATCCTGAGTATGAATTATTCCTATATAGCCGCTTTGGAAAGAAAGCACAATCGATGGGGCAAACTTTTGAAGAAGCTTAAAGACCGTATCGACCGGCCGCTGGCAGCTATTCTGACCCTCAATACGGTCTCGCATACGGTGGGTGCGGCCGTAGTGGGCGCCATGGCGGTCAAGATTTGGGGCAATAAAGTCATGGCCATGACGTCGGCTTTGTTAACATTGTTAATTCTGGTGTTTTCGGAGATTATCCCCAAGACCATCGGGGCTGTGCATTGGAAACGATTGGCCGTGCCGTCCGCCTATTGTATCTGGGGGATAATTTATTTCCCGCTCATTTATCCGCTGGTGATAGCCCTGGAGGTACTCTCCCGGAAACTGGCACCCAAGGGCAAACGCATCAAGTTTTCCCGTGAGGAAATGCTGGCCACGGTCCAGATCGGCCACAGTGAAGGCGAACTGCAGAGCCAGGAAAGCCGGGTAATCCAGAATATGCTGCGCTTGCGGAATATCCGCGTCAAAGATGTGCTCACTCCGCGGAGTGTATTACTGGGCTTTCAAAAGGATCAGACCATTGCCCAGGCCGTTAAAGAACACAGCCCCATCCGTTTCAGCCGGATACCCGTTTACGATAAAAACCTTGACGATATTACCGGATTTGTGGTGCGCTATAAATTGATGCAGGCAATATCGGATGGGCAGGGCGAACAGAAAATCGAACTGATCACCAGCCGGATCCATGCTATCCCGGACACCAAGTCTGTGGCCAGTACGCTGGATGAGTTTATCAAACAGCAGGAACAGATTTTCCTGGTAGTGGACGAATACGGAGGCACCGCCGGGATCATTACCCTGGAAGACGCGATCGAAACCCTTCTGGGCGTGGAGATCGTGGACGAGTTTGACACCGTTGAAGACATGCGCAAGTGGGCCCTGCAACAATGGGAAAAACGCAAACAACAGCAGCAATTTTGATAAGAAGGCGCCTAGGTGCAAAGGCACAGAGGGAAGAGATGAAAGCCAGAGCGTTTAAAAGGCTGGATAGTACCCTCAAACATTTTGGGATATGTTTAGGAAAACAGCTTATATTAATGTTAAAGGATTCCCTGCGATGAAAAATATAATTATAAAACAACTAGTAGCAGCGGTAATATTCTCTTTAATTCAGAGTGTCTTTGCCCAGGAACAGGGAGAGCTTAAGATTATTCGGGCCCAATATGGAGCCGGGGCGAGTTGGAAGGATGTTATCTCCGAACTTAATGAAAAGATTAAAGACGATACTATTGATATTTATGTGTCCAATTCGATTTTTGGCGATCCGGCCTACCTGCAAAGCAAGACGCTAAAAATGGAATATGAGTTTAAAGGAGTCCGTCAGATCGTAGTGGCCCCGGAAGGTGAGCGCCTGCATTTGCCGGCTAAAACAGAGGATGCCGGCTTCCTGATGATCTATGAGCCCGGGGAGGTTGACTTTGACAACATTGATATTGAGACGATCCGGTTTGAGAAAGTTGTGCAAAGCATGGTCACGGCAATCAACGCCCGGGATTATGAGGGGATACAAAAAGATTTTGGCAAAGTAATGCTGGATGCGTTTCCGCTGGATAAGTCTCGTCCGTTTTTCAATAATCTCCTGGATACCTGCGGCAAAATAACCAGGCTCGAACCGCCCCGCTTGACACCTCCCATGCAGGCGATATTTCCCGCCCATTTTGAGCAGGGGATTCTGGATATTAAGGTGGTGCTGGATCTGCAGGATAAAATCATCGGGCTGTGGTTCCTGCCGCACACCCCGACGGTAGAAGCAGTCACTCAACATCAGACCATACTGCGACTACCCTTTGCCGGAACATGGTTGGTATTCTGGGGCGGTGATACCCCGGAATTGAACCAGCATCATAATGTTCCCAACCAAAAGTATGCGTTTGATTTCCTGGCGGTCGATGACCAGGACCAAACACATAAAGACGAAGGCCGCCTTAATGAAGATTATTATGCATTTGGCCGCGACATTTTAGCGCCTGCCGACGGGGTCGTCACGGATGTGATCCGGGGTGTACGCGATAACACGCCCGGCAGTATGAATCCCTATTCAGCCCTGGGTAATACCGTAATGATCCGGCACCGGGACAATGAAATATCCGTCCTGGCCCATCTTCAACAAAATAGTATCCAGGTAAAACCCGGCGATACCGTCCGGGCCGGACAGATCATCGGCCGCTGCGGCAATTCCGGAAACTCATCCGAACCCCACCTGCACTATCACCTGCAAAACACTACCATCATCCAGGACGCCACCGGCATCAAATGCTTCTTCGAGCCCGTAACCATCATCAAAAACAACCGGACAGAAACCAAACCCCGCTATTCACCCATAAAAGGCGATATTATCCAGGGAGAATGATTGAATAAAAATTTTAACAAAACAATATAAGTTGTTCTATATCACAGATTTAAATAAATTTAAATGGCCATTTGACTTACACACTATTATGTGTTATAATATGTGTAAAAGGAGTTATGATATGGCTACGAATCTTGCTTTGGATGACAAATTAATTGTTCAGGCTCAAAAAATCGGCAAGCACAAAACAAAAAAGGAGGCCGTAACCGCTGCCCTCAAAGAATACATTGCTCAAAAAAAACAACAGGCCATTATTGATCTGTTTGGCACGATTGATTTTGATAAAAAATATAATTATAAAAAGGCAAGAAAGCGATGAAAGTGCTGGTCGATACGTGTATCTGGTCGGAAGTATTAAGACGCAAAAAACCTGCTTACCAATTTTCCCGGAAGTTGACCGACCTGATCAAAGACGGCAGGGTGGTCATCATTGGGCCCATTCGCCAGGAATTATTGTCAGGGATATCCGATTCCATACAGTATAAAAAACTCAAAGAATATTTTGGAGCATTTGATGATATTCCTCTGCCTACGGAAGTATTTGAACAGGCCGCAGAATTCTGTAATACGTGTCGAAAAAAAGGTATCCAGGGATCAACCATTGATTTTTTAATATGTGCCGTCGCCTACCAGGAAGACCTGGCTATCTTCAGCACCGACTGTGATTTTAAAAACTTCCAGAAATACCTGCCTATAAAATTATTAAAGATTTAATGAGCTCATCCGATGATAGCGCCAGAACATAAGGATAAGCAAAAAGAAAAAGGAGTCGGATACTTCCGGATCGTATTCTGGCTTTATCTGGGTAATGCTCTGAGTTGGTCATTAGGAGTGGCAGTTCTTGAGCTCTGGTATCAGGAACCATGTTTTATCTATATCCTACCATTTATTCTGCTCTTTCTTATGTTAGCTTTTTCAGATGGCGAGACCGTATGTGAATGGAAGGGAAAAATAAAAACAAAGCTCATCAAGGGAGAGTTACGTAGGGTCGATCTTATAACTACAGGGTTTTTCAATGGGCTTCTGGCTGTGATTGTATGTGTGTCTCTGGTAGTCACAGCCAGGAAACTGAATACCGCCTATCCACAGAACGAGAATCAACTCAGTCTAGTGTTAGATTTTCTGGGATTTCTCTTTATGGTGGCCAGTTTAATCCTTTTTTTTGCTTTACCAAGTCTGGGGCTGTGGATACTGGCCGGCCGGCCGCGTGCGGATGAGGAATATCTCTTAAAGCATGGTACTCTGAAAGACATAATCAGAAGACCGCTGGTTTTGATTTTCTACGGGCTTTTAAGTATCCTAATTATTTTTGTTTTATATATTTTAGCCCTTTCAGAGCCATCCGATACCAAAGCATCCACCCCCTTTAATTTAAACCCGACCCAAAATCAAATTCTTATTTCTTTTATTTTAAGCTGCTGGCTTTATTTAGTGGCGCTCTTCTATCTGCTTCTGCTTAATACGACAAACATTCGACGCCTTGTTCTCAAATCCGGCGCCTCACTCGATCGGTTACGTCCAACTGTAAAACGACAAGCGATGTTTTTCCTTTTCAGTGGCAACGTAGTGTTTGCCATGTGTTTTTTAATCTTCTATAATTGCTTTACAGATATTTTCCTCTTTTTAGCGGCAGCCCTGTCTGTATTAATTGTAAAAAATAAGGGTCTGGCGGTGAGAGTGGGCGGATATATAGCAAGCGGCTATGCCTTAATCGTACACTATACAATAGAGTTACGGCCGCCCGCTGTGTGTGTGATATTTTTCATTTATGGTTTGGCCGGTATGAGTATTGCGTGGCTGTCTTATACCCTTAAGCAGGATATTTTTGATATTTATATGAATCTGAAAAAGAAGAAGGAAGCGGTTGAGGATAGAGGAGATGGGTAATAGGGTAAGAGCATGCTTATGTCCGTCTGCGGCGGATAAAAGCATGCCACCCATTATTTTATTCCTACGCAGTAGAGGTGCTTGGCAGTTCGGATAAAGAGTTTGCCGTTGGCGATGGCGATGGAGGAGCGGGAGGGGTTTTCGTCGAGTTTGGTGCGGGAGAGGAATTTGAATTCTTTGGTATTGGCGGAAAGGATGATTACTTCCGCGGCTTCGCTGATGAGGTAGAGTTTATCGTCGGCTGCGGTTATGGAGGCGTAATAGGGGGCGCGGCCGCCGAGTTCGCCGGACCAGAGGGCCAAGCCGGTCCGGGCATTCAGGCACGTGAGCTGGTCGCCGGCGTCGTCCATGAGGTAAACGTGGTCTTTATACAGCAAAGGAGTGCTGCTGTCCGGTGTTTTTTTATCGAAGGTCCAGACCACATCGCTGTCGCTCAGTGTGCCGGTGGCGCCGGCTTTGAGGGCGAAGAGTCCGCTGCCGCGTGATTTGACGCCGTAGAGCAGGCCGTCGCCGGACAGGATGGTGGGGATTTGGCGCCAGTTTTTGTGTTTGCGCGGGCTGTATTCATAGCGCCACCGTTCGGCCCCGGTCTGCCAGTCGTGGCCGGTAACAAAGTCGGCGCCGATAATAACGATATCCTCTCGGTCTTTGCTCTTGACCAGCATGGGCGAACTGTAAACGTCGAGGGATTCATCTTTCGCGTCGGTTTGTCGGGGTTGCTTGAATATATTCTTGCCCGTCCGGGTATCTACCGACAGCATGAATGAATCCAGGGTTTTGCTGTGTGGCTCACGCCAGGATTCATTTCGGCGGAGGATAAGGATATAGAGCCGGCCTTTATGGAACAGCGGGCTGGAACTGTAGCCGAATTTGTTGCTGATGTTGCCGTATTCGTCCTGGAGATTGCGGGACCATTTGAGGTTGCCGTCCAGATCCAGGGCCGCCAGGTCGCCGCTGCCGAACATAAAGTAAACGTGGCGCCCGTCACTGGCAGGTGAGGGGGAGGCCATATTATTAAGCGGGATTTTCTGTTGAGCAGTGCCTAATGTTTTGCGCCATAGTTCTTTTCCCGAGGTTTCCTCCAGACAGATGGCCAGCAGATTTTCCGTGTCTTTTTCAGTGGAACTGATAAAGACTTTACCACCAACGATAATAGGAGTAGCGGCGCCAGTGCCGGGCAGCGGGTGTTTCCAGAGGATATTTTCGGCGGGGGAGATATTTTCCGGCAGGTTCGGCTCGTCGGTTGAGCCGTTGAGGAACGGGCCGCGCCACTGGGGCCAGTCGCGCCCCGGGCAGACATCCATCATAACGAAAACTGTTAAAATCCCCCAAAATATTAGTCTTCTATATCTCATATCTTGTCTTCCTTTGGTGAATGATTTTATATCTATCAGATT
>JAFGHE010000225.1 GCA_016930295.1 Sedimentisphaerales bacterium
GTGCAAGTGACCATCTGGGCCGATCCCCGCACGGCCTTGCCCATTCGGATCGAACAAAAGCAACCGGGCCTGGAGATTGTCTGTAAGAATTTTGAATTTGACGTGGAACTTGATGAGTCACTTTTCAGTATGGAGGTGCCCGAAGGGTATACCATGCAGCAGAGTCAGCTTGATCTGACCGGTAGTTCTGAAGAACAGTTCATTGAATATCTGCGGATATTTGCGGATATCGTTTGTGACGGCCGGTTCCCACCCAATGTGGATATTGCCACGGTACAGCGAATGGCCCTCCAGATCGGCCAGAAATTGGATGCCCTGGACCTGACCGAGCCGGAAAAAATGGAACTAGGCATGCAATTCGCCCAGGGGCTTCTTTTCCTGCGATTCTTCAAAGGGGAAGGCTCGTGGCATTACGCCGGCGACGGCGTGGAACTGGGTGACAGCCAGACTCCCATTTTCTGGTACCGACCCGAAGGCAGCGACCATTACCGGATCATCTATGGCGACCTGACCGTCGATGAGGTACTCCCGGAGGATATACCTCAGACGCAAAATCCTGAGGACAAGGCGTCCAGGTCATATAATCTGCCGGCCTATAAGGGATTTGACTTCGTGGGCAGCCAGATAGACACATGGCTGATTACCAATTCCGGCTATATTGAGATACTTTCTCGTATCAAACTTATCAAATGGCCTCAAGATGGTCATTTCATGGAAATTAATCTGCCCTATTCAGAAGGGCAAATAGTATCAATAACCTCGGAAAATGAATATATCACCTGGCAGGACATGGGTGACGGAATTTTTACCTTGGAACTGAATGATAATTTCTATCAACAAAGCGAAAAAATAATCAAGGTGAATTGGACTCTGCCACTGGAGATATTGGGAACACCTGAAAAAGGGTATAACACCAGTTTAAAGGGCTTGATACCTTTAGGATTTTATAAGCTGATAGTGGAATTAGAGCCGGATAGTGATTTTGATTTTGTCGATGGTTTCGAGGGGCCGCCGTTTATTCCATTTTTTGCCAGTTTTAAAACACCTCAGCGGGAATTCGGCTCCTGTGGATTAGGTATCCGAGCGAAATAACGATCAGAAACAAAGAAACGCTCAGGCAATAGTCCTGGGCGTTTTTTTTGAATGAGATGATTTAAATATATTGTAACACTTTCATTTACGGCGCGTCTGTATATAATAGCAGGATCAGGTATTAGTGACCTGACCGATATAAGTTATTATGGACGCGATAGTACTGGACAATGTGACCAAGTCTTTCGGGCCGGTCAGGGCCGTGGATTCACTCAGTGTGCGTGTACCGACAGGGTGTATTTATGGGTTTTTGGGTCCGAACGGGGCTGGTAAAACCACCGCCATCCGGATGATTATGAATATCATTCAGCCGGATAGCGGGCGCATTGTAGTCCTGCAAAACGGGCCCCTCGAGGAAAACAGGCAGCGGATAGGTTATATGCCGGAAGAGCGGGGGCTCTATCGCAAAATGACAGCCGGCAAGGTCCTTTCCTATTTTGGCTCTATCAAGGGAATCTCGCCGCGCGAATGTGACCGGCACGCCCGGCAATGGCTGGAGAGGGTGGAACTTATCGACCATATCGATAAAAAAGTGGAAGAACTTTCCCGGGGGATGCACCAGAAGTTACAGTTTGCCGTGACAGCAATTAACGAGCCGGACCTGCTCATTCTGGATGAGCCGTTCTCCGGCCTGGACCCGGTGAATCTGGACCTGCTCAAAGACATCATCCAGGACATGCGCGCCCGGGGGAAAACCATCATTTTTTCCACCCATGTCATGCACGAAGCCGAACGACTTTGCGATTATATCCTGCTGATTAATAAGGGCCGGTCCGTGCTGGACGGCACCCTCGAAGATATCCGTTCCCGGAAAAAATCACATGCTGTGGTGGCTCGTCTGGCAGGAGATACGGAATTTTTAAAATCGCACCCTCTGGTCGAAGCGGTCGCGATGCAGGAAAAAAATCTGGAAATTACCCTCATCCCCCGGGCCAGCCCGCAGGAATTACTCAAAGACTTGGTGGGTCGAGTCGAAGTACAGCGTTTTGAAGTGAAGCAGCCGAGTCTGCATGAACTATTTATCCAACTGGTAAAAGAACAGAATGCTCAATAAAATATATAAAGTTGCTCAACGCGAATACCTGGAAACTGTCAGGACCAAGATGTTTATCCTGAGCGTGTTGTTAGTGCCATTTCTGATAGGGGGGATCATTTTCTTCAGCCATAAGCTCTCTCAGGATAAAGGCGGACCGCGCCCGGCCAGGCGTGTGGCTGTTGCCGACCGGACCCGGAGCCTCTCAGGTAAAATCGTAACGGTTTTTGAGGAATATAATGCTTCCAATCCCGAACAACAGATTATTCTGGAAGAGATTCTCCCGGCCCCGGATCGGGAAGCCCAGGCGGAAGAACAAAAGAAAAGGCTTAAGGATAAATCGATTCATGCCTATGTCGTTTTGGATCAGGACGTACTCGATGGCTCGGGCAAAATTCGAATGTACCTCTTTGACACCAAGGCCTCAGAACTGGAATATGTCTCGCAGGTGGAACATCTGCTTAATCGGGCGGTGGTCAACCAGCGCTGTGAAAATGCCAACCTGAAGCCGGAGTTACTGGCACAGTTACGTCAATGGGTCCCCAGCGAACGGGTACAGATCGGTGAATCCGGCCAGGAACGCGTAGAAAAGGAAAGTGAACGAGTTATCGGCATGATGGTCCCTTTTTTCTTTATGTTTCTGATGTTTCAGGGTGTTTTCGGGATGGGGCATCATATGATTACCAGTGTGATAGAAGAAAAGAATTCTCGCGTGATTGAGGTGTTGCTCTCGGCTCTGAGCCCGTTTGAACTCATGGCCGGCAAGATTCTGGGACTGGCGGCCATTGGTCTGACCGTCATGAGCCTGTGGGGTGTGGCGGCCTATGGCACCGCGGTCTGGCAGGGATTTGACATTGAAATAACCATAGAAATGCTGACCTATTTTATCGTTTATTACTGTCTGGGATTCATCCTGTTTTGCTCGATCCTGGCCGGTATTGGCTCGATTTGTAATACCCTCAAGGAAGCCCAGAGCCTGATGTTTCCCGTAACCATGATGTTTATCCTGCCTCTGGTAAGCTGGGTTAATATGGTCCAGAATCCCGACGGGATTTATGCGCGGGTGTTGTCGTTCATACCACCGCTTACTCCGATGGTTATGGTCCTGCGACTCAGTGCCAGTTCCACGGTTGCTCTGTGGGAGATTTGTCTGTCTCTGCTTCTTTTGGTTATGTCCGTGCCCGCGGTTATGTTCCTGGCGGCCAGGATATTTCGTATCGGGATCCTCATGTACGGGAAACGGCCCGGCCCGCGGGAAATAATTCGCTGGATAAGGGCGCGTTAACCGGCTATACTGTTCATTAATAACATGGAAGAGTTTCCGGTATAATTCTTCATGAAAGAGATATGGAACCGTAGCCAGAGATAGATTATTAATGAACCAGGAGTATCCTGATACCCAGAGAGCCGTTCAGTTAGTAGCTCCGGATGAACTTATCTTCAATCCCTCCAAACCGGTAAGGGCCCCGGGTGCGCATCAGATACTATGCCGGGTGGAAGCGGTGGGACTGTGTTTTTCTGATTTGAAGCTGTTAAAGCAGTTTTCCCGTCATGCGCGCAAGGAGCCGATTACTACCGGCATCGATCTGGAGATTCTCAAAGAAATTCCCAGCTATGTCCCCGGCGACCGGCCGACCGTGCCGGGCCATGAGGTCGTGGTCCGGGTCTGTGCCGTGGGAGATAAGGTAACAAGTGTAACGGTGGGAGCACGCTATCTGGTGGAAACGGACTATCGCTGGCTGCCGACCTTGAATTCCAATGGCTCGTTTGGCTATAACTTTGAAGGCGCCTTGCAGGAATATGTCCTCATGGATGAAAGGGTCATTACCTCACCGGATGGTGAGGTCTTTCTCGTTCCGGCTTCTGAAAAGCTTTCCGCGGCAGCCGTGGCACTGGTGGAGCCGTGGGCGTGTGTGGAAAATGCCTATGCGGTGCAGGAACGCAACCGCATAAAACCCGACGGGAGCATGCTGGTAGTGGCCGAGGCCCGCTTGAACGATAAGGTCTTTCAATCTTTTCTGGCAGATTTTGGCCGGCCGCGACAGATTACCTGGATATCATCGACTGATATTAAAATGAATGGTTCGCTTCCGGTTAAAAAACTGACTGACCTGGCTCAGGTAAAGGGCAAGTTGTATGATGATGTGATTTACCTGGGCAGCCGGGCTCAGACCGTGGAGACCCTGTTTGATTATCTCGCCTCGTTTGGATTATTGAAC
Source organism: Sedimentisphaerales bacterium (assembly GCA_016930295.1). Classification (GTDB taxonomy): domain Bacteria; phylum Planctomycetota; class Phycisphaerae; order Sedimentisphaerales; family SM23-30; genus JAFGHE01. The sequence continues at coordinate 4,345 of JAFGHE010000225.1, forward strand.
CTGGTACTGGGTGGCGCACGTCTGGATCGGGATGTGGATGCCTGTATCGGCCGGGTTCATTACGGTGGAATACGGATCATCGGTACAACCGGATCCAACCCTGCCGAATCAATGGCCGCGATACCCGCCACCGGCGAGATACGCAAAGATGATAAGATAAATATCATCGGCGCGGCGGGCCCCATGGGCCAGATGCATGTGATACGTAATATCTGCCAGGGCGTGACAGGGGTAAGTATTTATGCCGGCGACCCGGACCAACAGCGAATGACAACTTTGAACGAGGTTGCTCTCCCGCTGGCACTAAAGCATAAGGTTCCTTATATATCTTATAATCCCGCGAAAGATAATCTCGATGAATTGTTTGATTACATCGCCCTGATGGTCCCCATACCTCAACTGGTCACAGAGACGCTCGGATCATGTTCCCACGGCGCCATAATAAATATTTTTGCCGGGATCCCGGCCCATGTCACCTGCAGCATTGATTTGCAACATTACATCGAAAAACAGGTCTATTTTGTGGGGACCAGCGGTTCGACGCTTGCTGATATTCGTGTGGTGTTGGATAAGGTTCAGTCCGGCCGTCTCGATACCAACCTATCTGTGGCGGCGGTGGCTTCGCTGGAAGGGGCGATAGAAGGTATCCGGGCCGTGGAAAATCGTACCATAGCCGGTAAAATTGTGGTCTATCCATCGTGCCGGGGATTAGGATTGCTTACGTTACACCAGATACAGGATGAACTCCCGGCCTTGGCACAACATCTCCGAGACGGCATCTGGAATAAACAGGCCGAAGACAAACTCCTGGAATTGTATAAATAGAAGAAAAGACACACATGGCGCAAAATATGACACTCAGGGAACTGATCCATATATCACGTACTGTGGGCTCGGATACGGATCTGGTTCAGGCCGGCAGCGGCAATACCTCGGCCAAAACGGACGACGGCCAATATATGTATATCAAGGCCTCCGGCACCGCGATCAGGGACATGAACCAAAGGCATGGCTGGCGGCGACTGCGACTGGAACAGGTCAGGGACGTGATAGCCGATAAAACTCTCTCCCGTCGCCAGGAGTCCGCACGCGAAAAAGAAGTTATCCGCCGTCTGTTATTGGCCTGTGACGATCCATTCTGCCCCCAACCCATTCGCCCGTCCATTGAGGCACATTTACACTCTATCCTGGATAAATTTGTTATCCATCTCCATCCCCGCGTGGTGAATGCCTATATCAATGCCAAAAAAGGCGAAGCAGTTTTAAAAAAGCTCTTCCAGAAAGAGAAATTCCCTCCCCTTTGGCTGCCGTATGCCGACCCGGGCTATATGCTCGGCCGAAAAATGGCTTGCCGGGTGGCTGATTATCATAAACGATATGGCCGGAATCCGGCCATCATGTTCCTGGCCCGCCATGGCCTGTTTATTTCCGCCACCACTTCAGAGCAGGCCTTACGCCTGGTACGCAAAGTGGTCAAAACCTGTAAACGAAATCTTCCGAAAATTAAATCAGTTAAAATCAAACCCCTCGATAATCGCTGCATTAACGCGGCCCGGCTTGCTATCCGACAGGGACTGTTTGAGATAACCGGCCAAAGCCCTGGGGTCCGCCACGTCATGAATAAAACCGTCGCCGCCTTTATGGCACGCCGGGATGCCCGACAACTACTAAACGCCGGCCCGCTGGCCCCTGATGAACTGGCCTATGTCCACGGCCCTCCCTTATGGCTGAATGAATTCAGCATTCATACAATCACCCATAAACTGCGACGACAAATGCAAAAAGGCTCTCTGCCGCCCACGGCCTTTATAGTCAAAGACCTGGGACTCTTTGTCACCGGCGATACCCGTACCATCCCCACCATCCAGATCATTACCGAAAGCTTCCTCTACGTCAGAATGAGCGCCGCAAACATGGGTGGCCTGAGTACCTTGAACAAACGACAACAGAATTTTGTCATCAACTGGGAATCCGGCGACAATGAAAATACTACACCCGCCTGAGATTATATGCTATTGAATAAGATAACCGAAAATTACTTGGGAATTCATCGGGATTACTGTTTTGGATTATTCCTAATAATATAAACAGACAAATATTAGGGAATTATAAACTGATGCTACCGTCAAAAGTGGCATTAACACTTAAAACCGTTGTTTTTAATCCAGAAACAAGCGTTCGCAATACTTTTGACGCTGGCGTCTAAACTGTGGATATAAACTACCCTCTGTGAAAAAAAAGGATTAATCATCCGCCGTCAGAATCTTGTTCAACTTATCCAAAGCTTCCTTTTCGATCTGACGTACACGCTCGCGGGTCAGGCCCACATGCACTCCGATATCCTTTAAGGTCATGGGGCCGTCGCCGCAAAGCCCATAACGCAGACGCAGTACTTCCGCCTCCCGTTCATCAATCTCGTCCAGCAGCAGCATTATGGTATGCAGCTCATCCTGATTGAACACCACTTCCTCCGGACGCGGGGTTTTATCATCTTCCAGCATTTCGTTGATCGTCAGTGAGTCTTCCGAACTGGGCATCTGCGTCGGCGATGTAAACGCCTTGACCGCACGACGGATAATTTTTAACTTACGCTGCGTTACCTGCAGGTGCTGGCTCATCTCGTCCAGGGTCGGCATGCGACCCAGTTGGTCTTCCAGTTCCATGGCCGCATGTTTCCACCGTGCGATCATCTCCACCATGTAAGCGGGAATGTGGATCGGCTGCACACTGTTGATCAGCGCCCGCTTGATCGCCTGCTTGATCCACCAGGAAGCATACGTACTGAACCGTGATCCGTGTTCCGGATCAAACCCTTCGACCGCCCGTAATAATCCCAGATTCCCCTCTTCTATCAGGTCTGATAGCGGCATCCCCCGCTTACTGTATTTTTTGGCAATATTGACCACCAGACGAAGATTGCTGCGAACCATCTTGTCCCGCGCCTCCGGATCACTGTGATCGATTATCCGGCGGGCCAGTTGCTTTTCTTCATCAGCATTTAGCAGGGGGGCGGAATTTATCTCCTCGAGGTATAATTGTAACGTTGATTCCACTTTTCCTTCTCCCGAAACAGACCTGTTTTCAATTAATCAAATTCCATCAGGGAACAAACAGTCTTTTTCGTTCGGTATTCTTGGGCGTAAATGGGTTTCAGTCATAACGTAATTATCGGCTCTTAACCATCCAATTATTTAATTGGATTAACGTCTTCTTACGCTTAAAAGAGCGTTTTTTGCTATTTACACACACAAGCTGGGCAGTCGGAAATCCCGTTTGATACTTCTTCACCTTTTCTTTCCCAATCCCGGCGAAAAAGGCCACTCGGTTGTGCTATCTAGTTATTAATTTACAATAAGTTATATCTGTAACAGGTTTTCTGAGCCTCTGGAATGTTAACTACCTTCCTGGGTTTTTTCCGGCTCCTCAGGATTGATGTTATCGGAACTGGTTTCTTCCTGACTGTCTTCCGGAATTTCCTGCGTGTCCGTGTTTAAAGCCTGTTCCTCGGTCCTTACAGCTTCAGTGTCATCTTGTGAAACCTGGATATCAGGTTTTGGAGTTTCAACCTCGGCTGCCGCTGGTACGACCGGCTCAGGCTCCGCTGCAGGTGCAGCCGATTCCTTCGGTATCACGGGTTTTGTTGTCGTCGGAGTCTCCTTTGTACTCGCCGGCTTTTTAAATATCGACGACGAGTCTATGACATCGGTCCCCATGCCCGCCATTCCATCAAGGCCGCCACGTTGCATCGGCTTGGATGCTTCCTGTTCAGCATCTTCCGCTGCCCAACGCGCCCGTTTAAGCGATAGACCGATCTTACGCTCATCAATATCAACACGCAGAATCTTAACTTCCACTTCTTCACCAACCTTGACTACATCCTGAGGGCTGTCCACCTTTTCGTCGGAAAGCTCGGATACATGCAATAAACCTTCCAGATCCGGTTCCAATTCAATAAACACGCCAAAGTTCGTGATTTTCGTAACTTTACCCTGCACAATCTGACCCGGCAGATATTTCTCCGGTATCGCTCGTAACCACGGATCTTCACTCATCTGCTTCATACCCAGCGCCACGCGCTGTTTTTCCTGGTCCACCGAAAGCACGATACACTTGATACGCTCATTCTTCTTCAGCATTTCACCGGGATGATTGATCTTCTTGGTCCAACTCATATCCGATACATGCAGTAAACCATCTACACCTTCCTCTATTTCTATAAACGCTCCATAGTTCGCCAGGTTGCGGATCGTACCTTCCACAATCGTGCCGGGAGGATACTTGTTGACTACCTGGGTCCAGGGATTCTCCGAAAGTTGTTTAATCCCCAAAGAAATTTCCTGCTTGGCGGCATTAACACTTAAAACCACCACTTCTATCTCCTGACCCACACTGAGCATTTCACTGGGATGGGAAATTCGCTTGGTCCAGCTCATCTCACTGATATGTACCAGACCCTCCACACCTTCTTCCAGCTTGATAAAGGCGCCGTAATTGGTTATATTCACAACCTGACCTTTGACCACACCGTGTATCGGATAACGTTCTTCAGCCGTAATCCACGGACTTTCCGTCTTTTGTTTGATACCTAAGGCGATCTTCTCTCTTTCCCGGTCAATACTCAGTATCTTGACTTCGATCCGCTGGTCCATTCTCACTATTTCCGTAGGATGGTTCACACGGCCCCAGCTCATGTCAGTTATATGAAGCAGCCCGTCAAGGCCGCCCAGGTCCACAAAGGCACCGAAGTCCGCAATGTTTTTTACCACGCCCTTACGAATCTGACCTACTTCAATATCCTCTAACAGGGCACTCTTGGCACTCGCACGGGTCTCTTCCAGAAGTTTACGACGTGAAATCACAATATTCCGACGTTCTTCATCAATTTTAAGAATCTTGGCCTGGATCTCATTGCCGATAAACTCCGAAATATCATTGGGCCGGCGTATATCTATTTGTGAAGCAGGCAAAAAGACCGGAACTCCAACGTCCACCAGCAAACCTCCTTTAATACGACGCGTACATCTGCCTTTGATAGTATCATTTTCTTTATACATCTCAAGGATCCGTTCCCAACCCCGAATCCGGTCCGCTTTCTTCTTGCTCAGCTGTACTAAGCCGCTGTCAGACTCCACCGCTTCCAGCAGAACCTCCACACTATCGCCGATCCGTATCTCACTGGGATCGTCAAATTCACTGGAACTAACCGATCCTTCACTCTTTAATCCCACCTCAATAATAACATCATCGCCGATATAATTGACAATCTTACCTTTTAATATGGCCCCCGGAGTCAGGCTGCTTACCGTCTTGTCAATTATGGCCAGCATATCCTCATGGCCGCCGCTTTTTAGTGCCAAATCTACTTGTTCTTCTATTGCCGCTTCATCTATTGCAAAGTCCTGAAAAATACTTTTATCTACCATAGTTTAAAACTCGCTTAAGGAATAATATCCACTGGCTACCTGACCTTCCATCCGGGTTGCCACATATAACCCGGGGCCAATATACAAAAAATACAATTTTTACTAAATATCTCTTCGAGGCCCACGTCAAAAGTGCTTATTTGCATTTAAAACCGTTCGCGATTTTTTTGACGCCGGCGCCCTCTTTTATGATTCAATAATCATCAGTGTCTTTATTTAATTTTCGTTATCCTATATCCTTATGTTATTATCGTACTTCTAAATATAGTGAATCTGTCAATTAGACCTTAAATGTCTTTATAAGTCAACATTTTATGCTCATCCGGAATTTTTTTCCTGATGAACTTGCCATATTTCTTTAAATTTAAATGAGTTATGGATATATCCCTGAATCAATAGCTGCTAATTACCCGGATTTTTCCATGTCACTAGAATTATTTTATTTAATATTTGCTAGTCTTTCGACGAATTCCTGGATTATCCAGTCAGGCGTGGATGCGCCGGCGGTTACGCCGGCAATCGATTTACCCTCAACATATTGTGGTTCAAATTCATCCCACCCCTGTAAATGGTATGTCATTACTCCATTACGTTTACATAACTGAGCTAATTCAGCTGTATTGGCACTATGATGAGAGCCCAACACGAACATAACATCCACTTGTTTACACAATTCCACCGCAGAGGCCTGACGCCTGGATGTTTCCCGGCAGATAGTATTCACCACTTTTATTTCCTCAAATCCCTTCATGGCAATTAAACCGACAATCTTGCCGAAATCCTCTGCCGAATACGTTGTCTGAGATATTACGGCAATTTTACCTTTTTGAGACATAGTTCTTACATCTTCTGGGCCTGCCACAACGACCACGTTCGGGGCATAACCTACTACTCCCTGTACTTCAGGATGGTTGGGATCACCCACAATGATTACCTGATACCCCTGATCAAAGAGTTGTTTAACCAGTTTCTGAGCTTTTTTAACCAATATACATGTAGCATCTGCCAGTTCCAGGCCTCGTTGCATGATCTGTTCCATAATTTCCGGACGGCAGCCGTGCGACCTGATTAGTACCGTAGGGGTCGGTTTACTTGGATTTTCCGGGCAGGAACAGGTGAATAATCCAATTTGATCCAGACTCTCAACCACTTGCAGGCCATTGTCCGACAATCGTTTGACAACGTGGCTGTTATGAATCAGGGGACCCAGTGAATACACTTCCTTGCCTTCGTCCAGCAGCCGCTGGGCCATCTCAATGGCATGCTCCACCCCGAAACAAAAACCGCGTTTTTCGGCAATTAATACTTCCATCATCATTATTATATAAAACTAAACGATATATTTTAAAAAAAATATTGTATTTATTGACAATTATACCTATTATATTATTTCAAATTTCGTAATTACCTTACTATTTCATAGTAAGGGAAATCAGACGTTTAACTGGTTTAATGTAAGGATAATCTTTATTATCTGGAGGTATGCTATGTACTGGATTATAGGAGCTATTGGTGTGGTTGTTATTGTTGTGGCTGTGATTCTCCAAAAACGCGGAGGATGACTTCTAAAAGCTGAATCACTATCAAGAGTGTACATTGTGCAGGTGATTTTTATCTCCGGACGGTTGTAATTTATTCTATAAAAACAGTAACTTGTTTATCCCGTCAGGGAGAAGGTCACAGCAGAGTAACCGCTGGATATCGATAGGAAATTGGCCGGTTGGCTGGCAACGCCCTTATCGATTGGCAGGCGAGACTTATGCCGGTCGAGGGCGCAGGCAGGTTTCTTATTTAAAAAGCAGGTATAAACCTGTTGCCAGAACGGATATTATCATAGTTATTACACCAATAAGGCCGAGCGTGTCTTTATAATCTTCCGGCACAAATTCAAACGGCTTATTGGCAGTATTAAACGATTGAACCAGCATACGCTGGGGATAGCTAAATTGAGCGTAGGGATTGTTGTTAATGGGTATTTCTTCCTGTACCGGCTCCGGCTCAGCCTCAGGTTCTTCTTCGGGAGCATCATCTATAATGTCGCTTTCCTCTTCCTCTTCCTCTTCCTCTTCCTCGCACATAACATCGGGAAGTGTCTCAATAATAGAATCTATACCACCGGAACCACTACCCGATTGCGCACTTTCAGGTGACTCCTGATCGGCGCCAGACTCGTCAGGACTCTCTGTGTCTATGCCGGACAGTGTTTCCTCTTTGTCTGCATCGAGCTGACCTGTCGTTTCTTCGTTCTCCTGGACCACTTCCTCAACAGTGTCAGGTTCCTCAATGTCTTCAGGTAATTCCTCGGGCGCACCAGATTCGTACGGAGGTTCTTCCTCGATTTCACCAATTTCCTCGGTAATTTCATCAAGAACCGCTTCTACCTCTGCATCATCTTTGGGCTTTACAAAGGTAACTTCGATATCTTCATCGTCCGACGCTTCGGCACCGTCTGGTTGCCCTGCAGATATGTCGCTGTCAAAATGATCCGGAATATCCTCGCTCTCTAACGTCTGGGTGATATCGTCCTGGCTTAGTTCCTCAACGGATTCTGGTTCTTCCTGGATCTCTTCCGCCATTTCAACGGCATCACTGTCTTCAGGAATATCCTGTGCGGTTTCCGTTTGACTTTCCTGCTGCTCTTCAGTGGATGCGGATTGATCCTTTGTTTCCAGCGAGGGGCCGTCAAAATTCACATGCGGTTTCTCCTCCGTCACCTCTTGCGTAAGTTCGCTCAGCAGATCATCAACACTGTCACGACTGACCTCATCGATATCGTCATCAACCGGCGACGGATCATCGTCTATCTGGCTTTCCTCTTCCTGGAGTTGATCTTGTCCCGTTATCTCTTTCTCTTCAGTTTGGACCACCTCCTGATCATCCGGCGTGATTTGGATCATATCATCAGGCTCCGGATCCTCGCCAAGAACTGCTTCGTCAGAGGCAGAGGCCTCATCCTCAGTTTCATTCTGGTCCAGATCGCCGGCCAACTCTGCCAGCATACTGTCAATGTCTTCTTCTGTCACTACCTGATTGGAATCTTCCGACTGGGTATCGGACTCCGGCTGTGTTTCTGCCGTTGCCGTCGGGGTAGTATTGGCTTGCTCCAGTTCCTGTTTGATTTGTTCAAGAATATCATCAGTATCATCCTGAACGAGTTCATCTTCGGAGATCTCTTCGAGTATTTCCGTTGCCTCCAGAGCCACTTCCTCCTCTGGTGCCGCATCCCCGGATTGACCGCCATCTTCTATCTCATTGGCCAACTCTGTCAGGTCATTTTCCAGGGTTTTCAGGGCATTCTCCGGATTATCCAGATTTTTTACGATATCCTTCTTTTCCTGCGTTTGACTCTCAGAATCATCAGAAGCCTCGCTGCCTAACTCATCACAAATATCTTCCAATGACGATGCTGCGTCCGATAATAAATCATCTATGTTTGTTGGATCAGTACTCACAGCATTATCATTCTTAGAAACACTTTCAGCAGGTTGGTTTTCCATGTATTCAGGCTCCTTAGCTGAATCAGGCGTCTGGGATTCCGGCCCGCTATGGGGCACATCCGATGAACCCGATTCATTCTGAGGTTCTTGGTCTTTAGGTGTTTCTTCTGACATCATTTCATTCCAAATGGCGACAATATTTCTAATTGCTCATTACATTAAAATGTATTACTGTTATCGGTAAAAATTTATGAGGTATAAATGAAGCTATATAATTATTTAAGAGAATTTCACCTCATTAATATGCCATGAAGCGATACCGTTTTTATTGCAGTCCTATAACCACCCCTGTGGCCAGGCTTTCAACTGACCAGACCCGACATGCAATCGCCGTGTTAAGGCTTTCTATGGGGGATGAAGTGGAATTATTTGACGGAGAAGGCACTCTGGCTCCCGCCGTGATCACTGAGGTCCACTCCAGTGGGATCTCCCTTGATGTGGGCAGGCTGGAGGTGGTTCCCCGCCGTATGCAGGGCCGGATTGTCATCGCTGCCAGTATCGCCAGGGGCGATCGGTTCGACTGGCTCATTAGTAAATGCACCGAACTGGGTGTGGATCATATCTGTCCGATAATCTTTGAACGGACCGTTAAACTCTCCAAAAATCCCAAGGCCATCCACCGATGGCAGAACCTTGCTATTGCCGCGGCTAAACAGTGCAGATGTCTGTATCTGCCCGAAATTGGCAGGCCCACCTCGCTGCCCCAGGCTCTGGAGTCTTTAAGGGAAATATACCCCCACGCCCACTTCATCGCCGGCTCTCCGGATGATAAAGTTTCTTCACTTTTTGACCAAAAATTTTCATCGGACGATATCATTGCCATTATCGGACCAGAAGGCGGCATCAGCCCCACCGAAGAAACACTGCTCCTTCAATTCAATGTCCAGCCCGTACGACTGACTGATACCATCCTGCGCATAGAAACCGCCGCCATTACTTTCGCCGCCATTCTGACCACAAAACGCAATACATCAATTTGATGCCTTCCTCTCCCCGTGTTAATCCATAAAATCCGTATTATCCGTTCTCTTTCTTGCTCACAACTCACAAC
>JAFGHE010000226.1 GCA_016930295.1 Sedimentisphaerales bacterium
CCGCTGTTTATAATCCAGAAACAAACGCTCGCAGCACTTTTGACGCTGGCGTCTCTCTGCTCACCTCAAACTGCGAAATCTCAAATCTAAAACCATCAATCAAAAATCTTTCTGCGCCTTCTTGATCCGACCCAACAACCTCCCCGCCCCCATCTCCGGATGTTCTCTCAAATATTTCTCAATCACCTTTAAACTCCCCGGCTCATGATATTTCAATAACGCCATCTGCACCCGCTTCTCCGCCCGACCCGACGCCACGTGGATCGGCCGCTTCCGACTGTCCAGCCCCGACACATACATCGCCGTGGACAGCGTCAGCGGAATCGGGGTAAAATCCTGCACCTGACGCAATCGCCAACTGCGATCCAGAAGATATCGGCATAACGCCAACGCGTCCTCACAACGACACCCCGGATGACCACTGATAAAATACGGCACCAGGTACTGCTCCCGACCCGCTCGCCCGCTCGCCTCCGCAAACCGCGATTCAAACTCCTCAAACAACCCAAAGCCCGGCTTGCCCATCAACTCCAAAACATCCGCGCAATAATGCTCCGGCGCCACCTTCAGATGCCCCCCCGTAAAATGACGCGCCAGCATATCAATATAATCAACGCTGGCCAGCGCCAAATCATGACGCACACCTGAGGCCACATAAACATTCACCGGCTTCTTTCCCCGCCCGGACCACGCCAGAAAAGCTTCCAGCAGACCAAGCAGCGGTCCATGATCCGTCTCCAGATTCTTACATATCTTCGGATAGATACAACTCACCCGCGCACAACCCGATTTCTCCCGGCAGAACATCCCGTACATATTCGCCGTCGGCCCGCCGATATCCGTTATCGTACCCCGAAAATCTTCGTGACCTCGGCACCGGTCCGCTTCCGCCAATAACGATTCCACCGACCGCGACGATATCTCTTTCCCCTGATGAAAATACAAACTGCAAAACGAACACCCGCCCATACAACCCCGATGCGATGTAAGGGAAAACCGGATCGATTCCAGGGCCGGCACACCACCACGCTTATCATAGCTCGGATGACATCGGCGACTAAACGGCAAACCATAAACGCCGTCCATCTCCGCCGTATTCAACGCCCGCCCCGGCGGATTCACCACCACCGTTCCCGGCGACTGATCCTGAACCACTACCCGACCGCCCGGATACGCCTGCCTCTGATACCCAAGATGCGCCTCCATCACCAATCCCTTATCCTCCTGCTGCTCCCCTAATGACGCCAGACGAACACTATCACCAGGCGCCACCCGCCCGTGCACTAACGGATACGCCACCCCGGCAATATCCGTCATATCATCTATCGACTTCCCCTCATCCAAACGCCGCGCTATCTCCACAATCGCCGGCTCCGCCATACCAAAGACCAGCAAATCAGCCTTCGCATCGATTAATACCGAACGCTTGAGCTTATCCTCAATATAATCATAATGAACCAGCCGCCGCAACGACGCCTCCAGCCCGCCCAGAATGATCGGAACCCCCTTATACGCCTCCCTCGCCCGCGACGCATACGACAACAAAGGCCGCTCAGGCCGTAACCCTCTCTGACCGCCCGGACTGTATACATCCTTCACGCGACGGTTACCCATTGAACTATAATCATTTAAACGCGAATCCACATTACCCGAAGTTATCCCCCAGAACAACCGCGGCATACCCAGCGAACGAAACGCTTCCACACTCCGCCAATCCGGCTGCGACAATACCGCCACCCGATACCCCTTACTCTCCAGCAGACGACCTATCAACGCCACCCCAAACGATGGATGATCCACATACGCATCACCCGTTACCAATATAATATCCACCTGATCCCAACCCCGCTGACGCACCTCCTCAGCCGTAACCGGCAAAAAATCATACATTCTCACAGTATCCATACTATATAATATACCAGCACCACCCAAAATTGTCACTACTCACCATAACACCATTCAGGGTGGCATGCCTACGTGAACGCAGCGAGCTTAAGCATGTCCGCACCCATTCACCACACACCACTATCATCCCTGCGAAGAGTTCATCCCCGCGAACAGGCGGGAATCCAGGATCCTCCTTTTCCTTTAAAAATCATCAATCTACAATCATAAATCATAAATCATAAATCAAATATATCCCAAATCCGTGTCAAAAAACATTCATTCCCGCACCCAAATTTTCCCTTTACTCCCTCATATCAAAGACCGTATAAACGAACCATGAAATACTACCACGGCCATGATAATCTATACCAGAAATTATTAGCACGCGGTCAGGCCGGCTGGGATAAGGGCGACTATGAATCCTTTCAAATGCTACCCCTCATCAAACAATTCCTCAGCGAATCCCATCTTAAACCCTCGCAATCCTGCGCACTCGATCTGGGCTGCGGAACCGGATCCCTGGCATGCTTCCTGGCCGCTCAGGGCTTTACCGTAACCGGCATCGATATCTCCACCACTGCGATCCAGTCCGCCAAAGAACAGGCACGCAAACGAAACCTCAACATAGACTTCCGCGCCGCGGACCTCTGTTACGAACATCTGCCGGAAAAAACTTTCGACCTTATCACAGATAACCACTTTCTCCATTGTATCGTCTTCCCCGACGAACGAAAGGCCGTACTCAAAAATATCCGCCAGGCTCTCAAACCCCACGGCGAATTCTGGATGGAAACCATGGTAAATTATCCCCAGATGATACCCGCTAAAGAATGGAACCTGGACGAGGAAGGAATTTCCTGGTACCCCATCCCGCCAGACCAGAAAACCGAAGAATGCATCGAACGCGACGGCCAACTCTGGCTGCCCACCAGACGTATCCAGCCTTCCGACCAGATCATCATCAATGAATTACACCAGGCCGGATTCCACATATTCTGGCAGGAAACCACACCACCCAAAGACGAAAAAGATACCGGCGCCTTCCGAGCAAAATGCCGACCAAATCAATAAACCTCCACCCCGGTTGGCAGTCCCCACATATATCAAGTGACCCTTGTCATCCCGAACACAGCCTGCCCTGAGTAAAGCCGATGGGCCAAAAACCTGATAAAAAAACGCTTAACCTTATCATCACCAAAAAAGTCTATAGAATCCTTTTACAATCAAGTATGTCCTAATTCCCTTCCCCCTCTACTTCCCTATGGACTATTATTCCTCTCATAACTCATAACTCAAATTAAATGTCTGTCAGCTTGGCAGTGCCAGCCGAGTCAGTAACACCTTTTGACAGCCTTGCTGTAGCCCTATGAAATGGTCGTAAAATGCTCATAAATGTGACTCCATGTTTTTTTATCCTAATGGACAATATCCTATAAGTGCCTTCTAATAAATAAATTACAGCCCGCTTGCATCAGAGATATGCCAATTCAAATCCATCATAACAGAATGCTCTATTCTCTCTGAGCTTATCTGGCATACTCTTTGCAACATTAAAGAATCAGTAGGATAGTGTATGTATTGTCAATCTAAATAAGGTAAGCCCTGTGGCTCAAAAAATGTCACAACCTGATCATGTCAATGTCCTGATCGGCAACGCCGATTGGGCCTGGCCACAGGCCGTGGCCGAAATATTCCAGCCACGCGGCATCAATACCCTTATCGCAAATACTCCCGCTGAAATGGTCCATATCATTGACAATAACAGAATCCACCTGGCTATTCTCGATATGACCATCGGACAAAGTGACCTCTCCGGCATGCATACCATGAAAATGATTCGAAAACATAATATCTTACTGCCCTGTATCATGCTCGCTCACAATATCGACAGACATCTGCTGGACGAAGCTCTTAAGCTCGATGTCTTCTCCGTACTCTCCAAACCGGTCGATATCGATCTGCTTAAAAAAAATATAAACCGCTTATTCCTAAAATGTTATGAATGCAATGTCTTTGCCGACGATTCTAACCAATGCCAGATCAACACCAATATTAATATCACAACCAAATCATTCGCGTTTAAATGGACTATTCGTAAAAAAAAATAACCATAAAACCTATAACTTACTATAATGAAAGGAGTAATGTTAAGAATGAAAGTCAGACCGCTAGCAGATAAAATCATGGTAAAGCGACTGGAAGCCCAAAACATGACCAAAGGAGGCATTGTTCTTCCTGATTCGGCCAAAGAAAAACCCAGACGCGGAAAAGTCATGGCCATTGGGGACGGAAAAATGCTCGAAAGTGGAAAACGCAGCAAATTTCAAGTCAAAGTCGGCGACGAAGTCCTGTTCACCTCGTACGGCGGCACGGAAATCAAAATCGATGGAGAAGAAATCCTTATCATGGATGAATCCGATGTCCTGGCCATTCTCGAATAGGAATCGCTCAATCAAACAGTATGTGTATAGTATCCATTTATAATAACTTATAGAAATTCCATCCCATTGTCATAAGGAGAACGATATATCATGGCAGCAAAGAAAATTATCTTTAATAACGACGCAAGAGAAAAGGTCCGGTCCGGCATCAGGCAACTGGCCCGGGCCGTAAAGGTCACTCTCGGACCGGCCGGCAGAAATGTCGTCATCGAAAAATCGTTTGGCTCGCCCACCGTTACCAAAGACGGTGTCACCGTAGCCAAGGAAATCGAACTTGAAGACGCCTGTGAAAATATCGGCGCCCAGATGGTCAAGGAAGTAGCCTCCAAAACATCAAACGCCGCCGGCGATGGAACCACCACCGCCACCGTACTGGCCGAAAGCATCTATGAGGAAGGTCTCAAAAACGTGGTCGCCGGCGCCAACCCCACCGAACTCAAACGCGGTATCGAAAAAGCCGTGGAGGCCGTCGTAGAAAAATTCAAGGATATGAGTATCGCTATCGAGTCCGGCAAACAGATTGCACAGGTCGGTACCTGCGCCGCCAACCAGGACAGCGAAATAGGAAAAATGATCGCCCAGGCCATGGATAAAGTCGGCAAGGACGGCGTCATCACCATCGAAGAAGGGAAAACACTCGATACCACCGTCGAACTGGTCGAAGGCATGCAGTTTGATAAGGGCTATCTCTCACCCCATTTTATTAACGACATGGAATCCATGTCCGTCGAACTGGATAGACCCTTTATCCTTATCTACGAAAAGAAAATCTCATCAGTCAAAGATATCATTCCTCTGCTGGAAAAAATCGCCCAGTCCGGCAGACCGCTCCTCATTATCGCTGAAGATATCGATGGCGAGGCACTGGCCACCCTGGTCGTCAATAAAATTCGCGGCACCCTCAACTGTGCAGCAGTCAAGGCGCCCGGGTTCGGCGACCGTAGAAAGGCCATGCTCCAGGACATCTCGATCCTCACCGGCGGCAAGGCCATCTCCGAAGAACTCGGCGTCCGGCTCGACTCCATTGATATTACCGATCTGGGCCAGGCAAAAAAGGTGTCCATCGATAAGGATAACACCACCATTATCGAAGGCGCAGGCGCCACCGAGGATATCAAGGCTCGCATCGAACAGATTAAAAACGAGATCGAAGCCACGACCAGCGATTACGATAAGGAAAAACTACAGGAACGGCTCGCCAAACTCGCCGGCGGTGTCGCCCAGATCAATGTCGGGGCCGCTACCGAAGCAGAGATGAAGGAAAAAAAGGCTCGCGTCGAAGATGCACTGCACGCCTGCCGCGCCGCGGTCGAAGAAGGCGTTCTGCCCGGCGGCGGAGTCGCCATGTTACGGGCGCTGGCCGTTCTCGATAAAATCAAGTCTTCCGGCGACGAAAAGGTCGGCGTGGACATCGTCAGACGCGCACTGACCGCGCCTATCAAGCAACTGGCCGTAAACGCCGGCCTGGACGGCTCCATCGTCGCCCAGAAAGTCATGGAAGACAACGGCGGAAACAGTAACTTCGGATACGACATCATGCGCGCCAAATACGGCGACATGGTCGAGTTCGGCGTCATCGTCCCCACCAAGGTGGAACGAACCGCACTACAGAACGGCGCCTCCATCGCCGGCCTGCTGCTCACTACCGACGCCATTGTCTCCGAAATCCCGGAAAAAAAAGAAACACCCGCCATGCCCCCCGGCGGCGGAATGTACTAACATAACCTAAACCCAAAGGCGCCCGAAGTAACCATCTACGGGCGCCTTATTTTTTGAAAATACCCTGTAAGGGCAACCCAGCGTGGTCGCCCAAATCCTTATGAAACCCAACGGGTCATCCCGAGCTTGCCGAGGGACCTGTTTAAATAACCTCTTAACCTTATTAGTCTCGGAGTGACAACCGAAATTACATGAATAACGACCGGGTGGCTGCCTCAAGCCCAAAGGGCTTGGAAATGGCTAGACGCTATAATAATAAACGGGCGCCTTAACCAAAGGAACAACCCATGCAAAATTTCAAAAAAATCTGGCACACCTTCTCATCCCCCCAGACCTTCAGAACCACTCTAATCACCCCCTCCTCACCCATCGGTTCCTTTTTCTTAACCATCGCCCTGATACTAATCGCCTTAGGTATCCTGGTCCTGCTGTTCCCCTTAATCCTGGCTTTCTTCGTAGCCGCTCTCTTTTTCTTCGGCGCCCTGGTCTGCCTCAAATGGTGGTGGAAACTAAAACACCCCACCACCCACACCCACCAAACCATCATCTACCACGAGGACAGCAACGACAACTTCACCTCCTCCACCTAACATAAATCGGCTAAAACCGATAGTGTAGGAGCGACCCTGCGTAGTCGCCCAAATCGTCCAAATTCACTCTTGCGCCGGCTAACAAAAACCAAGTCCCATTCTCCCTTCGGGATCCAATCGCATAACTTTTTAATTTTTAATATATCCCGTCTAAGTCCACGCCTTCCACCCCGTCCACAAAGTCCACGCCTTCCACCCCGTCCACAAAGTCCACTTCGTCCACCCCGTCCACAAAGTCCACTTCGTCCACCCCGTCCACAAAGTCCACTTCGTCCACC
>JAFGHE010000227.1 GCA_016930295.1 Sedimentisphaerales bacterium
AAAAAATATATACCACAGGAATATCTTACCATGCTTCTCAGAGATAGCGATAATCTAATGATTCATCAGCGAACAAGAAAAACCTCCGCAGAAGCCATAAAAAAGGCAATTAATAATGGACAAATTATTATTCTTGATGATGTCGGAAAATCAGGAGACAGACCTTTTCCCTTTGTCTATGAACATACTCTGCCTGAAAAAGAAGAAGAGCATTACTATCGTCTAATAGACGTGATTCAGGTAGCATACGACAGAGGAAAATTAAATGAAGAAAAATACAATGCTTTGAAAAATATCGCACATAAGACAAGTGGAATAGATACAGAAAATCCAGCTTTAAAACTCAGTCAGTCTATTCTGGTAGATATACATACTCTATATTCCATTTGCCAGATTGATATAGAAGCTCTTGGGCCAATTATAAACACTTTCAAAATACATATCTCAAAGGAAGACCATGAACATAATTCTAGAGAAAATATTGAAATTGAAGCCCAAGAACAACTTAAATTATGGAATGACCATCTTCATCAACTCATTCAAAACAGTAACGAATTTATAAAAGTGCCTCATAAATCCATTCCAGAACTGAAAGAAGATGATATATTCTTTGCACCTTGTCTTATTGCTAAAGAACATTCTTTATCATTACTGGCGGATGACAGGGTATTACAGGTATATGCAATAAATGAAAATAATTCCTTAGAACATCCTTCGTTTGGTACAGATCGTTTATTATTGAAATTATCCGAAGTAGGATTGATTAATATTGATAAATTATCAAATGCCTTTTTAACACTAATGAAATGGCGATATCGTTTTATTGTTCCAACAAAAGATATGTTGTTATGCTTGGCAAAAAGATATAAGAATCACCCTCCCGGTCAAGATTTACGAGAGGTAGCACTATATATACACGAATGTATGAGGGATCCTGGACTTTTTGCGGGATCAGAAAATACAACCAACAAAATATCTATGGCATTGCGTTTATATTTGAGTTGGACAAATCAAATAACCAGATTTTTAGTTGATGTGTGGGCAGATAAAGAATTCGATGAAAACACATCAGTAACAATAACAAACTGGACTATAATGGAATTAATGCCTTCTCTACCTAAGAATTTGATATATAAACATCTTGAAATAAGTAAAAATCACTCTAAAGCGATATTTGATTTATTTCTTGCTCTTTCCTTTGAAATAGAAGGAAGATCGAGAGCAAATAAGGCTTTACAGACTTTAGCCGAATGTTTGAACATGAGTGAAAATGATTATTTCAAAGCCGTAGCTGAGGTAGTTGATCAATATGGAAAATAATAAAGACATTAAAGAATACTTAAAGCAAATTGCTCTCCTGGCAATCGATCATATTAAGAGTGTTAACGGAAGGACTCTTACTATATTTCAAAAAAATAAAATAATGACTTCATTAAATACTAATATTAACGATCCTGATATTTTGCCAATTATTAAGGATTCTAATCATCCAAACCGAATATCTGTTTCTCCAGGTCCACTCCTATTTTATAAATCAAATACATCACCTCCTGAAAACTTGGTCATTAAAGTGGCAGAAATTTTATTTTCATCAAATGTGGACACAAGACGTCATATATTGGATTATTTTAAACGTATTAATAATGAAGAACTTCATTTATTGACAGAAAAAACAAAAGAAAAACTTGAGAACCTAGAAAAAGCGCTTATATCATCAAATGGTAATAAATGGCGAGACGCTGCTGTTGTCATTTATGATTTAATTGATGAAGATTGGTATTGTAATTATGCTGCTGTTAATCAATGCATTGAACGTAATTTTATTCCAGGGCTTGAGGAATACCTAACAAAAATAATAAGACCTGAGGTTTCTTCAGTAGATTCAGTTACGATAGGTGTTTGGGCACCTTCAGAACAAAAAGATGAAATTGAGAAACAAATAAACAAGATTATAACTAACCATACGGATATAAATGACGCCTTGAATGAATATTTCATAAGATTTGGTCATTTACCTTTAGATATTCCGTATTCAATCGTTCAATTAATTGATGCCTGGCAATTAAAATATGGTCATATCGAAGACATTTGGTCTGCCCTTTGGGCCTGGGCAGATTCATTTAAAATACCATTAGTAAGATATCATGTATGCATATACTTTGTATCTCACCCGGAATTAATCCCTAAAGACAAATACAAGGAATTATGGCATGAAATTATGGAGATAATTCATATTCCTAATGAAGAGAAGGATGATTTAGAATGGACGCAATCATGGAGAATGCTTTGTGAAATTGCCCGGCACTACTGTTGCCACCTTGAAGCTCGTTTACCATTCATGGAAGGTGAAAGAATAGCCTCCCAGGCCTGGTGGTTAGCAAATCAGGTAGTCAAATTATTTGGTTACAACAGTAAAGAAGTTAAGCGATTAAGAAGTGAGGCATTTCTGCCTGAATTAGCGATATCCACCAAGATAGATCGAATTGCATCACCAGCTATCAAACCTTCGTCACTTAGACTTTTGACGCATAATACAAATTCCATTTTTAGTTTAGCATTGCAGGCTATATTAGGGAATAATTTTGAATCTTTATGCTTTTCTTCTATGGCAAAAGAAGATCGTCAGATATTTGAACATGCAATAAGTGGTACAATTTTGGGGGTGTATCCATATAAAATTATTGAAGAATCTAAGAGGGTGTATGCTTTTGATAATTCCATTTTAAACACAGTAAAGAAATATGTAAAAATTTTGGACGAAACTAATGACAATACGAATTTTTTAAACGCATTTATAATTGGCATTGAAAAGCTTATAAAGACAGATAGCATTGAAAGTATAATAAATAAATTCGCAAGTTCACATTTTGGTGATCAGATATTAATTGCATATTATTTAAGGAATATTATATATACAGAAGAAATACCTCTTGATGATATTTGGAAGGTAATTAATGATTCAGATTGGAGAAAAGCAGCCTTTAGAAAATCTAATTCTATAATATTAGAACTTATCTTCGATAGCTTAAATGAAATTGAGACTCGATATCAGGATAAATGGGCATATAATTTACCACATTACTATGCTTTTGAATGTGAACAGTGTGATGACGAAGAAAGAAGACAACAATTGTTCGCATGTGTAATCCATTCATCTATATGTGGTAGTACTGTAAGTGCAATCCAAAGACTTCTAAAAGGTGAAAATAAGTCTAATTTTAAGGAGAATGCGGATTTTTGGAGAAAGGTATTGATGGATATCTATAGTTGGACACCAGAATGGGTTAAAGCCCGTATTAGACCTATTCTGGCCGTTCTATATATATAATATTGCTTTACAGTATTATAGAGAATTTTCAGTCGTCCCATCCGGGACTTAAGTTGTTTTTATGTCCAGACCCACCAATAAAATTGGTGGGCTATTATCAAACGTCTCTGGCGGGACTAAGAGCATGCTTAAATCCGCCAAGACGGATGTAAGCAGAGGAAATTTAAGGTGTCAAGGAAATTTAAGGTGTCAGGAACCTTTTTTCTTGGCAATCCTTCATTTTTAGATTAATAGAGTTAATTATGCCTCATTCTAAACGAAAATGTGTCGGCGGTATCGCCCTTTCGGGACTAAGAGCGTTTATCTGTGTCCATTCGTGGTTAAAACTGCCTGTGTCACACGCACTCTGCCCGCTCTAATACTCAATATAACAACAAGTTACACGAGCCACACGTAACACTATGTGGGACAAGGAGTTATGGCGATGCCCGTAAGAGTTTGTGTCATCATGGCTTATGGTAAAAACACAGGAAAATTGTTAGTAAAAAATACAAATGTCCCACGTGGGACATTATCATTTATTCATCTAAGGGTGGCATGGTTACGCGAAGCTTAAGCATGGTTTTATATAGAATTGTCATCTCGTATGGGTAAAGTTTTCTGATTGTCCCACGTGGGACAATCGAAAAACCTTCCAGGAAAAATTGTCTAAAAAGTCAGTGTCCCACGTGGGACATCCATAAGCATTACGTGGGGGGAGTTAGTGACATTGTTTTTTGTGGATTTGTTCGGGATGATAAGGTGATGAGTTTATTTTATCAGGTCCCTCGGCTGCGCTCGGGATGATAAGGTTAAGAGTTATTTTACCCATCGCCTTTCGCTATCGCCAAAGACGCTGCCACCCGTCGCTGTCGCGAAAGCATGCCACCTTTGTTGTTGGGATTATGATTTTCGGGGTTGGTAGTTTTGGGCGATGGGCATACGCCGGCCGGAGCCGAAGGCGCGGGAGGTTACTTTGAGGCCCGGGGGGGCTTGTTTGCGTTTGTATTCGTTGCGGTCCACGAGTTGGATGATGCGACGTACTGTTTTTTCGTCAAAGCCGGCGGCGATGATATCGGCGGTGGATTGTTCCTGTTCGACATATCGTTTGAGGATTTCGTCGAGCTGTGCATAAGGCGGCAGGGAATCTTCGTCTTTCTGGTCCGGCTTGAGTTCGGCGGACGGGGGTTTATGGATGATGGAGGAAGGTATGATTTCTTTTTCGCGGTTGATATATTCGGCCAGTTCATAGACCATCATTTTGGGCACATCACTGATAACGGCCAGGCCGCCGGCCATATCGCCGTACATGGTGCAGTAGCCGACCGAGAGTTCGCTTTTGTTGCCGGTGGTGAGCACCAGGTGGCCGAACTTGTTGCTCAGGGCCATGAGGATATTGCCGCGCACGCGGGCCTGGATATTTTCTTCGGTGACGTCCGGCGTGCGGTCTTTGAATTGTTCGCTTAGCATTTCTTCCATGGCCCGGTGGGCTTTTTCGATGGGGATGGTCAGGTATTGCATGCCCAGGTTCCGGGCGAGCTGTTGGGCGTCAGTTTTACTGTGGTCGCTGGAATACCGGCTGGGCATGGACACACCGACGACCTTGTCCGCGCCCAGGGCCTCCACGGCCAGGGCCGCGGTTACTGCTGAATCGATGCCGCCGGACAGGCCCAGTGTCACAGTTTTAAAACCACACTTGGTTGCATAGTCGCGCAGACCCAGAACCAGCCCGGCATGAATCGAGGCGATACCGGTTTTGAGAACTTCGCAACGGTTTGACTCGCGTGAGTCCGTATCAATGATTAAAAGGTCTTCGGTAAAGTCGCGGGCCTGGGCAATCAGTTCGCCCTGCCGGTTGAAGGCGCAGCTACAGCCGTCAAATATCAGGTCATCGTTGCCGCCGACCTGGTTGACATAGATCAACGGCAGTTGATAGTTCCGGCAGAGACCGCCAAATAGCTCCCGGCGAAACTCGTGTTTGCCCATAACAAACGGCGAGGCCGACATGTTAATCACCATATCCACACCCGCCCGGCTTAACAGGGCCAGGGGCTTGATATCGTAGAGCGGGCGCGAGGTAAGTTCCGTGGCCTGCCAGATATCTTCGCAGATTGTCAGGCCGATTCGTGTGTCCTGGAATTCGAAAACCTGTTGCGAAATCTCACGGTGGAAATACCGGCTCTCGTCAAAGACATCGTACGTGGGCAGAAGCTGCTTGTAGTACACAGATTTAACCTGGCCGTCAATCAGGAGAGCCGCGGCGTTATAGAGTGCCTTGCCGGTATCACCCTGGTGCCGGGCGACAAACCCGACCAGGGCCGCACAATCGGTGCATACGCCGGCGATGTCTTGCAGAGCGATGAGATTATCTTTGATGAACTGTTTCTTGAGCAGCAGATCCTTGGGCGGATACCCCACCAGAGCCAGTTCACCAAATACCACCAGTTGGGCGCCAGATTCTCCGGCCTGATGGATATTACTCTTGATCAGACCCGTGTTTCGGGCTATATCGCCCACCGTCGGATTTATTTGTGCCATTGCGATTTTCATAAATGGAATATATCTGAATAGGGGGAGATTGTAAAGGTCGGGTTGAAGTCAACGCTTATGGAATGAGGGTTGTTCAACATGCTTATGCTTCGTTTCACTGCGCAAAAGCATGCCACCCGACATAGTTGGAGCGAAGCATGCTTAAGCTGCGCTGTCGCTTTGCGTAAGCATGCCACTCTTTTTAAAGTGTTTGTTTGTAAGGGGTTATTAATTTATTTGACCTGGGGGAGGGAATTTGGTAATATCCGAAATTTGTGTGTTATAGGCTAGGTGTCTGGGCGTATGAAGAGAAAGAAAAAAGTAAATGATGAGTGGAAAGGACTTGTAAACTTTCCCGGATATAGATGATTATCATTTTGAGGGTGTGTATGAATACATGTGTGGTTGGATTGCAGTGGGGAGATGAGGGCAAGGGCAAGATCGTCGATATTCTCAGTGAATCGGCGGATATGGTGATTCGTTACAGCGGAGGCGCCAATGCCGGCCATACCGTGGTACGAGAGGATAATGAGGCAAAATTTGCCCTGCATCTGCTGCCCAGCGGTATTTTACGGGGAAATATTCCCTGTGTGATAACCAATGGCGTGGTTCTGGACGCGGAGGTGTTGATTAATGAAATCGCCGGCCTGAAGGACAGAGGTATTGAAGTCAGCGAAAAAAACCTGCTCATCTCCGGCCGGGCCCACATGGTGATGGAATATCATAAGAAATATGACCGCCTCAGTGAGGCAGCGCTGGGCAAGGGCAAAATCGGCACTACCGTTCGGGGGATTGGCCCCTGTTACAGTGATAAAGTAACGCGTATGACCGCTATACGGGTGGCTGACCTGCTGGACCTTGATGTCCTCAGGGAAAAGGTTTTCCGTATAGTCGAGCTTAAAAATAAGATTTTTACAGCCGTGTATAACGATACCGAACCGCTGGACCCCCAGCAGATATTTGACAAATGCCGCCTGTGGGCGGACCATATTAGGCCAATGATTACTGATACAACTTACCTGTTGCATAAGGCCTGGGCCCAGGGCAAAAACATGTTGTTTGAGGGCGCTCAGGGGACGTTACTGGATCTGGATCACGGCACATTCCCGTATGTCACTTCAAGTAATTCCAGTGCCGTAGGGCTCCCGGCGGCCACCGGGCTGCCGGCCAAGGCCATTGATCGTTATATCGGGGTGGTAAAATCGTACACCACGCGTGTGGGCGGCGGCCCGTTTCCCAGTGAACAGGATAACAAGGTTGGCGATACCATCCGAGAGCAGGGGCATGAATACGGCACGACCACCGGCCGGCCCCGGCGCTGCGGCTGGTTCGATGCGGTCTGCGTGGGATATGCCGTAAAAATCGGCGGCATCGATGAGGTTGTGATGCAGCATCTTGATACACTCCATGGCCTGGAGGAGTTGAAGGTTTGTGTTTCCTATCACCATAAAGGGAAAAAACTGGATTTTTTCCCTGCCGAAGAGGTGGTTCTCAAGGATGTTGAATGTGAATATGTCACGCTTAAGGGTTATAATGATAATTTACGTGAAATGACCTCGTATAGCGATCTGCCCGAAGCGGTAAAAACGTATGTGAAGACGGTGGAAGACATATTAGGAATACCCATCACGATGGTAGGTGTTGGACCCGGACGGGCCCAAACACTTTCCGTACCACACACTTGAAAAAGTTGAGATTCCTGTTACATTTTATATTGACTGATTTCAGAATTTAAGGGCAGTATGGATTTAGATGGGTTTGAGATTGGTTCTGTGAGTGTTGGAAGATAAATATGACCAGAAGCAACGAAATACAGCCGGACAAGGACAACAGGCATCCTATTCTGGGGATACCGATAGAGAGGCTGCCCCGGCATGTGGCGATTATAATGGATGGTAACGGGCGCTGGGCCCAGGTGCAGGGGCTGCCCCGTCTGGAGGGTCATCGTGCCGGCAGTAAAAACGTGCGGGGAATTGTTACCGAAGCGACGCGCCTGGGAATTGAATGTCTCACGCTTTATTCCTTCAGTACGGAGAACTGGAAAAGACCGCTCGAGGAAGTAAAGGGCTTAATGGCTCTTTATGAGCAGTATCTCATCCAGGAACGGCCCACGATCATGAAGCATGATGTCAAAGTACGTCATCTTGGTTTTGAAGAAGACCTGCCGGATAACGTGGTGCGGGAATTACGTGAAACGGTCAGGATAAGCCAGAACAACACCGGTATGACGCTCTGCCTGGCATTAAATTATTCCGGTCGGTCGGAACTGGTCGCGGCGATAAGAAAAATGATGACGGATGCGAAAGAGGGCCGTGTTAAAGTTGAAGGTATTGATGAGATGGCGGTAAGTTCCTATTTAGACACTGTAGGATTGCCGGACCCTGATTTGTTGATACGGACGGCCGGCGAAATGCGCATCAGTAATTTTCTGTTATGGCAGATTTCCTATGCGGAAATGTTCGTCACCGAGGTTTTCTGGCCGGACTTTAACCAGGAACTTTTGCAGCATGCCATTAAGACCTTCGCCGGACGTGAGCGCCGGTTTGGAGGAATAAAGAATAAATGTAAGGAATTTCTGGGTCAGAGATCCTGATTCCTTTTCAGAGGTTATTAATTACTTTTTTCCTTCTTGATATATTTTGAAATCAACCGTTGCCAAAAGAATATTTTTTGGATTGCTGATGACCGGAGCCCTGGCAGGGTTATTGGTGGGGGAAGGGTATTTGTCCGTACATAATTATTTTTTCCTCTCGGCAGGATTCCGGGGGATAGGTTTTACTTTATTTGTGGCCATAATACTAATCAAAGCAATCCAGGAGATGGCGCGTCTGGCATGGGCCAAAGGTATGAATCCGGCCGTCTGGCTGGTGGTTCCTGTTATTATGTTGCTGGTTACGCAGCCTTACTGGTCGCCGCAAGATAATGAAACTCTCATCATATTTATAATACTTTTTGCCACACTTTTTTTAAGCGCAATAACACAGGGTATTAAGTATGGCACTCAAAATACCCTGACGAATCTGGGCGTCACCTGTTTGATGGTCATCTATTTGGGGATAGGGGGCTGGTTTTTAGTATCACTTCGATTACTGGGCAAAGATTCAGAGACTATCTGGTACCAGGTGGGTCCGTTAGTCATGTTTTTGTCGTGTGTAA
>JAFGHE010000228.1 GCA_016930295.1 Sedimentisphaerales bacterium
GCACTTACTTTACTATTAACGATCTGAACCAGGCCATTATGGTTAATCCCCGTAACTGCTACCAGAACTATAATGTGGCGGTCAACGATTCGCAGGAGACGATCTATACGTATATGGGGATCCTGGAACCGGGCCGGAAGAACGCCAATTACTGTTCGGCAGGCCAGCTTTCGCCCCTGCTTAACGATCCGTTTTATGAGACTATTGGTATCGGGACGCGGGTGTGGCTGGCCGGCGCGCATGGACATGTGTATGCCGAAGGAACGCAGCACGCCGGCGGCGGTGAACGGACGCCGGGCGGTGTGCCGACCGGCGGGGCGGGGACCCTGGCACTGACCGCGGACATGAAGCAGATGCGCAAGGAGTTTGTCCGGGGTGTAAGTTTTCGCGGATACGGCGTGTCGCTGGCACTGGGGATCGGAATACCTATACCCATATTGAACGAAAATATCCTGAAGAGAACCTGTGTGCGTGACCGGGATATTCTGGCGCCGGTGATTGACTATAGTAATGATTATCCCCAGAACACCGGCCGGGTCATCGGTAAGGTCAATTATGAGCAGTTGCGCAGCGGCCGGATCGAAGTTGAGGGTAAGGAGGTGGTGGTCGGCTCCTTATCGAGCTATTACAAGGCGCTGGAAATTGCCAACCTGCTGGCGGATGAGATAAGGCGCGGCGATTTCCAGATAAGTCGGCCCCTGGCCATGCTGCCGCAGGATACGACCATGAAACCTCTGAAAATCAGGGAGGAAACATTATGAGTGAGACGGTTACCAAAAAGCTGATGCTGTTTTTCCCGAAATGCGAGTGCGAAAAACCGATTATATATCATTTGGTCAAGGATTATAATCTCGTGGTCAATGTGTATCGTGCCAAGGTGACACCGGAGGAGGAAGGATTTCTGGTGCTGGATGTGACCGGCACAGAAGACGATATCCACCAGGCCATGGAGTATGTCAAGACCTTTAACGTTACGGTCAACTTTACCGGCAAGGGCGTGACGCGGGATGAGGACCGCTGCACGCATTGCGGCGCCTGCGTGCCGCAGTGTCCCACCGGGGCCCTGCATATCAGCGATGCGGCCACCCGCCAGGTGGGTTACAACGAGGCCGACTGCATTGAGTGTATGGCCTGTATTCGGGTCTGCCCGTTTGTCGCCTGCGCGTCGGCGTTTTAGTACCCATTATGAGTTTTAATCGCATTTATCAAACGTTTACATATCGGGAGGCGGTTTTTCGTATTTGTTGCGAGGCGTTTGACGCCGTTACCGATGAAATTGTGCGTCAGCGTCATATTCTGGAAGACTATATCCGAGGTCATCCGGAATTTCAGCGCTCGCTGAAGCCGCTTGTGTGTGATCCGGATGCGCCGGAGGTGGCCAGGCGTATGATGGCAGCGGCAAAGCGGGTGGATGTCGGACCCATGGCGGCCGTGGCCGGTATTATGGCGCAATTAGGAGCCGAGGCTGGTTTAAAGGCCGGAGCGCGGGAAGTAATTGTGGAAAACGGGGGTGATATTTACCTGAAGACCGTTGAGCCGGTGCTTATCAGTTTATATTACGGTGAAACGCTGTTAGCCTCTCAATTGGGATTTTCGCTGCAGGCAGAGGATACACCAATAGCACTATGTTCTTCATCAGGTAAGATGGGGCATTCCATGAGTCTGGGTGCATGCGATCTGGCAACAGTTAAGGCCAAAGATGCCGCCCTGGCCGATGCCGCAGCGACGCAGGCGGCGAATCTGGTCAAGACAGTTAACGATGTGGATTCGGCCCTGAATCGTATCGTGGCTATCGACGGAATTGACGGAGTGTTGATTATCAAGGACGACCGGGTTGGTCTGGCCGGAAAATTACCGCCATTGGTCAAACTGAGGTGATACTGGTATTCTGATGAATATTCGCCAATTATAATTTATTCATAACAATCACTAAGCCAATATATGGCGAAGATGTATAAGTCGGTGAGATTGACGTTATTATCCGAGTTGAGATCAGCGGGAAGTCCGGGTCCGCTATTGAGCCAGTCGTTACTGAGTGCGGAAAAGTCAGTCAGGCTGACAGGATTCATACTGTCCAGATTCGGACAGTCATCATCACAGTCGTTTCCAAGACCATCGCCGTCCGTATCTTTCTGAGAGGGATTATAATTATACGGGCAGTTGTCCAGGTAATTGTAGATTCCATCGTTGTCGTAATCGATGTTGGGTTCGATAGAAATTACTGCGGTCCAGTTTTCCCACGGGATAGCTATATTTTTATCGGTGGTTGGCCAGTTATCGTGTACGATGGCATAATTACTGGTCGGCAACGGGCCGTCGCCATCGGGATCCCAGCTTTCAATATATCCCACCCCGGTCACCGTGTGGCCGATACAGTATGGTCCGGATTCCAGGTTCCATTGTTCATTTGTGGGAGGAGCGAAGTACGCACTTGAGGAGTTGCTAATCACACTATCCCATTTCATAACATTAATCATTTCATCCGTGTCGTGATTTAAAACAGATATATCTTGAGAGAGAGGATTCCAGTATTGGAAGCAGACCAGCGGTGGTCTGCCGTTATTTATTTCCGTTATGTAAGTATTCCAGCCGCTACTGTAATCGGTGTCGAGCTGCCAGGTATATCCTTTTTTCAGACTTGGCAGAGAAGGTGGCGGAGTAAGATAAGGGTAACTCGAATCCCAGCGGACATACTCATACAGACCAGGTTCAATATCTTTGGCATAGGTTCCCCAATGAGAGTCATTGCCACGCTCGCTGCTGCCCGTATTGTTGGTATCCATAAAATATCCGACATATTCAGCGACGGTTTTGGGTCCCATGACCGCGTTGATGCCCAGGGCTAAGGGATCTCTCATAACACAATCCCAGTATTCGGTTATATTCACTGTGGATATCGGCGCAGAGAAGTTGTTAGGAGTAGTTGAGCCAAGAGTACTAGTGGGGGGCTGGTCGTTATTCGGAATATTCGCAATCATAAAGCTATAGACTTTGGGATCTACATATATGTATTCGCTGCTGGTCAGGGTATCGGAGCCGGCTGGATTGGAGGCCGTAAGAGTGACGAGATAATTGCCGGCGTTCTGATAAATATGCGTTGGATGCTGTTCGGTAGAAGTAGTTCCGTCGCCGAAATCCCAGTACCAGGCATTCGGATCGTTAGATGACGTATCCGTAAATTCAACTGACAACGGAGCTGTTCCACCACTAATATTCTGAGTGAAATTTGCGATAGGGGGGATAGCTTGTACAAACACACAGGCCGTCTTAGTTATGGTATCAAATCCATAGGCCGTGGAAGCTCTCAGACTGACTGTATATATCCCTGCCTCTGTATAGGTATGGATGGGATGCTGTAAAGCGCTGAACCCAGTGTCCCCAAAGGTCCAGTACCACATCGTGGGATCATAGGCGGATTGATCTGTAAATTCGACCGTCAGAGGAACGGTTCCGCTGATAGGTGACAGCGAAAAATCAGCATCCGGAACAGGATGTACGGTAATGAGGTTGTCACAGTTAATCGTATTGGAACCATGCGCGTTGGTTACCCTTAAGCTGACATTATACGTATTGGGGTCCTCGTAGGTATGATTAGGATCCTGTTCGGTGGAAGTATGGCCGTCACCAAAGTCCCATTTCCAGGCATAGGGAGAATTAGTGGACTGGTCGGTAAAGAGGACAGATAAAGGTCGGTTGCCGCTGGTGGTAGATGTATTAAAAGCCGCC
The DNA here is from genome assembly GCA_016930295.1 of Sedimentisphaerales bacterium. Classification (GTDB taxonomy): domain Bacteria; phylum Planctomycetota; class Phycisphaerae; order Sedimentisphaerales; family SM23-30; genus JAFGHE01. Next base: position 3,727 of record JAFGHE010000228.1, read on the forward strand.
GATGGCACCATGGCAGGATTCTTTTTGGTCTTGATCATATATATTTTGCCGTCGTTGGCGCCGATAAGAATTTCCATTTCCGGATCATGGTTGATGTCTGCCACGGCCGGAGAGGAATAGATAGCCGGACCGCTGCCTCCATAATTCGGGTCCAGAGCCAGCGGAGCCCAGGAGAGGTTGGTCCCCCAACTGAAATTTATCGCATAGAGATTTCCATACGTGTCACCGAAGATGACCTCTGCCACATCGCCGCTTACCGGATGAATAAACTTGGTGTCTATATTGGCAATAGCAGGAGTAGATAGAATCTGGGGCATGGGATCTCCGGGACATGAGTAACTGTTTACAGATGTACCATCATCTCCATTGACTACATATAGTGTCCCATCATTACAGCCAAAAACCACTTGTGATTTCCTTTCCTCACCGAGAATAGCCACAGCAGGAGATGACCTGATCTCATCTAAAAACGAAGAGGCCGGATATTGCCAGTGTTCTGATAATAGACCATCTTTGTAATTCAGACAATAAAGCTTGCCGATATTGGAGCCAAATACTATTTCCGGTCCCTGTACAGACGGATCCAGCTCGGCAATCAGCGGGGTAGTGTAGATCCCCTTATCATTTCCCGATTCGTTAATAGGATAGTTAGTAATTTCTACTCCTTGTGAACTGATTACATATAATATGCCGTCACTTCCACCAATTACAGTTTCCATACCGTCTATATTCGGATCTATATCCGCCACGGCCGGAGAAGAGTCAAAATATACGGTTCCCCCCACTGAAAATTTCCAACATTCTGAGCCATCCGCACAAATAGCATGAACCGAACTGTCACGGGCACCGATGACTACCTCATACCCGTCTATATCCATGTCAATATCGGCAATTACCGGGGAAGATCGGGAAAAATTCGGATATGGTGCAGAGGGAGGATACGTATATAAAGCCTCTCCATTGGGATCATAGGCATAAACACCGGTGGTTGAACCAACAACGATATCCAGATGGCCGTCATCATCGATATCACCGATAGCCGGGGTGGAATAACTGGGACCGACAGGCTTAGGTGGATCCCAAACTTTGGTGCCCGTGTTATCGATAACATAGAGCGTACCGGCGGTGGAGACAAATGCGATCTCCAATCCGTTTTCCCAGTCGCCGTCCAGATTGGCGGTTACCGGTGATCCTCCAATCGCACTATCTGCCTGAAAGGGCCAATTTCCTCCCGCAAGGCCATAATCAAGCTTTCCATATATCCTGTCACTATAGGGAATCTGACATGATTGTCGTCGCTGGTCTTTCTTGAACATGGGCCATGATTTCGGCTCAAATATATCCAGAAGATCTTTAGTTGGTTCAGACCAGACCCAGTCATTACCCTTGACTTCTAAAGAAATGGTATGTTTACCCAACGACAGATCAGACGTACTGAAACTTTGAATGATGGAAAAATCACCGTCAATATCGGAATGCCACTTATATTCCTCCAGAGAATCTGCATGATCAGCATCAGTAGCCGAAGCCTCGAACTGAATTAACTCCCCCGCAATAGCCCGGGGAGGTTCAATATTTATTATTGCCTCAGGTTTGGACTTTACGTACACCTCCAGCGGAGATGAAGTAGTTTTGGAATTATTATATTCATCAACAACGGTTAACGTGGCATAGTATGTTCCACTTCGATCATATACGTGCTTGACCACCCCGTCAAATGTGCCATCCATCGTCCAGTCGGCTGTCTCCACCTCGGTAGTCCCATCTCCGAACTCAAATTCATATCTTATGATATCCAGGGTAAGAGGATCAAAATAACCGCCGGTCGGCTGATCCGGTATGATCGTGTCATTGGCGTCAAAGGTTACTATATCTTTATTAGCCAGGGCAAATGAACTGGGCGGATCATAGGAATTTTCCGGATAGGTAACATTTAAAACAGGAGTTGGAGGCAGGATATACCTGGCCTCAAACGTTATTGATTCCGATGTCAGAGTCAATGTTTGACCGTTATTCTGAGGCAGCCGATAATCACAGGGATCATAAGGATCATATTCTTCAAACCAGATAGTATAATCACCTACCCAGCCGTAGTCGGAATACGATCCGTTATAAAATCTATGGCTATCACCCATAGCCGTACCACTTCCATATATCCAGCCCCGCGAGTCAATATTGGAAACAACCTCAATTTCTCCCCAGTCATGATAGTATAATCCCGTAAGTTCAATTGTCTCATAATCTTCTAGAATAATATCTTCTATAGGCGCTGGTGTGTCACAACCACTAACGAGATCAAATTCAATCGTATAGAAAGTACAGGGGTCAGCAGCAATTTCACGGTAGCCGTTGCTATCGGTAGTATATGGCGAACCATTTAATCTAAATCCTGCATGGGGCAGTTGATCATATGCTTCCGTTTTAGTATTAATAATAGTCTTGACAGTTATGGCATTTTGAGGTGGGATATAATCCTCAATCGTTACCGTAAAACTTGCTGTGGATGATGTCGAAGCAGGATATTCGTCAAATTGAAGCAAATATGAATCCGTAGACTGAACCCGGATATTATATGTGCCCGCATTCTCAAATATGTGTGAAACTGTAATCTGATCTACACCTTTGGTAGAGTAATACCAATCTGTCCACGTGGGAGAGCTATCTTCATCCCAATCAAACCGGAAAGCTATTTGATCTCCCTCCGCATCAGAGCTCTGTACTTGATAAGACAAACCCCGGCCGGAAAATCCCTTTGAATCGCCTGTGATTGTTGGAGTGGCAGGAACCTTATTCAATTTAACCCCAAACCAGGTTTCATCCGACCATTTCTCTGATGTATAACCATCACTGTCTATGGTTCGGGAAGAAATGTAATAACCGGATGTAGGTGAGAATACCCGAAAATATGTGCCCTCATCGATACCGGCCGCCGGTAAGGGCAACAAAGACTCTTCTGTCACTACCGGCGTGAAAGTTATGCTGTTAGATGGTGTCCAACCCGTATTGGGATCTGTACCAGCAACTTTGAGATTGTAGTAAATAGTACTGTTATCCGCCCTTATCCGAAACAAATACCATAACTCGTCATCATCAGGATCAGTACAGGTTGTACTGATCGTATATGTCTGGTTACGATCGAGCCAGTTATCAGGGGGTGAATCAATAACAGTGGGCGCAGTGGGTTTGTCCGGCCTTAAACCTCTGACATAAACTTCTATCTCCATCCAGTTGTTCGTTTCGTCTAATTCCTCATGTTCTTGGTTCGAATCAGCATTGGCAAATATTGAGTACCAACCTCTTTTGGGGAATGTGTAACTTATAGTTTCGTACTTATAATCAGTGGTTAAAAACTTTTCAGAATTTTTTTTGTCTTGAAAAATATAAGTATAGTCATCTTCCTCCGCATGACGCACTTTTAGAGAATAAGTATCACCGTCTGCATCACTTTTACCGGCATTGGCTCGCTCTATAGTTATCAGGGCTTCTTTACCTCGCTGGACAAACTTCTGTTGGGAATCCTCTGGTTCTACATTTATTCCGCTAATAATAAAATCTGGTTCCTTGTCATATGCTTTGGATATATATAGAATGATATATTCCAGTTGACCGATCAATGAAGAATAACCAACACCGGTTAAACAACCTGAACCGCTGACCATTAATCCCACTGCCAGATAATTGCTGCCTTTGAACGCGATAAATTCAAAACTTTCTTCGATTGTTTTTAACTTTGATTGTTCAACCTCAGTTATAAATGCGTTAGCTAGGTCCGTAAAGCTATTGAGCTTATCCATGGCATTTATACAATCTTTTAATGGAGCGCCTGCCGGTACCACACCAGTTAATACCAGCATTAATATATCCATCATTTTTTCAGTAATAACATTCCAGCTGAAAGGATCATCTATCTTATGCTTATGCCAGCCATAATCTACGTCGCTGTTTGGTCTTCCTGCCTGCCAGCGCCAGTAGCTGCCGGCAAATGAGCCAAATCCATAAATATTCGCTCCGCCGGTGTAGGTCATTTCAAACTCAGCCCGAACAACACTTTTTTCGGGAACCGTAAAGCAGACATATTGCGACGCCGTAGCATTTGCACCTCCTACAAAAGCCTGAGCATATACGCATAGTGCACCTGAATATCTGTTAACACCGGCCGCGCTATTCGAGAGGGGATATAAGAATTCAATCTCAGATTTACCTACCCACCAAAAATCCTGATCGCAAGGATCGTGAGGGCCGTTAACCGGGACAAATGCCTGTCTTTCAGAGTAACCCAGGCTCGTTCCCGTTAGAGCCAATATTAATCCTAAACCTATGATATATCTCGAGTAAGATAACATATTAAAGCACCTACCATTCAAATAGACAGCTGATTTGCTCATCTTAAAACCCTCCAAAAGATTAACCAGCAACACTCAAAAGCCGGTCACATTTAACCTGCTTTGTCTGTGAAGATTAGCCATAGTATGGTTTTAGACCCTATCATATTTTTGAAAAGTCTCCTTAAGATGCCGTCTCCAAAGATGTACCATGAATATTACCACGCAACGGGCTGGTGTGTCAAGATAATTAATCGATGATCTTACGTGGGGTAATACAATGGATAATTAACAGACATAATGGTCGCAAGGGAGCAGAGCAGATGATAATCAGTCGGCTTAATTACTGTACCAACAGATACTTAACCAGCGCGCGCTGGAAGTGGAGGCGGTTTTCGGCCTGGTCGAAGATGATGTTCTGGGGCGATTCGATGACTTCGTCGGTTATCTCCAGCCCGCGATAGGCGGGCAGGCAGTGCATGACTTTAGCGTTCGCACCGGCGGCTTTGAGCAGGTCCATGTTAACCTGATAGCCCTGAAAATCCTTCATACGCTGCTGCTTTTCCTGTTCCTGGCCCATACTGGTCCAGGTATCGGTGTAAATGATATCGGCGTCCTGAACCGCCTGAAAGGGATCGGTAAGGATCTGGAATTGATCCTCTCCGACAACAGACGAAATCTTTTCCATAAAGTCCTGACTTAAGGCATAGCCTGCCGGAGTGGCAATCGTGAAGATTAAATCCAGTTTGGCACAAGCCATGGCCAGTGACTGGGCCACATTGTTGCCATCGCCGATAAAGGCCAGTTTCAGGCCCTTCAGTTTGCCGAAATGTTCCTTGATAGTCAGCATATCGGCCATGGCCTGGCAGGGATGGGACCAGTCTGTCAGGGCATTAATCACGGGTATGGTGGCATAATTGGCCAGTTCCTCTACGGTTTCATGAGAAAATGTCCGGGCCACGATAATATCGACATACCCGTTCAACACGCGGGCCAGGTCACGTATGGGTTCGCGCTGGCCCAGGCCGCCGATATCTTCCGGCCGGATGTATATGGCACTGCCGTCCAACTGGGCCGCGGTAACCTGGAAACTGATACGTGTGCGTGAACTGGGTTTTTCAAACAGCAACACCATGGTCTTGCCGGCCATACACAGGTCCCGCTCGCCGTTACGATACATTTGCTTAAGTTGCTCGGAAAGAGCCAGCAGGGCGCCTAATTCTTCCGAGGAAAAATCCTTTATTGATAAAAAATGTTTAACCATTTGTTCGTTCCTGACTGTAAATTTCGTTAAAGGCATCATCCATAATAGCAATAGCCTGATCGATGAGTTCGCTCGTTACGTTCAGGGTAGGCATAAAACGCAGGACCGACCCTTGCGTGCAGTTAATCCTGAGCCCTTTGTCCCAGCATTTTTTCACGATTTCGTCCCCGGGCTCATTGAGTTGGATGCCGATCATCAGACCCAGTCCGCGCACGTGGTCGATACAGGTATTATATTTTTCTTTTAACTGGTTCAGTTTTTCCTGAGCGTACCGGCCCATGGTCCGGGCGTTTTCCAGCATGTTTTCCGCTTCAATACTCTCGATGGTTGCTATCGAGGCGGCACATGCCAGGGGATTGCCGCCGAAGGTGGAGGCGTGCGTGCCGGGCACCAGGGAAGCGGCTACTTCTTCCCGTGCCATAATAGCGCCGATAGCGACCCCGCCGCCCAGTGCCTTGGCCAGGGTCATGATATCGGGAACGACATCGCTGTGCTGAAAGGCAAACCATTTTCCGGTCCGGCCCATGCCGGATTGCACCTCGTCCCAGATCGCGACCGCGCCATGCTGATCACATAGTTCGCGGATCGCTTCCAGGTATTTTTGGTCCGCGATGCGGATCCCGCCTTCGCCCTGGACCGGCTCCACAATTACGCCTGCCACTTCATCATCAAAACTTTGCTTGAGAGCGTCTATATCGTTGAAGGGAACATAGATAAAGCCCGGCACCAGGGGTAAAAAGCCCTGATGTTTTTTCGGCTGCGCGGTGGCGGTCATGGCGCCCATGGTCCGTCCGTGAAAGCTGCCTTCCGTGGAGATAATCTTGTATTTGCCTTTTGCCGTATGGCGGCGTGCCAGTTTCAGGGCCGCTTCCACGGATTCGGCGCCGCTGTTGCAAAAGAAGCATTTGCCGCCGAAGGCCGCTCGCTCGCTGAGCATGCTGGCCAGCAGACCCTGGGGTTCGGTATAAAAGGTGTTATCCATGTGGATGAGTTTTTCCACCTGCTGTTTGACCGCTGCGACGACGCGGGGCGGACAATGCCCGATTGCGCTGGTGGCCCAGCCGGGGAACATGTCCAGGTATTCCCGGCCGTCCGCGTCCCAGATTTTACTGCCCTCACCCTTTACAATGACATTCGGAATGCGCGAATAGTTGCCTATTACATATTTATCAAATAATGCTATGGTTTCCTGGGTATTCATAATCACCTTTACTTTTGTTAATGCCAAACTCATTTAACCAACAGGTCATAATGATTAATATGGCAGTATAAAATCATTCCTTGGTTATTAAGGTTCCTATCCCTTTGTCCGTGTAGATTTCCAGCAGCAGGGAATGAGGAAAACTGCCGTCAATAATGTGGGTTCGGCCCACGCCGCCCTCGAGTGCGGTCAGACAGGCCTGTACCTTGGGCAGCATACCGCCGGCGATGATGCCGTTGTCAACCAGTTGATTCACCTGGACCCGATTGAGCCGGGACAGTCGGCTGTTGGGGTCTTTGCGATCCTGGTAGATGCCGTGGGTATCGCTCATCATGACCAGTTTATCCGCCTGCACCGCGGCCGCCACCCTGCCCGCGGCGGAGTCAGCGTTGACATTGAGCTTGCCGCCGGAGCGGTCCAGGGCAATCGGGGCGATGACCGGGATCGTGCCGTCATGACATAATACCTGGAGCAGGTGGGCGTTCACTTCCGTGACCTCGCCGACCAGCCCGATATCGATTTTACGACCCTGTGGTCCCTGCAAATGCGTTTTCTCGGCAAACAGCACGCAACTGCTGCGCGAGTGCATGCCCAGGGCCTTGACACCCAGTTCATTGATGGTATCCACAATGGTGCGGTTTATCTTTTGCACCAGCACATGTTCGGCAATGGCCAGGGTCCGTTCATCGGTATAGCGCCGGCCCTGGATGAATTCCGGCTCGATCCCCGCTTCGGTCATGGCCGCGCTGATACTCTTGCCCCCGCCGTGTACCAGAATGGGCCGCATCCCGACCGTGGCCATAAAAACCACGTCCGTGAGCAGATCCCGCTGGGAATGGTCGGACTCCATCAGTGAGCCGCCCAGCTTGACCACCACGATGCGGTTCTTGAATTTCCTGATATAGCTCAACGCCTCTATCAGGGCGCCAGCCTTGTTAATTGCCTCTTCCAATTTAATCTCCTGTAACTGGAAAACCATGCATTCTAAGCCCAAAGGACCGACCGGTCAAGAAAATAAAATCCTTATTTTTCAGGGTGGCATGCTCTTGCGCAGCATGAGCATGGGGAGTTTAAATAGGATTCACAATAATCATACCCCCCAGGGTGGTGGCCTGGTTAGAGGGGTTGTAGTATTCATACACTCGGGCCGGGGGGGGTTGGGCCCGGAGGGGATAGAGGGCCTTGAGTTGATAGCTGAATTTCAGCGGTTTGCCCGGCAGGATATTGCGTACATACAGGATACACTGGTTGCCGGTAATCTCGTATTTGGCCAGTACCCCCGCTTTGACCAGATTCTCAAACGCGCCCGGATCAACTTTGAATCCCGGCGGTATGCCAAGATCGATAATCGCCATCTCGACCGGGATTTTCCCGTTCCTGATAACCTCGACGGTGCAGGTTAAAATATCATCAACCGCCAGGTTCGTTTTGTCATACGCCTGATGAATCTCGAGTTCCTGGGGTTCCTGAGCTATTTCTACCTGCATGGGAATCCAGAAGCTCCCGGCCAGGCGATAGGGAATTTCCATATCCTGATCCGATTCGATATGGATTAGATTTTTGCCGGGCTCGACATACTGAGTAAGGCTGAGGCTGTGGACCAGATCACCGGTCTGGGGGGTAATATTAATAGTTCCGGCGGGCCGGTCGTTAACCGTAACAGATATATTAGCTTGCGTATCCGTAGAAAGCGCTGTCCCAGTCCCGCTGATCAGGGCCTTCATCGCCAGAATGGTTGCCTGGGTCGAATGCCAGGTGCCGAACTGGTCTTTCTGTTGTGAGATCCAGGTCAGCGATTTTTTCACCAGTTCCGGGTTCCGACCGGCTTTCATCAGGGCCAGAGACCCCAGCGCCGTGGTTTCAATATCTAGGCACTGACCGCGCGAGTACATGGCCCCGCTGCCGGCAGAAGTCAGGTACGCAGTTTTATCATTGACGGTGAATCGGCTGCCCAGTTCCGCCAGTAAATTCAGACCGTCCGGGTCTTTCTTGTTCTTAGCCAGAAAGGCATTAGCGCCCAGAGCCAGGGTATAGGTTTGGGATGACTGGTCTATATGACGCCGCAGATAGTTCAGGGCATTTTCCAGCTCCGGTGAGCTTTGTCCTGCCTCCGCCAGCGACCAGGCAATATAGGCAGTAGCCAGTAAATCGCTTCCATCCAGTTCCATCGAGTGAGCCCAGCGGTCAGGGTGCCAGGAGCCGTCGGAGTGTTGTTTTGATTTCAGCCAGTCCACCGCTCTGTCAATGACGGCCGGATCGATGGTAAGGACCCGGGCCATGTCGGAAAATTCAAGGATTCCATAGGCAGTGAGAATCTCGTTGGCCGGGGATTCACCGAACCAGTCAAATCCGCCGCCGTCAACTTCAAAGGTGAGCAGCCTTTGATAACCGGCCGTGATGAACTTGCGCGCCTTGATCTCTACTTCCGGGGTAATTTGTTGGGTCTGCTGCATGTACTGGAGGGCCATCACATTGGGATAGGTAGTGGAAGAGGTCTGTTCAAAGCAGCCGTAAGGCATGCGGAAGATATTGTCCAGTCCCTCGACCACTTCACTGAATTTGCTGGGATAGAACCTTAAAACAAGACTGTGCGAGTTGGGTATCGCCTCCGCCGGCATGATAAAAGTATGGTCTGCGTAACGGGTAAGTAGTTCATTCTGCAGATATTCAATCTCCGTGCCGTCCGGGCGCACGGTTATTTCCCGCTGCACGGCATCGCTTTGCTTCTGGCCGTAAGCCTTTAAGGTAAGCTTATGCCGGCCCACCTCCCGGGCCTCGATCCGGAACATGATAGAAGTCACTTCGTTGGGCTGGAGATCGATTTCCTTAACGGTGCTATCTAAAACACCACACCACGAACCTGCCTGAAGGTCCAGTTTGACCCGCTGCGACTGGTTCAGATAGTTATAACACTGGACGGGAATGGATATTTCATCATTGCGGGTCAGGGCCACCGGCAAATCCAGATCCACAAAGAAATCCTGAAATACCCGGATATCCACTTCCCGGCTGCCCAACCGGCCCGCGCCGGATACCGCCTCCACACTCATCTTCCAGTTGGTAATCGAATCCGCCAAAGCCAGATCCAGACTCGCCCGCCCCTGATCATCCGTAATCAACTCCGGCCGCCACAAAAGCGTCTCCGGAAAATATTTACGTATCCGCGGAGCAGATGGAGAGGCTGTCTCCTTCCGGGCCTGCACTTTCTCAGAATGCTCCAATTCGAATTCTTGAAGAGCTATATCAACTGAATATAACTCTGATCGGCTTGAACTTATCTTAGCCATCATTCTAACCCCGCCCAGAGAAGGCATCAAAATGCTGAATATAACTGACATAATGCCAATAATCACTAATATTTCCACTAAAGTAGGTGCTTTTAATTTTACCATGTAAACGGTTATAATTTTTTTGGCAATATACGTAGCGGTGACAAATACTAAAAAAGTAGATAAAACAGTTGCAACTATCGCGATCTCATTATAATCATAATAGCCCCAATTATAATTGGAATAGCTCCATGACGCATAATAATCAATGATTATAATGGTTCTCGTTGCTACATACTGAATAATAAAGAAGATGGGTACTATCATTGCTTTTGAGGCCAGATGGCTGACTTCCTCAAATCGAACCAGAGTTTGTGACCACTTTATTTGACGTATGACCAGAAAAGAAGCCAGAGCTGCATTAAAACCAAATGTTATCCACATGACTATTTCATCACCAACAGAACTTAAACTTAAAATCTCATCCGTCATAACCATGGCGAGAAAATATGTTATGAAAGGGATAACAAAGAGCAGGATAGCGGAAAAAGTCAGGCCTTTGGCAGCACGATATACCTCAATGGGTATGGGGCTCAAATCTCTGGCTTTACTGAAAATTATACAGAAATTATAATATATTACATAAATATAAGCTACGAAAAGCGTAATAGAGATTAATATGATCAAACTGATGTTTAGAATATTAAAATAGCTTTTGCGGAAGTCTAGGATTTGTGATAGTTTCTCATTGAAAGTGCCAGTTCGGAGTGTATAGTCTGTTTCTGGTAATATAATATCCCTTAAGTGCGCATATTGAGGATCATTTAAAATTTCATCATATCGACCATCCTCTAATTTTTCATTTAGATATTCAATGAAACCCTCTTCCAGGTATCCTACCAGGTCTTTAAGTCTTAACGTATCTTTGGTGATTTGGTTTGAACTGGCGAACAGGGCTTGTGCGAGATTTTGGTTTTTTTCCTGTCCGCTGAGCAGTTTGGCCGGGGAGATGGCGAATTTGATCTGGTAGGCGGGTTTGAGCAGTTCCTCGTCGGTCAGGAAGAATTGTTCCAGCAGGCCGGGCCGGTTTTCACTGACGTAGAAGACGGCTTCATCAACGGCCGTCAGGCTAAGGGCTGCCGGGGTGGGATTACCCTGTGGATCGGTAACCTGGAAGTTGATGTGTGCAGATTCGCCGGGCCGGTATACATCCTGATCCAGTGAAGTGTTGATATCCAGTTGGTTAACCTGATGGACATGGATGATGCGGGAATCGGCCCGGCTCTGGCCGTCGGAAGTGATGGTATAGGCGCATAGTTTTAAGGTGCCAAAGATGCCGGGCGGCAGATCAAGGAGCAGTTCTCCTCGGCCGTTTTCCACAGGTACTGTTTTGGTCAACATAGTCTGGCTATCTTTGATGATGTCCAGGAAGAAGGTAGCTTGTGGGTTGACGGATAGAATGGTAGCCTGAACCGTCTGGCCGCTGGTATATACCGCCTTGTCAGTACGCAGTAGAAAACCCTGTTTCCATGGACTTGATGAGATTTCCCTGGTTAATGAGCCTCTTCTTGATGCATCGTCTGTGGCAGTGATTTCCAAAGATAATGTTTCCGTATGGGGCACGGTTGTATATACAGCGATCCCATTAGAATCCGTTTGCAGGACAGAGCCATTGACATTCACGCGACATAAGGCAGGTTGGCCATCCGGGTAGGCGCACATAATGTAAATGATATTTTCCACGCCCGGCACCACTTCGCCGCTTTCCGGCATGACGTGGATATTGATGGGCTGGGACGCCACCACCAGATCCTGCAGGGTGGTTTCTTCATGCCCGGCAGTGTCTTTAACCTTTACCTCGATCTGGAGGAAGGCGTTACCGCCGGCCAGCGGCATGCCGGTAAAGTAATCGGACAGTTGGGTTGAGAAGGTAAATTCGCCGCCGGCGTCGGTTTTGCCTGTGAGCTTAAAGATGTCTGTGGGTTTTTCCATCATGGTCCGGCCGGTGATATATACCCGGGCGTCGGAGACCGGCTTGCCAAAGAAGTAGTCGGCCTTGATTGTGCCTTCCAGTATTTCAGCGGGCAGGTAATAGGGTTTATTGGTAGTCACATTGATCTTGAATTTAGGCAGGACATAATGCTTGACCGAAACTATCTTTTCCGATTCCACATCACCGATAACAGCTCGCACCCGATAGCGCCCTAAATTGACTTCCCGGGCGATATCAAAATCAGCCGAGGCGATACCAAAATCGGATGTTTGAGTTTCAACCTTATGAACCTTATTGCCCTTGGGATCTTCTATTTCAAAGGTTAGTTTCTGCTGTGCATACGGATTCAGACTCACACGGTTTAGCGCCAGCGCGCGCATATGCAGCGTCTGGCAGGGCTGATAAACGGGCTTATCCGTAGTGAGATAGAGACGGTAGGGGCGTTTAATCTCGATCTGTCTTTCAATATGGTCTTTACCCACCTTCGATTGAGTTTTGACAATAAGTGTGTACTTGCCGGCCGGCACGTCGGGAATGTTGATGAGATTGTGCAGGCAGCCATCCTTGCCGGTAGTGTATTCACCCAGATCGGTTGTACCGGTTTGGCCTTTCAGGCTGATCCGGACCTCGGCATTTTCGATGGGCTCATTATCGGTATGGTTCCTGACCAGAATGCGCAGCCCGGCCGGATTATTGGCATACAGACAGTTCTGGCCAATAATCACGGTATCCTGCGGATCAGGATGATATTGAGCCACATAGATTGAAACAATGATCAGCCCAATAACCAGTGAAGCAGCACAGGCGAGTGAATATTTAACAATCCGGTTCATACTCCGAGGTCGGGGCGGTAGGTTGCGGTGTTTGGTTTTAATGGTTGTCATGACCTTATCCGGCAGATTCCCCCCGGCAAAGGCAGTTCCACGTGAGAGCAGTCGCTCGTATAACTGCCGGGATTCCTCCAGCAAGGTTTGGCAGTCAGGGCACTGCTTGAGATGTTCTTCAAACTCGACCTTTTCCGCCTCGTCCAGAAGATTTTCCAGCCACGCGTATAGTTTGTTTGCAAATTCTGAGCAATTCATTTTTTCATATCTCCGTTTACAGTTTCCTGACGGAGTAAACCCCGCAGCAGGACAAACGCGCGGGATAGTTTCTTGGTCACGGTGCTGATGGGTATTTCCAGCTTCTGGGCCACCTGCCGGCAGGACAAGCCGGAATAAAAGCGTAAATGAATCAGTTCCTGATAGGTCTGCGGCAGACGCGCCACGGCCTTTTCCAGTTCGTAATCATCAGAAGAAACAGATTGATTGGTTTTTACCGGGGACATTTTCATTAACTTCCGCTGTTTGTCGTCCGCTCTTAACTTTTCCAGAGCCACGCGCCGGCCTATCCCGCACAGCCAGGAGAAAAATGAGTCCGCCTTTTTCAGCGTGCCCAGATTTACATATGCTCGTATAAACGTCTCCTGCGCTGCATCGTCCACCTGGTCCCTCCGTCTCAGATGCCCTGCCAGAAACCCCAGCAGCGGCTCCTGATAACGCTGGACCAGAAACCGATAGTCCTGCGCATGCCCATCCAGGCATCGGGCAATTAACTCTTGGTCAGATGTTTCCATTTACCTTTGAAGCTTAAAATATTAACTTTCTATAAGTTAGTGACGAACAGCATCCCTTTTGCGACATAAAAATCCGTATTTTCAAGAAAATAATCCTGCCCATTATAGTGCCGCCTATAAGGCACTGCAAACAATAAATTTACGCGCAGAAAAATTAATCCGGGTGGCATGCTTTTGCGCAGCGATAGCGGAGCATAAGCATGGGGAATGCCTATTTTGTATCCATTTTAGAATCTATATTCGTTTGAGATATCGGCGTGGTGGCAAGCCCTTGGGCGCCATGAGCATGGGAATTTTCTGTAGTGTACTCTGAACTTATATCTTCATCAGTATTATTTTCGGGAGATATTGCTTTTGTTTCTGGAGGGGAAGATATCTTCCGGCGGTCGAATTCGGCTTTGACCACAGAGGCGCATTTGGCGAGTATGTTTTCTACGACCGAGTTGAAGAGGTCTTCCTGGTCCGGTCGCGCGCGTGTGGGCCCGGAGAGACGCTGGGTGGCCACCACCTCGCCGGTGTTGGTGTTGACCAGGGTAATAATCACCGCCAGGCCGATGCTATCCTGGTCTTTGTCATCTTCTGCGCCCGCAGCCGTCGGCGGCATTAACAGGGAGGATTTTATGTTTGATGAAGAGGGGGCCGGCGCCATGACCTGCGCTACAGCCGGCCGGGTCAGGGGATTATAGACCGGCGGGACTGGGACCGTGCTTACCGGCACAGTGAAGGTACCGTACGATTGTTTCCCCTCAGTGTTGCGGGCCGACACCCTGATTTTATCGCCGCCGGCTGCGGGGATACTCGCAGTAAAACTGCCGTCTTCGTTGAGAATAATGGGAATTTTCATTTTAGTAAATTGATGAACCAGTTCGACACGGGCCGGGCTGGTGGTCTCCACGGATCCGGCATTACCCACCACCAGCACATTCCCCTGCCCGTCCGGGCCGGACACCTCAACCAGATGTTTATTTACTTTGAGATAAGCCTGGGCCAGAAGTTGGCACGGTAAAACAAACACAAGCGTGAACAAAACCAGAATGGAAAGAGTTTTTACCCGGGAAAACTGCTTCATAATACTGCCCCTTTCTACATGTTAAGAAATAGTGATTACTTTTACCTCATTATGACCTTTTATGTGTTCAGGTTAATCTGAATATAGTCGGGCATATGTTCAATGCGGATGTTTCGTTCGCATTCTCCAAAATGTTCCAGGTGAATAATCATGGGGTGGTAGGCGTTGACCAGGGGCCAGACCAGATCGGCCCATTCCACAACCACCACGGCCGCGCCGGCGCAGATTTCATCGAAGCCCAGCATTTCCAGTTGTTTTTCGTTTTCCAGCCGGTAGGCGTCGATGTGGTATAAAAGTAAACGCCCTTCGTATTCGTTAATCAGGGTGAAGGTCGGGCTGGTGATCAGGTCCGGCTGGAGGATTTCCAGCCCCAGCCCCAGGCCCTTGATCAGATGGGTTTTGCCGGTGCCGAGCGTACCGATCAGGGCCACGATCTCGCCGCCCTTGAGGCGCTGGCCGATTTTGAAGCCCAGGTCAATGGTCTGTTCCACACTTTTACTGATTATCTGGATATCACTCATAATAATTTACGCCTGAAATTTATGTTCCCAGCCTTTAATCTGCAAAGGCTCTATGAGACCCTCTCTCTGTTGTAAACTGACAAGGTGCTCGCCGCTGGATGCTGTTATACTGCCGATTTGGGTGATAGGCAATGAAAATTTTTCCGGCCATGCATGCATCAGATTAATTGCATCTTCAGGGCTGACACAAAAAAGCAGTTCGAAATCCTCGCCCTCGCCCAGGGCGGCGCTTAATGGATCGCTGCCGGTCTGGGCGGCCTCACTGATGGGGATAGCCCCCGCTTTCAGCACGGCTGATACCCCGCTTTCCCGGCAGATATGACCCAGGTCCGAGGCCAGGCCGTCACTGAGATCGATCATGGCATGGATAGGGGCCATCTGAGCCAGCGCCAGTGCTTCGGGCACTCGGGGGGTAAATTCCAGGTGTTTACCCCGGCCGGAGCCCCCTAAGACCCCGGTCACCATAATGACATCCCCCTTTTGGGCGCCGCTGCGTAGTACCGGGTCTGTCGGGCCGGTTCGGGCCAGCATGGTTACATTGATGGCCAGCGGTTTGTCCCAACTGGTGGTATCGCCGCCCACGAGGGGACAGTGGTATTTTCTTGCCGCCTGCTGAAGCCCGGCGTTTATCCTCCGGGCGTCGGTCATGCTCATGGTGTGAGGCAAGGCCACGGCCACCACCGCCACCAACGGGACCGCCGCCATGGCCGCACAGTCACTCAGACTGCATGCCATGGCCTTATAGCCCACCTGCTCCAACGTGGCAACCGGGGCTCTGGCAAGACCACCCAGATTGAAATGGACATTCTCCAGAAGCATGTCCGTGGTAATCAGCACCCGTTCCTCACCCAGACGCACCACTGCCATATCATCGCCGATATCCGTAATAACGTCATCACCATCCGGCAGATGACGGTGCCGGCGAATCCAGTCGATCAAATCAAATTCAGTATTATTTTTTGTCACAGATTTACGCAAAAAAAACAGATATTATTATTACAATTTTGGAAGTTGATATTCTGGTGGTATTTTATCGATTATATTGTTAATCGTTTTTTTGATTTTTGCGACATAATTTCTTGCAGATAAACGTGTTGGATAATCGAGGAGTAAGTCAGTTGCTACATCAAAACCCGCTTTATTATCATATCCTATTGCTCTTAAAATTTCTATTGATTTAAGATATGCTTTATCTGCATTTTTTCTAGTAACGTCGGGATCATCTTCCAGGGCTTCTTCTGCTTCTCTTAATAATTTCGCCATGGTTTCACATAATGCCATTACTTCAGGATTTTTCATGATAGTTGGGTTCCTCTTTTAGCTGGTTTTTGCTTTTTTGCTTCAACCAGGGTGTTTCTGGTTTGGGATTATGATATATTTGTTCAATTCGACCGTTTCGAATTGATCCTCTATTTTAAGCCAGAAATCCTCAATTATTTGTCCCGCTTTATTTAGAAGCATTTTTCCATCAACAATTTTACCAAACAGGCATAGTTTATGCTGTGTGCAATTGGTTACGTAGTATAATCCCGGCTGGGAATAATCGTAACCCGGCAAGCGTATGGATCTCCGATTGTGTTTTGTAGAATCGTACATTTGTTCCATGTGAACACGTAGGGGCGACCCTCGTGGTCGCCCTCTTAACGTTCCATATTGACGATGCGTTCTTATATCATTTCCAGTTGCCGTTCTATTACCCAAGGGCGGGCACGTCGGCCCGCCCCTACATTCAGGCCACGGCTGGCATACGAATAGCCGGTAGGGGCGACCCTCTGTGGTCGCCCTAAAGACGTTATTTTTTTTAAGGTACGTTCCAGTCTCGTTCCAGCGGCAATTCTCTTGCCCGAGGGCGGGCATTTTAGCCCGCCCCTACATCTTATTCTTCCAATATTCCAACTGGTCCTGTAATTGTTTTTGGCCGGCGGCGCCCGCGGTGGCGTAATGGGCGGCTGCGTTGGCGGCCGAGAGATGGCTGTAAACATCATTTTCGATCTTCTCGCACGCCTGTTGCAGTTGTTCCAGGGGCAGCTCGATCAGGGTCAGGTCTTTCACTTCGCAGTGAGCGACCAGCTTGCCCACGAGCTGATGGGCCTGACGAAATGGGACGCCTTTATTCACCATGTATTCGGCCAGGGCCGTGGCGTCCAAAAATCCGTCTTCCAGGTCAGCGAGTATCCGGTCCCGATTGAAGTGGGTATGGGCCACAATGGCCGCAGCCATCTGCAGACACCCCTCCAGGCAGTCCGAGGCGTCAAATAGCTGCTTCTTGTCTTCCTGCATATCCCGGTTATACGCCAGCGGCTGGCCCTTGAGCATGGTCAGCAGGGCGATAAGATTGCCGTAGATACCCCCGCACTTGCCGCGTATCAATTCCAGCAGGTCCGGATTACGCTTCTGGGGCATCATGCTGCTGCCGGTACAGAAGGCATCGTCAATCCGGATAAAGGAGAATTCCTTGCTGGAATAAATAATCCAGTCTTCGGCCAGACGCGACAGGTGCATGGCCGTTAAGCCGGCGGCAAAGACATATTCCGCGCAGAAGTCACGGTCACTGACACTATCGAGACTGTTGCGGGTAATCTGGTTGAAACCCAGAATCTCCGCCACACGTGCCCGATCCAGGGGCAGGCTGCTGCCGGCCAGTGCTCCGCTGCCCAGCGGGCATACATTTACCCGCTTGAAACAGTCTGCAAAGCGTTCCCGGTCACGCTGTAATTGCTCGACAAACGCCAGCAGGTAGCTGCCGGCCAGTATCGGCTGGGCCCGCTGCAGATGCGTGTACCCGGGCATCACGATTTTTCCCTGATCCGAACCGGCACGTTTGATAAGAGCTTTTTGTAAATCCGTGATGAGTTCGGTCATGATTGCGATCCGGTCCCGCATCCATAATCGCATATCCAGACAAACCTGGTCGTTCCGGCTCCGACCGGTATGTAATTTTTTACCGATGTCCCCGATCTTCTTGATCAGGGCTGCTTCGATCACCATGTGGATGTCTTCATATTTTTTATCGAACCGGAATTTGCCTCTGTCGATATCTTCGGCAATTTCGGTCAGACCCTGCTTGATTTGGCGGAACTCATCCCGGGTCATCAGGTGCTGCTCGGAGAGCATCTGAGCATGCGCGATACTGCCGGCGATATCGTATTTATAGAGCCGGGTATCCACACTGAGTGATTCCACAAAGTCAACCGCCAGTTCGTCCTGCGGCTGCTTCAATCGTGACTGCCAGTTCTTTTCTGTTGCCATGGTAAAATCTCCTGTAATAACACAGCTTTACCCAGAACATGACACTCATCATAGAGCGGATCGGACAAATTGTCAATTCCCTCCTTGACAGGCCGGAAATATATAGTTATAGTATCGTTTTATAAGTGTTAGGATAAGGATAAAGGCCGGGGATGGCTAAAGGAATGAAAAAATTACACCCCAATAAAAACAAAAATGTCGTCCAGGAAGTCGGCAGGCTGGACCGCAAGGTGCGCCAGCTCAACCAGGACCTCACCAGCGTGCATAAAACCAGCCGGCTGCTGACCGGGCCCATGGACCTGCAGCAGGTTCTGGAAATCGTGGTTAAAACCGTGGCCGAGGCCCTCGGCGTGGATGCGGCGGGCCTGCGCCTGCTGGATGAAGAATCCGGCCAACTGGTCCTCAAGGCGACCTACGGACTCAGCGATGAATATAAAAATAAAGGACCCGTCACCGCCGGCGAAAGTATCCTCAACCGCCGGGCTCTGCACGGCGAACCCGTCATTGTAGCGGATATGCGCACGGACCCCCATTTTCAGCGTTATCACAGAAAGGTAATAAAAGAGAGTGTTATCAGCAGCCTCAGTATTGGTCTGTTATATAAAGACAAGGGAATCGGAATCCTGCGCTTATACAGCAAAAAGCCGCGTGAATTTTCCAGTTCGGAAGTGTCTCTGGCCCAGACCGTGGCCTCCCAGTCCGCCGCCGCGATTGTTAATGCCCGCCTGTATGCCGAGGCCCTGGAAGCCGAACGCATGGGCCGGCAGCTCCGCCTGGCCGGCGTGGTGCAGCGCCACATGATCCCGGAAAATGCACCGGACATGCCGGGCCTGGACCTGGCCGGCCTGTATGTGCCCTGCTACGAGGTGGGTGGCGATTTTTATGATTTCATCACCTGCCGTAAGGGACACCTCGTCCTGGCGATTGGCGATGTCATGGGCAAGGGCGTCGCGGCCTCACTGGCCATGGCCGCCCTGCGCTCCAGCCTGAGAGCCTATGCCGAAACCGTCTGCGATGTCGCAGAACTGGTGGTACGCACCAATCATTCCTTCTGCCGGGATGTCCAGCGAGGTGATTTTGCCACCGTCTTTTGTGGATCCCTGGACGTGGCCAACTGGGAGTTTACCTATTGTAACTGCGGCCATGAACCTCCGTTGCTGATCCGCGCTCAGGATAAAAGCGTGACCGAACTCTCGGAAGGCGGCACCATTGTGGGTATCGACAAAAACAGCGCCTTTGAACAGAGCCGGATCGAATTAAAGACCGGCGACATGTTATTAATGTTCACCGACGGTCTGTTCGAGGCCGTCAACTTCCAGCGCGAAGCCTTCGGACGCCACCGCGTCATCGAAGCCGCCCTGGCCTCCCTGAACCTGACCGCCTCCCAGGCTGCACGAAACATCCTCTGGACCATGAGAAAATTCACCGGCCTCACCGACCGCTTCGACGACACCGCCATCGTCGTACTAAAAAAGGTGTAATTCGGAAAGCCTCTCCCTCGCAGGGGCGACCCTCCGTGGTCGCTCTCTTCTTCTGACCATTCAGATTATCAGACGTTTTACGGTTGATTAATAAAACGGCCGAGACAGGGAAACACGTTTTGTCAGTCTGCTCGTTTTACTAGTCTAATATCGCTGTTTTTCCCTCTTTACTGGTATATTCAGTACCGCCGGGTTAAAAAATTATTTTTCTGTTTATCCCTACAAATCCACATACCGATTATTTTTAAACCAGTATCACATTAATTATGCACCCGGTTGTATGCTTTTCATAAACCCGGAAAAGAGCAAGATATGTAAAAGAGGGAATATGGAAAAAGAAATAAAAATATTATATCTGATAATTATGTTCACCTTTCTTCTTCCGATTGTGCCCCTGGCGTTGGGACAGGAAACATCGGCAGATACCGCACCGCAGGATCCGGACGATTACGCTGAAATGTCCCTTGAGCAATTGATGAATGTGGAGATCCCTTCAACAGGCACGCTGACGGATACCAAACCCCGGCTGGTGCCGACCGCC